>JADDPH010000072.1 GCA_016781925.1 Sphaerobacteraceae bacterium | reverse complement strand
CACGAGCCGAGTGGTCCGAACCAGGCGGCAGCTTGATCCGGGTACAATCAAGCCATGACCCATCAACCCTTGCCGAGGGATCCCTACGCCGCAATTGTCGACTTCTACGACCTGGAGCACGCTGGCTACGAGGAAGACTTAGACCTCTACCTCAACCTGGCCCTCGTGACCGGCGATCCCGTGCTGGAGCTGGGCTGCGGCAGTGGCCGTCTCCTCGTACCTCTCGCGGAAGCCGGACATCGCGTCACCGGGATTGATAGGTCGGTCCCGATGCTGGATCGCACGCGGCACTACGCCAGCGAAGCGGGGGTCGCCGATCTAGTGACGCTGCACGAGGGTTCGATGACCGAGGCGGACCAGGCAGCCGGGGGTCCATTCGGGATCGCCATCGTCGCGCTCAACGGCCTGATGCACCTCACGACCGTTACAGAGCAGCGGGCCGCCCTCACCTCCATCCGCCATGCGCTCGACCCGCGCGGCCAGCTCGTCCTTGATCTCCTGAATCCGACACCGGATGCGCTCCGCGCTCTCGACCAATCGGTCATTCACGAAGGCGCCTGGACGCTTGATGACGGCACCAGGGTGGACAAACTGGCCGCGCGACGCGTCTTGCCTGCCCTCCAGAGGATCGAGACCGATCTCTGGTATGACCGGACCGCTCCTGACGGGACGCTCCGTCGCGTCGCCACGGGCTACCCGATGCGCTACGTCCATCGATCGGAGCTGGAGCTGATGTTGGAGGTCGCCGGCTTCGCCGAGTGGCAGGTCTACGGGAGCTACGAATTGGACCCCTTCGATGACGCCTCTGAGCGCCTCATCGTCACGGCCGAAGTGACATCCGGATAGCGCGGCGACCCGGCACACCCTCCCGTCCCTGTCTCACCGAGCCGACCTCGCCCCTCTGACTGAACGCCAGCTCCCTGGCCGATGCAACCAGTTCCACCAGTTTCAACCTTCGGGCCAACGCGGTGAAGAGCGGGAGAGCGGGACGACCTAAGGTTCTGCGGCTCCGTTCCAGGCGATGCGAGATGCGCGATCCCGCAGCAGGAGATCCGCGAGGACGATCGCCAGCATGGCTTCCGCGACCGGCACCGCCCGGGGCAGCACGGAAGGATCGTGCCGCCCCTCGACCGTGATCGAGCGGGCCCGGAGCGACGTGTCGACAGTCTGCTGGGGCCGGGCGACGGAGGAGGTCGGCTTGACCGCGATCCGGACAATGATGTCCTCACCACTGGAGATGCCGCCGAGGGTCCCACCGGCATTGTTGGTGCGCGTCCGGACGCGACCCCCTTCGGCGTAGAAAGCATCGTTCGCCTGGGATCCACGGGAGCGAACGACCCCGAACCCTTCACCCAACTCCACGCCTTTCACCGCTGGGATGCTCAGCATGGCCTGCCCAATCAAGGCGTCGAGCTTGTCGAAGGTCGGCTCCCCCAGGCCCACCGGCACACCGGCCGCGCAAATCTCGACGATGCCGCCCAGGCTGTCCTTCTCGGACTTCGCTCGCTCAATCGCTTCGACCATCCGCCCCGCCGCCACCGGATCGGGACAACGCACCACGTTGCGTTCGATCTCGTCCCGGTCGAACGTTTCCGCCACGATGCCGCCCAGTTCCCGGGTGAATCCGAATACCTCTGCCCCGACGGAGGCAAGGATCTTCCGGGCAATGGCACCGGCCGCCACTCGGCCCCACGTCTCCCTGGCCGACGAGCGGCCCCCACCCCGGTGGTCCCGATGGCCGTACTTTGCCCAGTAGGTATAGTCGGCATGTCCGGGGCGGAAGACATCCCGCAGATTTTCATACTTTGAGGAGTCCACATCCTTGTTGTATGTGATGAGTGAGATAGGCGCGCCCGTCGTCACCCCTTCGAACACTCCAGAGAGCAACTCAGCGCGGTCTGCTTCGTTGCGAGGAGAGGTCACAGCGCTCTGGCCGACTCGCCGCCGGTCGAGCTGGCGTTGCACGTCTGCAACGGTGAGTGGAATGCCGGCCGGACACCCCTCGATGACAACCCCCAGCGCTGGGCCGTGGGACTCCCCCCATGTCGTCAGCTTGAAGATGTGCCCGAAGCTACTACCCATTGAGTGTTCTGCTCCTGATCGTCATGCGGTCGTGTCAAGGTTGCCTGGCTCGGGCTGGCGAAGCACGACGCCATAGAGCCGGTAGTCGTTGCCCCGGGAGCGGCGGAAGCCGACTCCCTCATAGAGGCGTTGGGACCGAAGGTTGTCTCGTTGGGTACTTAGTCCGATTCGCCGGGCGCCCCGCGCTGCGAGCAGGCTCATCGCAAACGCCAATGATCGCTTGCCCCACCCCGATCCCTGGACCGCCGGATCCACGGCGATTCGGTCCAAGTGCCCCCAGCCGGCATAGGATGTCGTGCCGACGTAGGAGACAGGGCGACCGTCGAGCAGCCCAAGGTACAAATCGACCCCCGGGGTGGAGGCGTAGGCGCGGAACTCAAGGTCACTGTTCCACCAGAGCCAGGGAAACGCCGCCTGATCGAGCCGGAGGAGCTCCGCCATGCCCGCTTCGTCCGACGTATGAACCGGCACGAACGTGAGTGGCGCCGCCGCGATCGGATGATCGAAGTGCAGCTCCAACTCGTAGGTAATCACCTCTTCAAGGGGTTGAAACCCAATGCGCTCGTAAAAGGCGGGGCGCCGGCGCTCTGTCAACTCCGTCATAAGCACGACGGCCGCGCCGGCGTCGCGGCAGTTGGAAACCACGGCTTGCATCACCGCGTCCACGCGACGGATCGCTGACAGCTCCTGGATGGCCGCCACCTCGTCACGGTGTCGCCAAGGACCGACCAGCGCGAACTCCCGGCTGTCCGGGATCCAGACGGAGCGTCCTGGATAGCTGGTCACCAACCGCTGGGCCTCATGCGCATCCAACCGGTTGTGCCAGCCGAGGCGAAGCAACGGGACATCCTCGCTCGTCAGGACCCGAACCTCCGGCGGCCCGGTCCGCCGTGGCCGCCCCGGCCCCGCCTCTAGGGCCACCGCTATCGCTCCAGCCAGACGGTTTCGAGGCGGAGGATGCCAAGGGGTGTCACCTCAAGGCCCTTAACCTCCGGCTTCGCCAGGGTGAAGGCGATGTCGTCGTACATGGGGAGGATCACGTAGTCGTTCAGGAGTGCCTGCTGAGCTTGCTGATAGAGATCGGCGCGGCGCTCGGCGTCGGGCTCGGCCGCCGCCTCTCGGAGCAAGCCGTCGAAGATGGGGCTTCGGTAATCCACGTAGTTGTCGGGGCTGTCGGCCCCGAAGAGAGTCCAAAGCAAGCTTTCCGGGTCGGGGTAGTCGGCCATCCAGTAGAGGCCGTAGGCCGGCAAGGCGCGGCGGGCGAGTCCATCCAGGAACTGGGGCCAGTCGAGGGACACGACCTCAACGTCCAGCCCCAGGCTCTCCTGTAGGACGTCCCGCAGGGCCTCTGCCGGCCCTCCCCCCGCACTGTAGATCGTGAGGGTGGGCATCGCCATGGCAGATCGGTACTTGGATGCGGCAATCTCGCGCTCGGCTGCGGCCGGGTCGAAAGGCGGGACCGTCGGGGACCACACCCGCCCGAGCATACCGTCTGGGATGAGACCGTCGGCCTCTCCCGCGTGCCCATTCAGCGAAGCCTCCGCGACCTTAACACGCGGGAAGGCCAACTGGATCGCCCGGCGCACGTGGATGTCGTCCATCGGGGGACTGTCGATCCGAAAGGCGACGTAATAGAGGGCGAAGACCGGTGTCTGGACCACCTCGTCGCGCAGCAGACTCTCCGGGTCCAGCACCCGGTCGATCGCATCCTGAGGTACCGTCTCAATGTCGATTTGATCGTCCTGGTACAGGTTAAAGGGTTGGAAGGCGTTCGTACCGAGGCGGATCTCGATCCTTTCCAAGGCCGGGGCACCAGCGAAGAAATGGTCCGACCGGCCCAGCACCAGGCGCTCCCCCGGCTCCCATTCCACGACCTTGAACGGCCCAGTCCCGTTCGGCGACCGCCACCATGCTTCGCCGCGGGCGACATCGCGTCGGTCGATGATCGCAGCTGGTGCGGCGGCGAGCTTCATGAGGAACGTCGCCCGAGGCGCTGTCAGGCGGATGGCAACGGTCCGGGTGTCCAGCGCGCGGAGACCAGTGAGCCGGTCGCTCCGGCCGCTCACGACATCTTCCGCCCCCGCGATGTCCAGCAGGTAGGTGGGGCCGCCAAGGAGGGCAGCTTCGCCACCTGCCGTGTCGGGATCAAGGGCATGAGTCAACGAGAAGACGACATCCTCAGCCGCTACCAATCGGCCATCTTGGAACGTGGCGTCGTCACGGAGGACGAAGGTGTAATCCAGGCCATTCGGAGCGATCTCGATCCGCTCCGCCAACTCCGGCACGGGTTCAAGATCGCCATCCAAGCGGGTGAGCCCACGAAAGACCTGGCGGGCGAGAAAAGCTGTAGGAATATCCCGGGCGAGGGACGGATCTAGAGAGGCAGGACCGTTCACTGGCCCGGCGAGACGAAGCACCTGGTCACCGGTCGGATTCGCCACGATCGGCTCGTCCCGAGCTTCGATCACCACGTGGTCGCCCGTGACGGGAGTTCCATCGGCTGCGAGAAGGGTGCTGATGCCAGCCGTTGCGCCCGGGGAGGCGCCAGAGCTTTCCCCAAGACCCAGCAGCGCCCACGCCGGTGATCCCAGCATCACGCCGACGATGACCAGCCCGCGAAGCGTCCTCGTTGCCCAGGGAAGTCGTGCCATGGGCGGATTCTAGTGGCCCTTCCGTGCCCAGACAAACCGAAAGCGATTGTCGCGAGCCAGTAGACGGCTGCAGCGCCTCCTATGAGCGAGAAAAGAGATGGCCCGGGAGCGTCATGGGTTGACCCAACAGCAGGGCATCGGGCAACCCTTTTCCCGACGTGATGGCGGAGGTCCCTCAAGGCTCCGTCTTTTGGGGCTCACTCAGTCGGAAGCCAGCTGAGCTTCGCGAAGCCGGCGGTCCACGGCCTCAAGCATCTCGTCTGGACTTAGGATCGACGTGTCGAGGATCAAGGCTGCGGCCGCCCGGGCAGCCGCAAGGCGACGCTGCTGCAGCCGGTAAATCTCCTCCGGCCAGTCGGCCCCGCGGCGATCACGGATCGTCGTCAAATCCACGTCAAGGGCAATCACCAGGTCCGGCGCCGTGTGGCGCCAGAGGGACGCGATCTCACTGTGTTCCTGGCCGCAGACATGGGCGTCATAGCCCAGCCGGCGAAGGCCACGAACCAGCGTCGTCTTTCCAGAGGCACACGGCCCGACCACCACGATTTTCCAATCTCGCCGAAATGGAACAGTGGGAAAGGCGCCGACCCTCATCACGGTATTATGGGAGCGGCACGGCGAGCGACAGCCGGCGGATCAACGGATGCCCTTCGTGTTGGTGAAGCGCAAGCGCTACCACGGTAAGGTCATCTCCGGGCTTCCCGGCGTCCCGCCGGATGGCCTCCTGCAGAATCAAGTCGGCCACCTCAACGGCGGAGCAGGCACCGAGTGCGGACCGACGCAGAAACGCCAGCACGTCGAAGGGACCGCCGCCACTGCGCTCTCCCGCCGCTGCGATCCCGTCGGTGACGGTGACCACAAACCAGCCGTCAACCATCGGCCACTCGACAACCTGGGGCCTCGTGCGAAGATAGCGTCCGATCGGCCCGGAGGAAACCGGAACCGTCTCAAGGGCGCCAAGATGTCCAGCCACCGCCGGGGTGACCGCGTTTCGGGTGAGCAAGACGGTTTGCGCGGCCGCGTCCACGGAGAGGATGTCCAACGTCGCGGAGACCTGCCCGCCCCGGAACGCGAACAGGTGGTCGTGAACGGCGCGTGCGACCGCGCCGTCCCGGACCCCGTCCTTCAGCAAGGCGACCGCCTTCGCCGTCACGAGGAGGCTCAACGTCTTGGCCGCTCGGCCGCTGCCCTGCCCATCCACGGTAACCACCGAGACGCCGCCCGTTGGACGCTCGATCACCTCGACGGTGTCTCCACTCTCCCTCGTGGCATATTTCGTCGTCTTCGCCACCGCGAGATCGACTGCCAAACTCACCGTGTATCCTTGCTCCCGGTCTTCGATAAGGCGCCCTGTTGACACACGTGACTTGAGCGAAGGTTCAAGTTGTGGCACCCGTCAGAGTAGCACCAAGATCGTCGCCTCGATCATATCCGGCCGGATGACCCATTCGTCTCATTGACATCAGGCGAACTGCAGCTTTATTCTGCAGATCCGCCCAATGAACAGCGATGGTACACACGAATTGCCATCGCAGCCTTTCTCATGGGCCGCACCAGTGTTCAAGACCAATGGACAGTAAATACCGGCAGGGGTGGAGTTTGGAACGCACGTATCCAGAAAGGAGGCTCATGATGAAGTGGAAGAACATGAAGTGGACCTAGACCGCCCTGGAGATATTCGGACGCAGTGACCTGATGATGATTGCCGGAATACCGTGAGGTCCCTGCGGACCCCGAAGTCAGCAGTATCCAGCAAGGGCACGAACATGCAGCTTACCGAAGCTGTCCTTGGACCGAGATCACTGTCGCCAGCTCGTTCCACATCTGCGCTGCGCAGGATGCAGCTCAATGCGTCCGTCTGGTCCCATGCCAGGAATTTTCCCTGTTTGGCAATACAGCAGAGAGTTGGGTCAACATCTATAATCCTAAGCACTAAGCGACTGCGGACCGGAGAATCGGTGCAGGCGCGACCCTGACCGAGTGCCCCTGGCTAAGCTGTAGAAGGAAGTTGATGGGCTAATGGGCGGTGTTCCGCTGGCAACCCGTGCCTACACGGTCGTGCTGTCGGCTGCGACGGTCGCCGCGTTCGTCGCTACGCTCGCGGTGGAAGGTTGGCAGTGGAGTTCGCGAGACATTGGAATCGCCGCGATCTTGTTTGTGATGATCCTGGTGGTCGAACACCTGGATATCCACTTCATCCACGCTGCCACCTTTACCCTCTCGGTCGGTGCCATCCTGGCCTTGTCATCAGGTTTGACATTAGGGCCGCTGAACGGAACCCTCCTGGTCATTGTCGCGACCGCATGCACTGAGATTATCGATCGCCGGAATCCAGTCCAGGCCATCGTTAATGTCACCAATATTGGGATATCGACGCTCTTCGCTACCCAGACGTATCAGCTGCTTGCGGAACCGGGCACCCCATTGAGCCCAATCCAGAACGTGGGAGCTACTTTCGTGGCTGCCCTCGTCTATGCAGTTGCAAACAGCTGGATCTTAGCCGTCGTCGTGGCGCCAATTCAATCTGCGTCTGCGTGGGAAATCTGGAATAAGAATCGAGATGGCTTCATCATTGAGCTGGCAACGCTCCCTCCTCTTGCAATATTAATTCCAGTGGTAGCGAATGAGAATCCGCTTGGCATTCTTCTCTTCATCATCCCGTTGGCTGGACCTCATGTCGCCGTCCGGACGCTCCGTAAAGTTGAGCAGCAAACCCAAGAGGCGATGGAAGGACTAGCCGACGCGGTTGAGCGGCGGGACCCCTATACCTACCGACACTCCATTCGGGTTACCGCCTATGTGCAGGATGTACTCAGCGAGGTTCCGCACGTGCCGCTATCGATGGGCGAGGCGATCCTCGCTGCGGCCCGTATCCACGACCTTGGTAAGGTGGGAACGAGAGATATTGCCCTCAAAAAGCCGGCCGCGCTTGACCCGAGCGAGCGTCTGGAGATGCAGCAGCATGCGGTTATTGGTGCCGACATCGTCTCGCACCTCAGCATGTATGAGGCGTCCGCGGCAATCATTCGACACCACCACGAATGGTGGAATGGAGAGGGCTACCCGGACGGCCTGCGCGAGGAGGCGATTCCGTTAGGTTCACGCATCATTGCGGTGGCCGACGCCTACGATGCCATGACGTCGGACCGCGTTTACCGTAAGGCGTTGAGCAGCAGCACCGCGATGGCAGAACTTCGGAAGCAGGCCGGGCGGCAGTTCGATCCGGAAGTCGTCGCGGCGTTCGAACGGTCCCAGGCCCAGCGAATGGCCGTGCCAGAGCGACGTCTCGCGGCGGTTGGGGGCGACTAGCACTACCGAACCGGCGTTTCTGCGGCTTGTTAGCCAGATCCCGCTGGTTGAGGTCGCGCGGTCCGCCTCCTTGGAGACACGGGAGGGTAGGCAAAAGGTTGAGCGGGTCCGCGATCACCTTCGATTTCCATAATACGCTCGCGACCTGCGACCGCTGGTTCGACCTTGAGGTCCATGAGCTGGTGCCCGCCTTTCTTCGCTGGAAGAGTCAGGATGGCGTGCTTGCCGTAGACCCAGGCCTGGAGATCGCCGCGCGCATCACCTACCGTGCCCTGCGCCAAGAGGTCATCAAGCACGGGGAGGAGATGTCCGCAGAGGAGGGACTGGCGCACGTCCTTGGCGAACTCAACGTGATGGCGGATAAGGAGGAGATCGCCGAGGGGGTCGAGATCCTGATGCGTGATTGCCTCGCCGACGTTCGTCCAGTCCCAGGTGCGGTCGAGACCGTCCGGGAGCTGGCGGCTTCTGGCGTTCCCCTCGGGGTTGTTTCAAGTGCGGTCCACCACCCGTTCGTCGATTGGGCAGTACAGCATATCGGCTTGGACGCCGCATTTGGCAGCATCACAACATCAGCAAGCGCGGGGTTCTACAAGTCGAGGCCCGAAATTTATGCTGTGGCCCTCGGGGCACTTGGGGCGACAGCTGAACGGTCCGTGCATGTGGGCGACTCGTTCCGGTTTGACGTCCAAGGCGCACGTCGGGCGGGGATGAAAACCGCCTGGTACCAGGGCCAGCAGCCGGTTACGCCCGGTGAACCGGCCGACCTGATCCTCCCGAGTCTGCATGGAGCCGCTGGACCGCTCCTGTCCCTGCTCGACGCCACCAATGAGACCGTTGGCTTGGCACATCCCCCGTCATCCGCAGGCGTCGGATGATTCAAGCCAACGAGACATCGGACACCTCCGCGGGTCCTGGCGCTCCGAACCTTCGCTTCGACATCTTCACCCTCTTTCCAGCGATGTTTGCGGGACCGTTCGATGTCAGCATTCTCCGGCGAGCACGCGACAGGGGTCACATAGACATTCGCGTCCACGACATCAGAGACTGGACGGTCAATCGTCACCGGACGGCCGACGATACTCCCTACGGCGGCGGCGCCGGCATGGTGATGTCCGCTCCTCCTCTCGTTGCGGCCGTCGAGGACGTCCTCCAGGAGGATCTCGCTACAACGCATGTGGCACTCATGTCGGCCAGTGGCCGCCTTTTTCGGCAAGAGATCGCCCGCGAGTTCGCGACACACCGACGGATCGCCCTTCTCTGCGGCCACTACGAAGGGGTTGACGAGCGAGCGGCAGAGATTTTGGGTGCCGATCCGATCTCCATCGGCGATTACGTGCTGACCGGCGGCGAGTTGGCAGCGATGGTGGTGGTGGACGCGGTCGCCCGGCTGGTCCCAGGGGTGATTAATGCCACCTCGATCGCTGAGGAGTCCCACGGTGAAGGCCTGGTCGAGTACCCGCACTACACGCGTCCCGCGGTCTTTCGCGGCCTCACGGTGCCGGAGATCCTCCTGAGCGGTCACCACGCCAACATCGCCGCCTGGCGCCGCCAACAAGCGATCGCGCGGACGGCCCAGCACCGGCCCGACTTGCTTGCATCGGCCCCCCTCTCCCCGCAGGAGCAGAAAAACCTACAACTCCAAGGAGGCTCGGACGGGGCATCTCATGCCGGAGAACATGGTCGTCCGCTGGCAGAGGACGGTGCGTCGAGCGAGACAGGCTCCTAACCCTGAGCGGCCTGTCATTCCGCTCACGGACGCATTCGGCTTGTCGGATCCACCCCAGCCAGAGATGGCGTGGCGTTTACGGTTGAGGCAGACCACCCTCGGCTAGACTGTGCCACACCTTGAGGCTCACAAGATCGCGTTCGGCGAGATGGCGAAGATAACCGCCTACCGCCCCTTCCAGCTCATGACGAAGATCCGCATCGACCCGCAGCTTTGCAGCGGCGCTAAGGCCATGCCGATCGAGGGTGCGGAGGTATTTCTGGGCGTTGACTGAGAGCGGAAAAGAGGAGCCATCCGAGCCCCGGCAAAGGGGACAGAGCAAGCCTCCCTGCCGGTTGCTGAGGGCATTTGCAACAGCGGTTAGATCCGCGGCGCAAGCGACACAGCGGTAGAGCTCGGGCTTGTAGCCCAGCAGGGCCAGCAGCGCCAACTCGAAATGACGCGTCACCGCGAAGGCATCCACCCCGTCGTCGAGCAGACGCAGCGAACCGCCGAGTAACGCGAAGGCAGACTCATTCTCTTCCCGATCCTCCGTCAACCGAAGCAACAGCTCCACCATGTGGGAGGCGTGCCCATAGGCATCAAGGTCCGTCCGCAGGCGCCGGTGGGCATCAACCGTCTCCGCACCGGTCACGGTATCCAGCTCACGTCCACGCGCCAGCATGAGCTCGCAGCGGGTGAAATACTCTAGATGGGGGCCCAGCCGGCTGTTCGGGCGGCGCACGCCCTTGGCTATCACACGCAGCTTGCCCCGGCGCGGCGTATAGACCGTGAGAATCCGGTCCGCCTCCCCGTAGTCCATCCGGCTCAGGATCACGGCTTCGGTCCGATAAAGGCGCTCGTTAAGCGGAACGGGCATGGTACACCGCAGCCTTTACTGTTCTCATTTTATGTCCACTATTGTACCATCGCCCGCTCGGGTCGGATTGACCGGGCACCAACTTCACCTACCGGTCGACGGCAGGGGTAGAGTCACGAAGCGAGTGTGAGGTTGGGGAAGATTTTCGTCGAAGGCAGTAGTCGCGTGGTGCTCGTCGGAGTAAGTGCGCACCGGCGAGGAGGAGCGGTCCATTGACGAGCCCGAGAAGGTGGCACTGCCGGAGGTTCAGCGCAAGGCGGGGCCAGAGACGGACCCGGAGTTCCTGCAGGAGGCGGTACGGGTGGTGAGGGAGCGGGAGGTGACCCGGCACGTCGGGACGGCGCCACTGGGTGGACAACGAAGCGCTCGATGACCTGTCGGAAGTGGCGACGCCGGTGCAGCGGCTCCACATTTCGGTGAATGGTCGAGGAGTGGCCAGAGCCAGGGTCGATGTGGCCCGCGCGGTGCTGCGATCGAGGGCGACACGCCTGCCAATGACCCGCGACGGACGGAATCGTCGCGTTGGGGGTGGAGGCAGGCAGGACGTCGTGGCTCGAAGCCTACCGGGGAATGCCGCACCGCTCAGCGACGCGGATGGCAAAGGTGCGCTAGCAGGTCGCGGCGCGTGCCCACGGCCAGCTTGACCCAGATCTTGTTGCCGTTCCCTTAAGGCATTGCCGGGTGCAACTCACAGCAACGCACAGCTGCGCGGTACGAACCTTGCTCCCGACGCGGCCAGTGGAGGACGGTCTGCGAGACGCAACGAGCAACGAGCCGAGGGCATGCGGGCCGGAGGCTTCGAGACGTGGAACCTCGGATCAGTCTTGTGACGCTGAGCGTTCGGGATCTGGCGCGAGCGGTGCGCCTTAACCAGGAGGGCCCGGGCTGGCCGCGGGCGGCGATCGGCGGCGACGAGATCGCTTTCTCCCGGACGAGCGGGTCGGTGCGGGCGCTGTTCCCGCGGGAGGCGCTAGCGGTGGACGCCAACGTACCTGTAGCTCGGTCCGGATTCGGCGGCGTGACCCTGGCCCACAACGAGGCTCATCGGGAGATGGTCGATGCCGCCCTGACCACGGCAGCCGCCGCCGCGTGTCACCGAATTGCGAAGCGTCGGGCGAGCCGATCTTGACGGTTGACCCATCGGACGTACAAGGACAGTGCTGGCTAGCGTCCTTGCTGCGGAGGGGACTTGAGTCGCTCTGCCATTGATAGCGCTCGACCAGGTAACGCACGTCGTCCGATTCACCTTTCCCGCGCCATCCGTACAAGGCCACGAAGCGTTCGGGCTCGCTCAGTGATCGTACTCCAATCTCCCGTTCCCACCGTCTTGGCATCCACCAGGTTGCTTCCCAGTGCAACTGCCACCGCTCCAGCGCGCACGAATTCAGTCACGTTGTCGAAGGTCACACCACCAGAGGGAACGAGCTTCACCTGGGGCATCGGCCCGAGCACATCCTTGAAGTACTTTGAACCACCGAGACTCGCCGGGTGGACCTTCACATAGCTGGCGCCCGCCTCCCAGGCAGTGAGGATCTCCGTGGGTGTCAAGGCACCGATCACTGTGGGAATCCCGTATCGGTTGCAGAGCTGAACTGTTTCGGCTTTGAACGTCGGCGTCACGACGTACTCTGCTCCAGCGAGGATCGCCACCCGGGCCGTCTCAGGATCCAGCACGGTGCCGGCCCCGATGAAGCCTGCATCCCCAACAGCATCCCTCACGATGCCGATGGCTTCGGCCGCCCGCCGGTTGGTAAAGGTAAACTCCACCGCCCGGACGCCCCCTTCGAGCAGTGCCTGGGCAATGGCCACCGCGTCGGAAAGGTCGTCCAAACGGACGACCGCGACGACCCCATCCTCCTCGACGATGCGCCTCCGGTCCATGCGTCACTCCTCGCGCCGCGTCGCCAGGTCATCCTAAGAGGTGGCGACGCGGTGCCGTTCGGTCGCTCCCCGATCGACAGATCAACCGGGGAGCGACCGTGCGTTAGCGCCTCAGGTTCATTCGACACCGCATTGCGGCTTCCGTACTCACCAGCATGATTGCCAGCCAAGCCAGCATGACCACTACTGGCCTCGAGCGGACGCCACTGTCAGGGCCGGCTCCAGTGCTGGGCAGCGCGGCAACCGTCACCAGGCCGCTCGGAGAGGTGGGACGACTCGCGGCGGCACTCTCCACCACAGACTCGTCCTCACCGTCCGGTGCCGTCACCACTGGATCCGTGCCAGAATCATCACCTGGCTCGCCGGTCTCATCAGGAGGGGTAGCCGGCTCTTCGTTTCCAACGTCCGGTCCATTGCCACCGGTTCCAGTTCCGGGCTCCCCGTCAGGATCACCCCCACCACTACCGGTGTCTCCATCGCCAGCTCCGCCGCCCGACGAAGGCACGAAGACGAACACGGCGGCAGTACCATCAGTAACGTTGGCGATGGTGAGCGAATCAGCGACGGCAACCTGGCCTTCCGGACCGGTGCCAGCGACCACGGAGACGGTCACCGTGGCTCCCACCGTGACGTCGACGGACAACTCCCCAGCAACGGTCGTCCCAACCGGGCCGGTCACCACACCGCCCTCGTCAATGAGAATCGCCACACCCTCGGCGTAGCGACAATCCGTGGGAACCGCGGCCTCTGCCGGGGACATTGATAC
>JADDPH010000025.1:11752-42632 GCA_016781925.1 Sphaerobacteraceae bacterium | reverse complement strand
TGGAGAAACACCTTCCACAAAGTCCATAACACGCTCTAGTCGGGGCTGAGCAGGAACGCCAGTCCGCTGAAAAAGACCAATCCGGCCGCAAGCGGACCGGCGTTGGCGTCACCCAGGACAGGGGCCAGATTGATCAGCAGCAGCGTTCCAAGAGCGCCAAGCACGAGTGGCAGTGTGCAAAGCATCAGCGTCCGGGTCATTGATGTCTCCCACACACGATCGGTCCAAACAATTGTCCGCACGCCCATGATGAGACATAGCCTTCCCGGCTCCCAGGGGAGCCCCCACTAGAGCGCGTTGGGGATTAACCCTCAACGTCCCCTAGCGGTGGAAGCTCAGGCGGACAAGACCGGCGCCTGGGAAGGGCGCCAAAACCGCGCACTGACACCTTCGCCGGACTCGCCGAGGCAGATCGTTCGACCCCGTCCGACCCCGTCAAGGACCGTCCTGGTGGGACACCGGGCGTTCATCGCTGTCACCGGCCCTATCTGACTGAGCGCCACACCGGGGCTCCACTGCGTCCGGCGAGCCACGGAGCCCGGTAAAGACGAACCGGCCCCTCCAGTCCGGGCAACACTCAACCCACCGGCGCTCCACCGGTATGCCGTCGACGGGCACAGGACGTTCTTTAAAGCCTATGAAGGAACCAATGGGCAGACGGTCGTGGGGGCAGACCAGGACGCAGATCGACGGCAGCAATCCATGACGCCATGGCACCAGAGCGGCTACGAGAACAGAATGGCCGCCGCCGCGCCAACGCTGCCAATCCCGGCCAGAGGTCCCTGTAACGCCCAAACGGCGATCCGCTGACTCGCGATGACATTCCCCGTTCGATGGCTACCCGATCCACTTCCGCTTGTTGGCCACGTAGTCGACCAGGATGTACTCACCCAGGCGGTCAGGGGTCGCCACAAAGACGCGTCCGGTGTTGATCTTCATCAGGTCGTTGATGAACTGCACCATGTATGGGGAGCGCTCCAGCATGAAGGTGTTGATGGTGATCCCATCACGCGTGCAGCGGACCACCTCCTTCAGCGTCTCCTCCAGCGTCCTCGGCGTCGGCGGGTAGCTGAAGCGGACCTGCAACCCATCAAGGTAAGCAGTCGGTTCCCCGTCGGTGACCACGATGATCTGCCGGTTGCTCCCTTTGCTCCGCCCGAGCAGTTGGCGCGCAAGCTGGAACCCGTGCTGCATGTTGGTGCCGTAGGTGTACTCGTTCCAGTCCAGCATCGGCAGCTCGGCCGGCTTCAGCTCCTGCGCCCGCGAGTGGAATCCGACGATGTTGAACTGGTCCCGCGGGTACTTGGAGCGGATCAACGAATCGAGCGCCAGTGCGACCTTCTTGGCCGCCGTGAAGCAGCCGTTGTAGAGCATCGACCGGCTCATATCGACCATCAGCACCGTCGCCGTGCGGGTGGAGTACTCGGTGCGGTAGACCTCGAAGTCCCGTGGGTTCAGCCGCACCGGTGCCCCGGCGCCGCCTCGCTGCACCGCGTTCATCACCGTCTTCGGCAGATCGAGCAGGAAGGGATCCCCGAACTCGTACTCCTTGGTGACATCGGTCCGCTCCCCAGCGCCGCCGCTCTGCCGCAGGTCGTGTTGGCCAAGGCGGTCCTTCTTGAGATCCTGGAAGATATCGGTGAGGGCTTTCTCGCCGATCTTGCGGACGCCCTGCGGGGTCAGCTCGTAACCGCGGCGGGTCTTCTTGACGTAGCCGGCGTCCTCCAGCAGCTTGGCCAGGTTCGAGAGCTGGTCCATCTGCTCGCGCCCCTCGTCTCCCAGGAGGTCACGCACCTTGTCGTCGTCCAGCCGCGCGAGGTCGGTCCAGTCCTGGACATCACGGAGTTGTCCCTCCAGCTCATCGAACTCCTTGAGCCGGTCCATCATCCGCATCGCCTCGGACAAGCTCAGGGATTCGTCGCCGGAGAAGCGGAACCGGTTGCGCCACTGATCAGGCGGTAGCATCTGACCGATGTTCTGGCCCAGGCGTCCCATCTCCTGCTGCAGGCCCTCGTCCTGCATGATCGCCTGGACCATCCCCTCCAGCTGCCCGCGCTGCTCGGGGGTCATGCTTTCCATGAGCTGCTGCATCGCCGCCATCTGCCGCTGCATGTGCTCCAGCAGCTGATCCAGGTTCTCGATGCCGGGGCCGAAGAAGTGCCCCCACTTGTGCATGAACTCCGAGAAGTTCGGATCCTCGCCCCGCTGCCGCGCTTCCAGCATCTCGTTGAGGTCGCGCATCATCTGGCGCATCTCGCCGATGTCCTCGGGGGTCATCTGGCCGAGCGCCTGCTGCATGCCCTGGAACGTCGACTGGAGCACCTGCTGCTGGAGCATCGCCAGCAACTCCTGGAACCGGCGCCGCGCCTCCGGGTCCATGAACTCGTATTCGTGCAACTCGCGGATCATGCCGCCCGGGTCGTCCGGGAGCCGACCAAGCTGATCGAGCTTCCGCGCCGCCATCTGCTCCAAAAGCTTGTGCAAGTCCGCATCGTACGGCTCGCGGCTACCGCCCGAGTCGGAGCCGCGCTCGCCGGATCCCCGCCCCTCGCCCCCGGCCTGCTCTGATGTCCCGGCCGCCTGCGCCGACGTCCCCTCAGACCGTTCTCCTCCGGAACGGGCCCCCGGCTCGCCCTCGTCGCCCTCCTTGGCGCCCGGCTCAGAGGAAGCGGCGCGGCCCTCGAGGCGCTGGCGCCCTTCCTCCAGCCGGTTCTCGATCCCGGACCGCTCCGCGGCAACGATCTCGCGCAACTCCCGCTGCACGTCTTCCAGTACAGAGCCTAGGTCGTAACGCGAAAGCTGATCCTGGCGCCGCTCCTTGAGCCGCTGGAGCATCTCGCGCAGCCCCGGCACATGCTCGCCGTCGCCGCGCTCGAAGCCCCAGCGGAAGAGCCGCTGCAGCGCGAGGTCGAGGTCGCCGTTCTGCATCAAATCATCGGAGAGGGCCCGCATCAGCTCGTCCGCATCGAGGGGGCTGATCTGCTGCGTGCCGTCCCAGCGAGAGTAGCGGGCGCCGAAGCGGAAGGGGGGCATAGGAGCATCCTTCACGAGCCGAGGAGGCGGGAAGTCGGGGAGCCGGGGAGTCGAGCGGCTCGGGGTGTCGGAAAGTCAGACGGCTGGTACTGGTAGGGGCGCTGCTTGCTGCGCCCTTCTCCCAGGGCCTCCCAAAGGGCCGTCCTCCGGATCGTCCAACCGACGGAAAGAACCAGAGTCTTCCTCCCCCCGATCTGACTGCCCGACTCCCCGACCCGCTCGACTCCGTCCTACCGGTGATACCGCGCGGGTCCGCGGCCAGCGTCCTTGTTCAACCGCCGATTGAGGTGAAGCCCTTCCAGCACGAACTCGACGGCGGACGCGACCGCCGCGAGGTTGCCACCGACCCCCAGCTTGCCGACCGCCTCGCTCATCCCCTCCAGGTGGCTGAGCTGCTTCACGTAGTCCATCGACGGCATCATGTCGGAGGCCTCAACCGCCAGCCCGTTGTCAAAGGCCAGGACCAGGCGGTCGAACTGGCGGACGGAGAAGTGGCGGTTGAAGACCGTCACGATCGCGCCCTGGATTAGCTTGTCAACCACCTGCTCCTCGCGCACCTCGCCCATCCCCTCCAGCTCGATCTTGCCGGTGGTGGAGGCAAGCAGCCCGTCCAGGTCCGAGACCCGCGGCGCGGCCTGCTTCTCCCCGAGCCGGATCGAGCGGCGGGTGGCATTGGAGACCAGGTTCTCGTAGTTGGCGACGCTCATCCGGACCGAAACGCCGGAGCGCTGGGAGACGTCGTGGGAGCGCCGGGCCCCGTGGGTCACCTCCGCCACAATCTCCTTCATGAAGGCGGGCACCGTGACCTGGATGCCGTCTGTCGCGAAGACGGACCGCTCCTGGTCCATGATGTCCATCTCCAGCTCGATCGTCTCCGGGTAGTGGGTCCGGATCTGAGAGCCGTAGCGGTCCTTGAGCGGGGTGATGATCCGGCCCCGGTTCGTGTAGTCCTCCGGGTTCGCCGAGGCGACGACGAAGACATCCAGCGGCAGGCGAATCTTGTACCCCCGGATCTGGACGTCGCGCTCCTCCATGATGTTGAGCAAGCCGACCTGGATCCGCTCTGCCAAGTCCGGCAGCTCGTTGATCGCAAAGATCCCCCGGTTGGTGCGCGGGATCAGGCCGTAAGAGATCGTCAGTTCGTCGGAGAGATACCGCCCCTCCGCCACCTTGATCGGATCCACCTCGCCGATCAGGTCGGCGATGGTCGTATCCGGGGTGGCGAGCTTCTCCCCGTAGCGGCGATCCCGCCCGACCCACTCGATCGGCGTCTCATCGCCCTTCTCCGCCACCAGGTCCCGGGCGGCGCGCGAGATCGGACGGAATGGGTCGTCGTTGATCTCCGACCCCGCCACGACTGGGATGGCCTCGTCCAGCAAGTTCGTCAGCGTGCGGGCAATGCGTGTCTTCGCCTGCCCACGCTCCCCGAGCAGGATGATGTCCTGGCCGGAGAGAATGGCGTTCTCGATCTGCGGAATCACCGTCTGGTCGTAGCCGACCACGCCGGGGAACAGCTCGTCGCCGCGGCGGATCTTCGCGATCAGATTGGCGCGCAGCTCTTCGCGCACCGTCTTTGGCTGGTATCCAGAGGCGCGCAACTCGCCGATGGTTTGCGGGCGGGTCTCCCCGCTCTGGGTCTTCTTGGACGGGGCGGCGTCATCGGGAACCGGTGTAGCAGGGGTCGCGGTCATACGCTGCTGGTCCTCAGCCGGGGGTGAAACGCCGGCTCTGGTTAGTGGGACGGACGACTCGGCGCCGTAGCTCGTCGGAGGCGCGGTCGGGTCATCGTACAGCGGGCCGAAGGGGTGTCAACTGCGGACGCCACGGTCGCCCTGGCGGCCGGCCTAGAGGTGTGGCGGGAACAACGTAGGGAGCGGTGGCGAGGCGGCTGGACCGCATTCTACCCGCTTCCGTCCCCCGGCAACCACCGCTCACCCAGCGCCTGCAGTGTCGCTAGCCCCTCAGGCCCCATGACCCCCTTCGCGGCGAGCCCGGCGAGCGCGTCAGCCCGCTCTGCCACTTCCCGCTTGAACGATTCGGCGCCCAACCGGAGCCGAATCAGCACCGGTGTGTCCGCCGGCACATCGGGGGCCCCGTCCACTCCTCTGCCTTCCCGCCGCAGAAGCCGATCTACCTGCACCCCCCCGCCTCCGCCTACCGGCGTCAACGCCACGACCTCCGCGACCTCCCTCCGAACCTTCCCCCGCTCCTCCCAGGCATCCAAGAGCACGACGAGGTCAAAGGCTGCGATCTCCGCTGGCGGGACTCGCAGTGGGTAGCCGGACAGCGAGCCAACCAAATCCTCGACGCTGGTGGCGTGCGCGGTGGCGGCAAGCAGGAAACCATTGTCTTTCGCATTGAGCAGGCGACGAACACCCGGCCCCCACAGATAACTAGGCAGGTGGGGGCTGATCTCGTTGACGAGGAGTGCCGTCCGCTGCGGTTCGATGGCCGCGTCTGTCAAGAAGTGGAACGGCTCGTAGCACCCACGCACGTAGATTCGACGCGTGCCAGTAGGCAGGAAGTCGAGCAGCGCCGTCAGCAGGGTGGTCTTGCCGGCACCGCTCGGACCCGCCGTCACCAGGATCGACGCTCGCCTCGCCATCAAGGTCCAAAGCAGTCCAGCCGCCACCGGCGTCAGGGTTCCCTCCAGGATGAGATCCGAGATCGAGCGCAACACGGGCGATGCCCAGGTCGGTCCCCACCACGTGAATGGTTCGTCGTAGGACGACTTCCCCCGCCAGGTCACGCACCATCCTCCTGCCAGCGTGGAGCGCCAGTCACCACCGGCACCCCGGCGGTTCGACACCGCGGTCAAACCGGCATCTCACGTTCGCCGATCCCCATTCTCCCGCTCGCCGGCCACCGCGGCAGCTCGACGGACATGGATAAGCGAGCTCCTCTCGTCCCCTCCCTCACCTGAACCTGTCGCTTGACTGGGAATCCGCGATCGGTGGGCCGGGAGGTCTCACGATACGAGTGCTGTGTCGAGACGGCCGCAGTCACCGGACGCAGCGCCCGCCACACGCGTGTATCATCCGCCCCATGCCCAACACCCGCACCTCGGCACCACCCTCTCCGAGCTCATCATCCGCTAACGGGTCGCCGATGACTGTGGAGCAGGTCAACCGCCTGGACCAGCAATCCTTCATCAGCGCCTTCGGCGCGGTCTACGAGGCATCACCCTGGGTCGCCGCGGAGGCATGGGCAGCGCGGCCGTTCGCCGGCATCGCGGCGCTCCATCGGGCGATGTCGTGCGTCGTCGAGTGCGCCCCGCGAGACCGCCAGGAGGCGCTGATCTGCGCCCACCCAGATCTCGTCGGGGAAGCGGCCCGTGCCGGCACGCTCACCCGTGCCTCCGCGAGCGAGCAGGAGGCAGCGGGCCTCGGCCGGCTCTCGCCTTCGGAGATTGCCGACTTCGACCGGTTCAATCGCGCCTACCGCGAGCGGTTCGGCTTTCCGTTCGTGATCTGCGCGCGAGAGAACAAGAAAGAGGCCATCCTCGCCGGCTTCGCCCGCCGGCTCCGCAATTCCCGGGACGAGGAGGTTGCGACAGCGCTCGCCGAGATCGCCAAGATCGCTGGCTTCCGCCTACGGGATCTCGTCGAGCCGACCGGACAAGACGACCTCGGCCCGGCGCAGTAGGGGCGACGGATGCGTCGCCAATGCTGCAAACCGTGCCACCACGATTGGGAATAACGACGTCGCACGCAAATCGCGATGGTGAGGAACGGGAATGTCCGAAGGTGCTCGCTACGGGATCGGCTACGGCAAGGCCAGGATCCCGGTCTACCGCGTTTACGCGACTCCTCTGCGCGCTGTCACCCCCATCCCGGAGTCGGCCTTCACCGGGCGCGAAAACATCCTCTTCGCCGCCGAGATCGATGTCGAGGTGCTCGGCGACGACTTCCTGCCCGCCTACACGGAGGGTGACAACCGGATGGTGGTTGCCACTGACAGCATGAAAAACTTCGTCCTCCGCGAGTCCCTCTCCTACCAAGGCGCCACTTTTGAAGCCCTTCTCGACCACCTTGGGCGCCGCTTCGTCGCCACCTACCCGCAGTTGCGCTCGCTTCGCCTGACGGGCCACGAGCTGCCCTTTGTCGCCGCGCCGGTCCCTTCCGGCGATGGCTCCTTCGCCGCCAGTCCGGTGCTCTTCGACCGCGACCACGGCGATCACGCCACGGCGATGCTGGAGATCGTGGAGGACGCCGACGACGTTCGCGTCGCAGCCCACCGATGCGGCCGGATCGGGATGCAGCTGCTCAAAGTCACGGGCAGCTCCTTCACCAGCTTCGTCCGCGACGGCTACACCACCTTGCCAGAGCGCGTGGACCGGCCGCTCTTCGTTCACCTGGATGTCCACTGGCGCTACGCGAATGTCGAGGATCTCCTCTCCCCCGACCCGGCCCGCTACGTTCCCGCCGAGCAGGTCCGAGACCTCGTCCGCACCGTCTTTCACGGCTTTGTCAGCGAGTCCATCCAACACCTGGTTCATGAAATGGGCGTCCGCCTCCTGGACCGCTTCCCCCAGCTCGCGGAGGTCGAGTTCGCGGCCCAGAACCGGACTCCGGATCCCGCCGCGATCTCGGAGGCGGATTCGAGATGCAAGGTCTACACCGACCCGTTCTCGGCCTACGGCCTCATCACCCTCAAGCTGAGGCGTGAGTCCTGACGCCCTGCGGCCGGTGACTGCCAATGTAGCCACTGGGATATGACTGTGACCGGCCGTCTGACCACGCACGTCCTGGACACGGTTCACGGCCGCCCGGCCGCGGATATGGTCATCGAGCTGTGGCGTCTCAGTTCGCCTGGCGAGGAGCGGACTCTCGTGGTGACGACGCGGACCGGACCGGATGGCCGTACGAGCAACCCGCTCCTGGCTGGCGACGACCTCCACCCGGGTGTCTACGAGCTAGTCTTCGATGTCGCCGCCTACTTCGCCGCGCTCGGGGTCTCCACCCCATCGCCCCCCTTCCTCGACCGCGTACCGATCCGGTTCGGCATCGCCGACGCGGACGCCCACTACCATGTTCCGCTTTTGGCCTCGCCGTGGTCCTACAGCACCTACCGTGGCAGCTGACGGCTCCGTGTTGCCTGGGTCTCTCCCGAGCGACGCTCTCACCCGCGGGCAGCGGGTGATGGAGCGATGCAACCTCCTTGCCCGGCACAGCGAGGAAGCCGATCGCCTCACCCGCCCGTATGGCACACCATCACTCCGAGCTGCCCAAAACGACGTTGCTGCCTGGATGCGATCCGCCGGGATGGAGACGCGCCAGGACGCCATCGGCAACTTGATCGGCAGCTATCCCGGGCGTCACAGCGGCCCGCCGCTCCTCCTCGGGAGCCATCTCGACACCGTACGGGACGCTGGCCGTTTCGACGGTATGCTCGGTGTTCTGGTTGCCATTGCCGTTGTCGAACACCTTCATCAGCGCAACGAACGGTTGCCCTTCCCCGTGGAGGTGGTGGCGTTCGCCGACGAGGAAGGGCTGCGCTTCCATACCGCCTACCTTGGCAGCCGCTTCCTGATCGGTGCCCTCGACAGCACGGTCCTCGCCCTTCGCGATGAGGCCGGGGTGACGTTGCAGGAGGCGGTCGAAGTCTTCGGCGGTAATGCTTCAGCTCTCCTCTTTCCTGATTCCGTGTCGTATTCTTTCGCGGGATATGTTGAGTGCCATCTGGAGCAGGGGCCGGTCCTTGAACACCTCCAGCTTCCCGTCGGGGTGGTCTCGGCCATTGCCGGCCAAAGTCGGATCGCGGTCGCCTTCTCCGGCCAGGCCGGGCACGCGGGCACCGTGCCGATGGACCTTCGCCGCGATCCCCTCGGAGCCGCCGCAGAGTTCGTCCTCGCCGTCGAGGAGGCCGCCCGTGAATGCGAGGGCGCCGTCGCGACCGTCGGTCAGATTGCCGCCGAGCCAGGTGCCAGCAACGTCATCCCCGGCCGGGTGCCCCTCACCCTCGATGTCCGCCATCAGGACGATGTCCAGCGCCACGAACTCTGTCGGCACCTTGAGACCGAAGCTCGGGCAATCGCTGGCCGGCGTGCGATCGACCTGGGGTGGCGCATCGTGGAGGACCAGCCTGCCGTGGCCTGCGATCCGGCGCTGACCGCTCTGCTTGCTGATGCCGTCGCCGCAACGGGCTGCCCCGTTCACCAACTGCCGAGCGGCGCCGGCCACGACGCGGTCACGCTGTCTGCAATCGCACCCGTGGCCATGCTCTTCGTCCGCTGCGTTCGCGGCATCAGCCACCACCCTGACGAGTCCGTCAGCCTGGAAGACACCGCCGTTGCCATTGACGCACTGGATCGCTTCATGGCCGGGCTTGCTCAGAAGCAGATGGCCGGACCTGATCTCCAAGCAGGCGGCTGCGCCGAGGACGCGCGAGCGGGACCCGAATGACCCGCTACGACCTCCTGGTTCGCTACGGCTCGGTGGTCACCCGATCGGGACCTACACGGGCCGATCTCGCGGTCGCCGACGGCCGAATTGTCGCCATCGGACCGGAATTGGACGGAACCACGCGGGAGAGCATCGACGCCACCGGGCTCCACCTCCTGCCTGGCGTGATCGACGCCCACATTCACCTGAATGAGCCAGGACGCACCGACTGGGAGGGCTTTGCCAGCGGCACCGCCGCCCTCGCCGCGGGCGGCGCAACGTCCTGCTTCGACATGCCGCTCAATGCCCATCCTCCCACCCTGGACGCTGAGGCATTCGATCGGAAGCGCGCCGCCGGTGACGCTTCCTCCCTGGTCGACTTCGGTCTCTGGGGTGGCATCGTGCCTGGCAACGTCGACCACCTGGAGGACCTAGCGGAGCGTGGGGTGATCGGGTTCAAGGCCTTTATGTCGAACAGCGGCATCGACGACTTCCCCGCCGCCGACGACCTCACCCTCCTGGAAGGCATGGCGAACGCCGCGGAGCTAGGTCGGATCGTCGCCGTCCACGCCGAGAGTGACGCGGTCACGAGCGGACTTGCCCGCCGAGCAACGGCCGAAGGGCGTACAGGTTGGCGCGACTACCTCGCTTCGCGCCCTGCCGTCGCGGAGCAGGAGGCCATCGGCCGCGCCATCACCTTCGCCGAGGAGACGGGGTGCGCCCTTCACATCGTCCACGTCAGCACCGGGCGCGGGATCGCCCTCGTCGCCGAGGCCCGGTCGCGGGGCGTTGACGTGAGCTGCGAGACATGCCCCCACTATCTGGTCCTGACTGATGAGGACCACGAACACCTCGGCGCCCTCGCCAAATGCGCCCCGCCTCTCCGCTCCGTCTCGAATCGGGAGGCGCTCTGGGGATCCCTGCTCGCCGGGGATCTGCCGATGGTTGCCTCCGACCACTCTCCGGCACCGCCGGACCTGAAGACTGGATTGGACGCGTTCCGTGTCTGGGGCGGCATCTCCGGAGCCCAATCCACCCTGCCGCTCCTGTTGACGGAGGGCCATCACGCCCGTAAGGTGCCACTCGCGACGATCGCGGACGCATCCGCCGGTTTCGTCGCTCGCCGCTTCGATCTCCCTTCGAAGGGTCGTCTTGAGATCGGCGCGGACGCCGACTTCGCCCTTGTCGCGCTCGATCGATCGTGGCTGCTGAGCAGGGAAGACCTTCACGACCGGCACCGGCACAACCCCTACGTCGGACGAAACTTCCGCGGCCGAGTCGTCCGCACAGTGCTTCGGGGCATCATTACCTTCATCGAAGGCAAGATCGTCTCGCGACCGGTCGGGAGACTGCTGATGCCGGCGGCCCGTCACTCGGAGTCCTAACGACATCATTCTGGCATCGCTACCCACGCGAGCATAGGGACGGGACCATGTGGCAGACCTACCTGCAGCCGGCCACTCTCGACGAGACGTTGAGCCTCCTGGATCGGCATACCGGCAAGGCCCGCATCGTCGCCGGGGGCACCGACCTGCTAGTAGAGCTATCGCGCGGGGTGCGGCCCACGTCCACCCTCATCGACATCACGCGCGTTCAGGAACTGAAGTACGTCCGCGAACAGGATGGGCTGATCCGCATCGGTGCCCTGGCCACACACAACGACGTGATTGCCTCCCCCGCTTGCCGAGTCCGCGCTCTGCCCCTGGCGCAGGCCTGCTGGGAAGTCGGTGCTCCCCAGTTGCGCACCCGCGGGACAGTCGCGGGCAATCTGGTCACGGCCTCGCCCGCCAACGACACGATCACGCCGCTGGTTGCCCTCCGCTCAGAGGTCGTGCTCTCCAGCCGCTCCGGCGAGCGTGTCGTTCCTCTGTCCGGTTTCTACCAGGGAGTGCGCCGGACGGTGCTGCGGTCTGACGAACTCCTGCGGGAGATCCGTTTCCCGGCGATGAACCCACACCAGCGTGGGCTGTTCGTCAAGCTGGGTCTACGGCGGGCGCAAGCCATCTCGGTCATCGACTTCGCGCTGGTGCTCGCGCTGGACGGCGACCGCGTCTCCGAAGCTCGCATCGCGCTCGGCTCCTTAGCGCCGACCATCGTTCGCGCCTCGACCGCCGAGGGCTATCTCCTCGGCAAACAGCTCGAACCGTCCGTCTGCGCAGAGACCGGGCGGTTGGCCTGCACGGATGTCACCCCGATCGACGACGTGCGAGGATCCGCCGCCTACCGGCTCGCCACGCTGGCTGGTCTGATCGCGGACGGATTGCGCCGCATCGCCGCCGGCACCGAGGCCGAGGGATTGCCGGCCTCGCCGGTCCTGCTGCAAACCCCAAAGAGCGTGGCCCGCCCAGCACCCTTCGCCGGCACCATCGCCACGACCATCAACGGCATCCCCAGGGTCCTCCCGGGCGCCGAAACCAAGACCCTCCTTGATGCTCTCCGTGAGGATGCTGGACTCACGGGATCCAAAGAAGGCTGCGCCGAGGGGGAGTGCGGTGCCTGCACGGTCTGGCTCGACGGCCAAGCGGTCATGGCGTGCTTGGTCCCGGCCCCTCAGGCGCATGGCGCCACGATCACCACCATCGAGGGTCTCGCCAACGGGGGCGGGCTTCACCCCCTTCAGCAGGCATTCATCGACCACGCCGCGGTCCAGTGTGGTTACTGCATCCCCGGCATGCTGATGGCCGGCGCGAAGCTGCTGGAGGAGCGCGCGCGCCCCGATCTGACGGAGGTGCAGGTGGCCCTCTCCGGCAACCTCTGCCGCTGCACCGGCTACCGCAAGATTCTCGATGCGGTCATGAGCGCCGGAGTCTCGGCATGAGAGGCACGATCGGCGCATCCCTGCCGCGCCCGGACGCCTTCGGCAAAGTCACCGGCGAAACCCGGTACCCGGCTGACCTCGTCCGGCCGGGCATGCTTCATCTCAAGGTTGTCTTCGCCGGGCGGCCCCATGCCCGCATCCTCGGCATCGACACCGCCGCCGCACTCCGGCAACCGGGCGTGGTCGCGGTCCTGACGGCGGCCGACGTGCCGTACAACGCCCACGGCCTGATCGAGGACGACCAACCCGTCCTCTGCGCCGTCGGTGAAAAGGTGCGGTTCGCGGGGGACAAGGTGGCCCTGGTGGCGGCGGAGAGCCGGGAGGCGGCAGCCGCAGGCGCGAGCCTGGTCGTAGTCACCTACGAGGATCTGCCGGCTGCCACCGATCCGCGCGCGGCGCTGGCCGCGGATGCGCCATTGGTTCACGACAGACACGGGAGCAATCAACTCCTGCACCTGCCAATCCGCAAGGGCACCATTGAGCGGGGCTTCGCCGAGGCGGACATCGTGCTGGATGGTACGTTCTCCACGTCCTGGCAGGAGCACGCCTTCCTCCAGCCGGAGGCGGGGATCGCCGAGGTGGATGAGCAGGGCCGGCTGGTGGTCGAGACGGCCGGTCAGTGGCTCCATGAGGACCGCCGCCAGATCGCCAAGATTCTCGGATTGCCCGAAGAGCGCGTAATCGTCCGCTACGCCGCCATCGGCGGCGCCTTTGGCGGCCGGGAAGATCTCTCGATCCAGCACCTGCTGGCGTTGGCGGCCTGGACCCTGCGCCGGCCCGTCGCCCTCATTTGGAGCCGCGAGGAGTCCATCGTCGCCCACCACAAGCGGCATCCAATGGAGATCCGCTGCCGCTGGGGGGCGACTTATGACGGTCGCATTACCGCTGTCGAGGCGGAGGTCATCGCGGACGGCGGGGCCTACGCCTCAACCAGCGCAGAGGTGGTCAAAGTTGCCACCCTTTTCGCCAGCGGCTGCTACGAGGTTCCCCACATCGCCGCCGATGGCTACGCGGTCTACACCAACAACGTTCCCTCCGGCGCCTTCCGCGGCTTCGGCGCCCCCCAGGCCCAATTCGCCGCCGAGGTGATGGTCACCCGCTTGGCGCACACCATTGGTATGGACCCCGTCGAGCTTCGCCGGCGCAACATCTACCGTGAAGGCAGTCTGGAGCCGACCCAGCAGCCGCTGCCGCCCGGCGTTAGCGCCCTGCCCGTCCTGGAGCGTTGCGTCGAGGAGGCCCAAGTCCATCTAGGTTACGGCCTCGCCCCCCAGAGCCTCCCCGCGACGACCTCCCTCGTTGCCGAATCCGTCGAAGCGGACCAGACGGCCACCGGATCGCTAACCCCACGTTCGGCACGGGGAGCGGGAAATGGACGCCACTCACCGTCACACCTTCGCCGCGGCGTGGGCATTGCCTGCGGGATCAAGAACGTCGGCTACTCTTTCGGCTATCCAGAGCAGTCCACCGCGACCGTGGAGCTCCACGGCGGGGGGGACATCGAGCGCGCCGTCGTCCGCGTCGGCGCGGCGGATGTCGGCCAGGGGAGCCATCTGGCCCTCCGCCAAATCGCCGCTGAAACGCTTGGCGTGGCTCCTGGGACGGTGGAGATGGTCTGCGACGACAGCGCCGAGGCGCCTGACGCGGGCAGCGCCTCCGCATCCCGAATGACCCTGATGGGCGGCCGGGCCGTGCGGGATGCCGCCATCGAGGCCCTCGCGAAGTGGCGAGACACCGACGACCTTCACGTGGAGGCGACGGTCCAGTACCGACCGCCGGCCACCACCCCCCTCGCCGCGGGCACCGGTGCCAGCCAGCCCAACTACTGCTATGGCTACGCGGCCCAGGCGGTGGAGGTCGAAGTCAGCCTGCTAACCGGTCAGGTTCAAGTTCTCCGAATCATCAGCGTCCACGATGTCGGCCGGGCGATCAACCACCAGCAGGTCGAAGGGCAGATCGAGGGCTGCCTCGCCCAGGCGCTCGGCTACGCCCTCCTCGAACACTTCCAGGTACGGGACGGTCGGGTCCTCACACCCTACCTCAGCACTTACCTCCTGCCCACCGCCCTCGACATGCCCACCGAGATCGTCCCGGTGATCCTCGAGCTGTCCGACCCGAACGGCCCCTACGGCGCTCGCGGCGTTGCCGAAATGCCGCTCGTGCCGCTCACCCCGGCGATCGCCGCCGCGATTCACGACGCGACCGGCGTCTGGCTGACCCAGCAACCGATGACACCGGAGCGAATCCTCACCGCTCTCAACGTAGGCACGGCCTTGGAGAAAGGAAGCTCGAACGAGATCACAACCACGATCGATACCAAGTCCACTGTCACCGCTCACGCGAGCAAGTAGGAGGACCCATGGGAGAACCGGCACACGATCCCCCGTCCATGCTCCGCATCACAGCCGGCGGGCTCACCTTCACCGCCCGCCTGGAGCAGGAGATCGCCCCGCGCACCTGCGCCGCGTTCACGGGCCTCCTGCCCTTTCGCAACAAGATCATTCAGGCCCGCTGGAGCGGCGAATCCGCATGGATCCCGCTTGGTGACTTCGACGTCGGCATCGGCTTCGAGAACGCCACCAGCTACCCAGCGCCTGGGGAAATCCTCCTCTACCCTGGTGGGTTCAGCGAGACTGAGATCCTCTTTCCCTATGGATCCACGTGCTTTGCCAGCAAGCTGGGCCAGCTGGCCGGCAACCACTTCCTGACGGTGGTTGACGGGCGAGAACATCTGAAGGAGCTCGGCCGACGGGTCGTCTGGGAAGGCGCACAGGACATTCTTTTTGACCCGGCGTAACCGGCGCGACAGATGGACCGGCTTCACGGCCCGTCTTCATAAGGAATCAACCGTCGCTGGAATCAAATGACTCTGCTACAGTTCCGCCGACTCCGCGACCCGGATCCAATCCTTCAGCCCCGTCACCAAGTCAATGCCGGTGCCACCAACCACCGGTTCACCGCCGCGCTTGGATCGGTACCCGGCACGGAGGTCCCGCGGAGTGAGTGGAGACATCGGCGTAGTGCGAACACGTGCGATGCGGAGGGAAACAGAGACCATGGTGGAGACGACGGGCGGAGAGGGAGATTCCCGAGTGGAAGCGCTTCGTGCGCGGCTGACCCGCCGCGACGTGATACGAGGTGTCGCCGGCACCGGAATCGCTCTCTCGATCGCCGGGTTCAGCCGGCCAGGCGCCCATGCTCAGGACGCCTCCCCGACGGCCGGGCCGCCGATCAAGGTCGCGTTCGTCTACGTCAGCCCCGTTGGTGACCTCGGCTGGACCTGGGCGCACGACCAGGGCCGGCTCGCCCTGGAGCAGACCCTGCCCAACGTCGAAACCTCCTACCAGGAGAGCGTGCCGGAGAACCCCGCCGACGCCGAACGGGTCATCCGCGACTTCGCTCAGAAGGGCAACCAGATCGTCGTCACCACCTCGTTCGGGTACATGCAGCCAACCATCAACGTCGCCAAAGACTTCCCTGACACCACCTTCGTCCACATCTCCGGCTACATGACGGCCGAGAACGTCAGCACGGCGTTCGGCAAGATCGAGGAGCCGCGCTACGTCTCCGGGCTCATCGCCGGCAAGATGACCAAGAGCAACCAACTCGGCTACGTTGCCGCCTTCCCGATCCCGGAGGTCATCCGCGGCATCAATGCCTTCACCCTCGGCGTCCGGAAAGCCAACCCGGCGGCCACGGTGAAGGTGGTCTGGACCAACACCTGGTTTGACCCGCAGAAGGAGCGCCAGGCCGCCGATGCCCTCCTCGACGGCGGCGCTGACGTGATCACGCAGCACCAGGACACCGCCGCCCCGCAGCAAGCGGCCGAAGCCCGCGGCGCCTACGGGGTCGGCTACGACGCCGACATGTCTCCCCTCGCGCCAAAGGCGGTCCTGACCAGCCCGATCTGGCACTGGGGCGTCTACTACATCGACCTCGTCAGGCAGGTTCAGGCCGGCACCTGGCAGAGCAATCAGTACTGGGGCGGGTGGAAGGACGGCCTGGTCGATCTCGCCCCGATTGCCCCGATGGTTCCCGAGGACGTTAGGGCCATGGGGGAGACCGAGGCGGCGAAGTTCAGGAACGGCGAGCAGACCATCTACACGGTCTTCACCGGCCCATTGAAGGACCAGTCCGGCGAGGAGAAGGTGCCTGTGGGTCAGGCCATGACGGACGAAGCACTGCTGACCATGGACTGGTTTGTCGAGGGCGTCGAGGGAGATCCGACCCCGTAGGATCCCGAGCCTCCGACTCTCCCAAGTCGGAGGCAGCCCCGCCCCTGCGTCGAACATCATCCACTTAGGAATCCATGCACGCAGCCACCGTTCCCCACGCGATCGAGATGATCGGGGTCACTAAGCGGTTCGGCCCCGTCGTCGCGAACGATGGGGTGGACTTCGCCGCCCGCCCCGGCGAGGTTCACGCCCTTGTCGGCGAGAACGGCGCCGGCAAATCGACGCTGATGAGCATCCTGGCCGGGCTCTATCATCCAGATGCCGGCGTGCTCTCCATCCATGGGGAACCCGTCGAATTCCGCTCCCCCCGTGACGCCATCGACTGCGGCATCGGCATGGTCTATCAGCACTTCATGCTGGTGGACTCCTTCACGGTTGCGGAGAACGCCATCCTCGGTGCCCGCGACGCCGGCATCGTGCTCGACACGGCCAGCGCCGAGCGGGACCTCGCCCGCCTCGGCGAGCGCTACGGCCTCAAGGTCGATTCCCGGGCCCGGGTCTGGCAACTTTCGGTTGGAGAGCAGCAGCGAGTCGAGATCGTTCGACTCCTCTATCGAGGAGCGAAGATCCTCGTCTTCGACGAACCGACCGCCGTTCTCACCCCGCAGGAGTCGGCCGACTTGATCCGGACCCTTCGGGCCATGGCGGCCGAGGGCTTCTGCGTCGTCTTCATTTCCCACAAGCTGGATGAGGTGCTTGCCGTTGCCGATCGCGTCACCGTCCTCCGCCGCGGCCGCGCCGTCGCGACTGTCGAGGCCCGAACCACCGACCGCCGGGCCCTCGCGCGACTGATGGTCGGCCGGGACCTTCTTCCCGGCACCTCCCGATCCGATTCCATGGTCCCGCACACCGGGAAGGACATCCGGGAAACGATCCTGGAGATCCGGGACCTGCGGGCGAACGGCGACAAAGGGTTACCGGCTCTCTCCGGCGTGGACCTTGACGTGCACGCCGGAGAGATCCTCGGCGTGGCTGGGGTTGCCGGCAACGGACAGCGCGAATTGGCCGAGACGATCACCGGTCTCCGTCCCGTCACCGGTGGCCGCGTCCGGGTCAACGGCACTGATATGACGAATCGGCCCCCCGGCGACATCGCCCGGGCCGGCGTTGCCCACGTGCCGGAGGACCGCCTCGGAACAGGCCTCGTGCCGGGCGCCGACCTCACCGACAACGCAATCATGCGCCGGTACCGTCGAGCGCCGTTGGCGCGAGGTCCCTTTCTGGTTCGCCGGGCGGCAGCCGTCTTCACTGACCGGCTTCTCGCCGCGCACGACGTCATAGCGCCCGGGCGTACCGCACCTGTCCGCAACCTGTCGGGCGGCAATCAGCAGAAACTCCTGCTCGCTCGGGAGTTGGCGGGGGAGCCGCAGCTCCTGGTGGCCGTCCACCCGACCCGGGGCGTGGATGTCGGCGCAGCCGAAACGATCCACCGCCTGCTGCGCGAGCAGCAGTCTCGCGGCGCCGCCACCCTGCTGATCTCCGAAGACCTCGACGAGTTGCTCGCGTTGGCGGACAGGATCGCGGTCCTCTACGAGGGCCGAATCATGGGAATCGTCGACGCCCGCGCCACCGACCCCGACCACCTGGGGCTGCTCATGGCCGGCATCGCGCCAGCCGCGGCGTCGGCGTGACCCAGCCCCAGCCCGCGGCTGCCTCCCCGGAGCACCCAGCCGTCCTCCGTCTGGAGGCCAGAGCAGCGCCATCTCAGGCAGTGGCGGTCCTGGTGTCGATCGTCTCGGTGGCGCTCGCGCTCCTCGTCGGCGGGCTCGTGCTGCTCGCCTCCGGCGAGGACCCGATCGCGGTCTACCGCGTGATGTTCACCGGCGCGTTCGGCTCCCGTAGCAGTCTGGCCGAAACGCTCGTCAAGACCATTCCGCTCCTCCTGACCGGTCTCGGCGTCGGCATCGCCTTCCGGATGCAACTCTGGAACATCGGCGCGGAAGGCCAGCTCTACCTCGGCGCGATCGCGGCGACCGGCATCGCCCTCTTTGTCCTGCCCGACGCCCCGGCATCGGTCTTGATCCCGGCAATGGTGCTTGCCGGGCTGGCCGGGGGAGCCGTCTGCGGGGCAATCCCTGGATTCCTGCGCGCCCGGCTTGGGGTCAATGAGATCATCACCAGTCTCATGCTCAACTATGTGGCAATCCTCCTTGCCGACCAGTTGGTCCACGGTCCCTGGCGCAACCCGGTCGGCTTCGGCTTCCCTGGCACGGAGCAACTGCCGGATGCGGCATGGCTGCCCCGCTGGGGCACCACCCGTGTTCACCTCGGACTCGCGTTCGGCTTGGTTGCAGCTCTGCTCGTGTGGGTGGTTCTGCGGCGGACCCGCTGGGGCTATGAGATTGGTGTCATGGGCGGGAACGAACGCGCCGCTCGCTACGCCGGCATGGCAACAGCCCGCAACATCCTGCTGGTGATGGCTTTCAGCGGCGCTCTGGCGGGTCTGGCCGGCATGAGCGAGGTCGCGGGCATTGGCCACCAACTCCAGCGAAACCTCTCCCCCGGCTACGGCTACACCGCGATCATCGTCGCCTGGCTCGGTCACCTCCATCCCGCCGGAATCACCCTTGTCGCCTTCCTGCTCGCCGGGCTGCTGGTCGGCGGCGACCAGATTCAAATGTCGATGGGACTGCCCGCTGCCATCGCACCCATGCTTCAAGGCACGATCCTGTTCTTCCTTCTCGGCGGCGAAGCCCTTGGCCGGTATCGGCTCGTCCGCCGGAGCCCGTCCGCCGGGCCGCGGCCCCGGGCAGAGGCAAGGTAGGCCACGTGAACGACATCACCTCGATCGCCTTCCTGACCTCGGTTCTCGCGGCGGCGATCCCCGCCGGCACGGCCATCCTCTACGCCTGCCTCGGCGAATTGCTCTGCGAGCGGGCCGGGGTCCTAAACCTCGGCGTCGAGGGGATGATGCTGATGGGCGCGCTCGGCGGCTTCGCTGTCGCTTATCACACGGAGCAAGCCTGGCTCGGCGCGATCGCGGCGTTCGCGGTCGGCGGCGCGCTTGCCAGCATCCATGCCCTGCTGGTCGTCTCTCTCCGCGCCAACCAGGTCGTCAGCGGGCTGGCCCTGACACTGTTCGGCAGCGGCCTCTCCGCATTCCTGGGTCGCGACCTGGTCGGCCGTCCGGCCCCGGCGTCGTTCGGAAAGGTGGCGGTGCCACTCCTCTCCGACATCCCCTACCTTGGCTCGATCCTCTTCCGGCAGGACGCCCTCGTCTACGTCTCCTACGGACTGGTGCCGCTGCTCTGGTGGTTCGTCTTTCGGACCCGCCCTGGCCTCAACCTCCGGGCGCTTGGCGAAAACCCCGCCACTGCCGACGCCATGGGGTTGAACGTCGCAGCTCTCCGCTACGGGTACGTGATCGCCGGCGGCGCGCTCGCCGGAGTGGGCGGTGCCGCTATCTCGCTCGCCACGAACCCCGGCTGGAGCGAGAACATGACCGCCGGCCGAGGCTGGATCGCCGTCGCTCTCGTCATCTTCGGCACCTGGAACCCCGCGCGCGCTGCCTTCGGTGCCTACCTGTTTGGAGGCGTCGAAGCGGGGCAGTTCCGGCTTCAAGGCGCTGGCGTTCCCATCTCCTCCTTCTACCTGAGCATGCTTCCCTACCTCTTCACCATCGCCGTCCTTATTCTCGCCAGCCGGGAGACAGCCCGCCGCCGCATCGGCGCTCCCGCTGCCCTCGGCCGCCCCTATGTTCGCGAAGAGCGGGGGTAACGACACCGCTCCTTCCCGGGGCGTACACTCATCATCGAAGTTCGAAACGGCGAGGAGTAGGCCATGGTACTCAGTCAGCAGACCTACGAACGACTCGCGCTGGAGGACCCCGATGGCCAGTGGGAGCTGCACGGCGGCCGGCCACAGGAAAAGCCGGCGATGACCTGGGAGCACAACGAAACTATGGTGCTACTGGGCCACTTCCTTATGCAGCAACTGGATCGGGATGTTTTTCGGGTCCGAATCAACGCAGGCCGGGTACGACGTTCGTCGCTGAACGTCTATATCCCCGACGTGATGGTGATTCCGACGGCCTACGGCGAGGGACTCCGCAACCGGCCCGACACGCTTGAGGTCTTCGACGGTCCCCTCCCCCTCGTCGTCGAGGTCTGGTCTCCCTCGACCGGTGGCTACGACGTGGACGCCAAGCTGCCGGAATACCAGCGGCGCGGCGATGCCGAGATTTGGCGCATCCATCCCTACGATCGCACCCTCACGGCATGGCGCCGGCAACCGGATGGAACCTACGAGGAGACGATATTCCGGGATGGCATCGTCCACCCTACGGCCCTGCCCCACGTCGCCATCGACCTGGACGCCCTTTTCGATTGAATCGATCGCTGTACGGACCCCGAGGCGTGGCCCTGGAGAGATGGGCTCGTCTCACCGGCCGTAAGCTCTGTTCTCCTCAGGGCTCGCCCTTCACGGAGCCGAATTGAACAGATGTCCTGGCCCACCGGCTCGGAACGGGTTGATGAACCACCCCAGATCTGCCCTGACCGGCGTCTTCGCAATGGCGTAATGCCGCTAGATCTGCGGCGGCAGATCGACGCAGAGGATGCTCCCGCCCCCAATGAGGATGCCACCATTCGCGCCGTCGATGTCGACGTTCGGGGGCTGACAGAAGACGAGGGCCGCGAGCGGGTCGTGCACTGTGCCGCCGGCAGATTCCGCGTCAGGGATTGGACGGCGTGGTGGTGCCTGTTCACCCGGCTGGGAAAACGATCGTGCCCCCGTCGATCATCCGATCCGCCGTATCAGGCAGCTCCGCCGCGGGGCCGGTCGGGCAGTTCACGCGGTCGCCAATAGAGACGTCTCCTCCAACCCATCGGATGGCGGCGTCATACCTGGTCGCCACAAGATCCACATCCCGCATCAGCAGCACCGTCCTCAGCGACTTCCCCTTTTCATCCCCTTATCCATGCAGGCACCTTTCCCAGGAACCCCGTTGTGAAGAGAAAGCGATCCGGTCACAACGCCCTGGCTCCTCACGAAAGGTCGATGCTGGCCCTACAAGCAGCTAGTCGGGCACACATGCCATCTTCTCAGGGCCGGCGGCCTTCCCAACGCGCATGCTGGCACACGACTTGCTTTAGAGAAGACGCAGGGTCGACACCAATTTCGACCCCGGTTAACAACGAAACTGCTGCTCGGGACTGCCCCTATCGTGCGCCATGTGCGCATGCACGCCGCGTACCCACTCTGGCTCCACCAGGGTCGCGGCCAACCATCAGGAGCCACTTTGGTCCCCTTTTCCCCCCTTCACAGTTCCCGAGCAGGATTTACCGAGCGGGCGGTCCCAATGGGACCGCTCGCTCGGTTTAACCCTCCGTTTCCACCCTCTTGATGGGGCCGTCCCCATCGGTCACCCCTTCCCAAGCACGCGGTCGAGGAAGTCCCCGACGGCATCGTAGCCAGCAATCCGATTGGGGCGCTTCACCAGTCCGTGCCCCTCATCGTCGAAGACCAGGAGCTCCACGTCGGCCCCACGCGCTTGCAAAGCCCCAGCGATCTGCTCCGCCTCCCCAAGTGGCACCCGAGGATCGTTCCGCCCGTGGATCACCAGCAACGGCGCGTTGATCCGATCGACCCGGTGAATCGGAGAGATGTCGCGTAGGAGCGCCGCGTCCCGCACCGGGTCGCCATACTCTGCCGCCCGGGTAGACCGTCGCCACGGACCAGTCTGCTCAAAGAAGCTCACAAAGTTGGCAATCCCGACCACGTCCACGCCCGCCGCCCAGCGGTCCGGATACGTGGTCAGTGCCGCCAGGGTCATGAACCCCCCGTAGCTCTGGCCCATCACCGCGACGCGATCCTGGCGAACCTCCGGCCGGGCACGCAGCCAGTCGCTGGCCGCTGCCAGGTCCTTCACTGCATCCATTCGCCGCTCTACATCATCCAGGTGACAGTACGTCTTACCGTAGCCGGTGCTGCCCCGGACATTTGGGGCCAGCACCGCGTAGCCCCTCGCAAGCAAGAACTGAGTGATCGGCGCGAAGGTCGGCCGCCGCTGGCTTTCCGGCCCGCCGTGCACGTCCACCACCGTTGGCCACGGTCCGGAGCCATTCAGCGGTCGAAACCAGAGCGCCGGGATCTCCCGCCCATCAAACGATCGGTACCGGATGATCTCTGGTTCCACCAGAGAGCCGGGATCAAGCGCACCGAAGTCGACCGGCGTCGCGCGCTCCGCCGCCCCGTCGTGCCCGCACGTCCAGATCGCCGACGGGTCGCGCGGTCCCGCGTAGGAGAAGGCAAGCCGCTCCCCGCTCCCATCCCAGGTCAACCCCTCGGCCACGCCAAGCGGCAGACCTGTCACGGTCCGCTCCCGCCCACTCTCGATCTCCCGCAGCACAATCCTCGACCGGCCGTCATCGTTGACCGCGTAAGCGACGAGCCTCCCATCCGGCGCAACGGCCAGCGCTTCGACGTCCCATGGGCCTTCCACGAGCACGTCCCGCCGTTCCGAGGAGAGATCCAGCCGCTCCAACGCCACCGTGTCCCGATCCTGGTTGGTCAGCAGATACACACCCTCCCCGAGGGGATCGAATGCCGCCTCGGGAATACTTGCCTCACCCTCATGAGAGGTAAGCAGCCGCGGCTCGCTGCCCGTGCTGGGCAGAAACAGGAGATCCTGGTCAAGGTTGGTATTGGCCCGTCGAATGAGGATCCCTTGCCCGTCCGAAGCGACGGCGAGCGGCGTGAGCAGGGCGTCGCCGGCCAGCACCGGGGCCGGAGTAGCCCCCGGATCGTCTAGCCCGACCGACAGGATGTCGAACCATCGAGGGTCGCGGGCGTTAGAGGCAAAGGCAAAGCGGCGACCATCCGGCGTGAAGGCGCCAAAGGAATGAATGCTCTCCGGATCAGCAGTCAGCGCCGTGATGTCACCGCTCCCCGGCTCCAGGCTCCAAAGCTGCTGACGCTCGTTGCCCCCAGCGTCCATGCCAAAGACGAGCCGGCTTCCATCTGGAGAAGCGGCAAGGGCTCCGATCCGCTCACGAAAGTCTGTCAGCCGCCGCGGGGACCCGCCTCTATCCTCGACCGTCCAGACCTGGGGCACCCCCGTCGCGTCCCAGAGAAAAGCAAGCCGGCCATCGGAAAGCCAGGCCGGGGTCGTCGCGCTCGGAAGGTCGAAGTACAGTGCCGCGCCCTGACGGTCATTCCGCGAATCGGTCGTGATCATCCAACCCCCTGCATCTCATCGCTCACCACGGTCACGCTGCGTCCGGGCAGTCTATCGGCACAGACCTCACCATGCCGACTACTTCACTCCTCTCGGAGAGAGCGTCGAAAGAGACAATGAAGTCGCCGCTCGCCCCGATCAAACACATCCGCCTCATTGACGTATCAAGAGCATCGAGTCCGCGCCATCTTGGCAAGGCTCCGGGGACCAGCCCTCCCCCTTGAGGGGTCGTCCCGGGTCGCGCCGGTGTGACCTCACGGAAGAGATCCCGCGGAGTCACTCGCCCTCTCACGGGAGGAGTGCCCCAATCAGGCTGTCGCGGAGCCACCGCTCATACCGCTCCCCCGTCCAGCCGCGCTCAACTCTCAGCAATCGGTACACGTCGGCGCTCGTGAGCGTCCACAGAATATCCGCCCCGTCGGCGACGGTGAGCCCGTCCCGCAGAGGCCCCTTCTCTGCTACCCATCCCACGACACTGGTCAGGTTATGCAGACGCTCCTCCTGCAGCCGCCTGTACATCTCGGCGATCTCCGGGTCAGCCAAGGCCGCGCCCCGCATGACATCGAAGATCGGGCCTGCGCGCTCCAGGATCTCGCGGATGCCATGCGCCATCATTGCCAGCTGCCGCCGTTGGTCCGGCTCGTCCCGCATCCGCTGAGGCGCGGGCCGCTCCAGCATCCCCACTGGCTCATCGTCACCGCCAAGCGACACGTCCATGAGGGCTGCCAAGATCGCGCGCTTGTTGCCGAAGGCGACGTAGACGGTCTGGGCAGCCACCCCTGCCTCATGCGCGATAGCCCCGATGGGAGTCGCGACGTAACCCTGGCTGAGAAACAGGTGGCGAGCGGCCTCCAGAATGCGCAGGCGCGTCTCCCGCGCCTGCTCCTGCCGGATTGGGGATTCGTAGCGGCGTCGGCTCTTGACGTCGTTCATGATTACTGTTAGTGTTACTCCATTGAAGTTAGCGATACCCTAGCAAAAGGAGGTCCAGATGCCAGCCCAGGGGGACATGTTGGCCACGGCAGCGCGGAATCAAGAACTCTTCCGGCAGGTCATCGAGGAAGGCTTCAGCCAGGGCAACCTGGACGTGCTTGACGACATCATTTCCCCTCAGATTCAGGAGCACCAGCCAGGGATGGGAGCCGGGCCGGAAGGCGTCAAGCAGGCCATCACCTTTCTGCGATCGGTGTTCCCGGACTTCACCCTCACCATCGAGGACATTACCACTGATGGCGACAAGGTCTGGGCCCGCCTCCGGGCACGAGGCACCCATCGAGGCCCCCAGATGGGGCTCCCGCCGACGGGCCGGCATATGGAGATCGATGTCTTCGATGTCTGTCGCTTCAAGGACGGCCGGATGGTCGAGCACTGGGGCGTTCCCGACCGTTTCACCCAGATGGAGCAGTTGGGTCTCCTCCCCAGACCGGGGACGGCTCGCGAATAGCCGCGGCGGCGCAGGGTCGACCAGCGAGGCGAAAGTTCCGCCCGCCTCACCCGGTCGCGGTGGACTCAACCGCCAACGCCGCGATGAACGGAAGATCGCGAAACTGGTGTCGCAAGTCCAGCCCGCAGCCGACGAGAACCTCGTTCGGGGCCTCGAAGGCGGCATAGCGGATCGGCACATCAACCAGGCGCGCGACGCGGCGGTCTAGCAGCGCGCAGACATCGAACGTCTCCACCCGCCGCCTTCGCATCCACGCTTGCAGGTAGCGTAGGCTCAACCCGGTACTGACAACATCTTCCACCACGAGGACGCGGCGGCCCGAGAGATCCAGCCGTGGACACCGCCGCACCCGAACCCGGCGAGCGCCGTTGAGGGTGCGGTACCGCGTGAGATCGACTCGATCCATCTCGACCGGCTGTCCCACCTCGCGTAGCGCAGCGGCCAGCATCCGAGCGAACGTCTCTGAGCCCCGTCCCACTCCCAGCACCAGCAGGGGATCTGGCGCCACACCCTCGCCAGGCTCGCCCGCTCTGGTCGCGTCGCTGGCGATGACAGTGGCCAGATCCGTGACCCGGCTCCGTATCTCCTCCTCCGTGTGAAGCACGCGGCCTACCCGGCAGACAAGACCATCCTCCGGGGAGGCGCCATCGGGCCGGTAACAGGCGACCAACCGGTGATAGTCCCGCCGGTAGAGCAGCTTGATCTGGACGCCCGGATACAACTCCCGCAGCCTGCGGACCTTGCGGTTCTTGCGGGTCACCAGTCGCTGCCGCATTGTCGTCAGCTCGACGTAGAGCCGCTGATCCGGCAGGTAAAAGTCCGGCGTGAACATCTCTGCCGGCCGGCCATCCGGCGACCAGGCCAAGGTGAAGCTGGTCGGCTCGTAGGCCCACCGGATCCGGTAATAGGTAAGGATGCGGGAGAAGTCCTGCTCGAACGGGTGCGCGAACGGCTCGCCATCGCCTGGCAGACGTATCGTCTGACGCAGCAGCGGCAATGCCGGCTGGTGCACCGCCATCAACTCGCGCCGGGGACTTTCCTCCGATTCGCTGGGTCCCCCCGGAATGAAGGGGTCCCCTTCGGCGGAATCAACAGAACCCCGTGCCATGCCCCCCCCGCGCTCGCCCGTAATGCCAAACCGAGCCGTCTGCGACGCCGTCTTGGGGTCACGACAGGCCGGTCATCATCACGACATGCTCGCGGGGACGACATCATTCTGGCACACGCGCCGACGGGCAACAACGGCCGGGAAGTCACAGCTCGAGCCTGAAGCCGGAGGCTGAACATCGTCCACTGGACGGTTCCGTCCCCTCTACCCCTATTCCTCGATCGTCATCTCCCCAGGGGTGAGGATGGAGAGATGCGTGAAGTCGGCGCCAGCCTCCGCCCCGTGCCAGTGGAGCTCTCCAGCCGGCACCAGCACCACGTCGCCAGCGCTCACCCGTAGGTGTTCATCCTCCGTGGCCACGATTCCTCGGCCTGCGGTCACCACCAGCACCTGATCGGTGGTGTGGCGGTGGAGCTTGTTCCGCGCGCCGGCACGGAAGGTCACGGCCGTCACCCGCAACAACGACGCATCACCCTCGGCCACCAGATTCTGCCGCAGCACCTCGCCGACAAATATCGGCGAGTCATCGGGTACCGCACGCGCCAGGTCCTGCCGGATCAGCCGCATCTCACGCCTCCTCTCTCCCTCTCGGCCTCGTCTCACCGACCCTCAGCCCTCGTCGGACTCACCCCTCCTCCTGGCATCCTGGCCAGGAACGGACGCCGCCGAGGCCGCATGGTATCGTGAGTCTTATCACCCGGAGGAGACCGTGCCACTGACCGACCCCGTCCAGCGCCTCACCCCTGAAGAGGACTCGATCGGCGACCTCGAGGACGAGGACGGCATCGACGACACCCTTCCCGCTGACCTCTGGTTCTAAACGCCTCAAAGCCATCCTCGGAGCCGATCGCCGAGGGACTAGGGACCCCGTCCACGTCTTTGTGGCCCTCACGTAACGGGGCGACCGCAAAACCCACACGTCGCTCGGACCGGCGCAGGGCCCCTTTCGATCCCCAACCGGTCACTGATCGCCCACCACCGTATACTTTCTGGGTCTGACCCGCCTCGACCAGTCGTTGGTGGCGGGTGCTTGGGCGCCACGCCAGGCGCCGCGCCAAGGGAGTAATCACGCAGATGTCGGAGTCCTCAGCAGTGGGTGGAACTCAGTTCGACCTCGTCCTCCTCGGTGGAGGTACCGGTGGCTACGTCGCCGCGATCCGCGCCAAGCAGCTCGGCCTCAACGTTGCCGTCGTCGAAGAGCTCAAGCTCGGAGGCACCTGCCTCCACCGCGGCTGCATCCCCACCAAGGCGATGCTCAAATCCGCCGGTGTGCTTGATCAGGTCCGGAGCGCCAAGGAGTTTGGGATCAACATTGGCGGGGAGATCAGCTTCGACTACGAGACGGCTCTGAGCCGCTCAATGAAGGTGGTCGACGGCCAATACAAGGGTCTCCAGTATCTCTTTGACAAGAAACACAAGATCCCCGTCTTCATGGGCCGCGGCCGCCTGATCGGCCCCACCACCGTCGGTGTTACCCCGAACGACGGAAGCGCGCCCTTCAGCCTCCAAGCCCGCGACGTCATCATCAACACCGGCTCGCGACCGCGCCCAATCAAGGGCCTGCCCTACGACGGCCTCCGAGTCATCAACTCCGACCATGCAGTGGTTCTGGAGCACATGCCAAAAAGCTTCATCATCCGGGGCGGCGGCGCCACCGGCGTCGAGTGGGCCTCTGTCTACCACCGGTACGGTGCCAAGGTCACCCTCGTTGGCAGGATCGTGCCGCAGGAGGACCACGAGGTTTCTGAGCACCTCACCCGCGCCTTCAACCGCTCGAAGATGGACCTCCTCCCCGAGGCCCGCCCGAGCGCCGACGACTTCGAGGTGAAGAAGGACGGCGTCGTCATGCGGACGAAGGATGCCAAGGGCAAGGAGCGCGTCGTCGAGGCCGAGGTCCTGCTGGTCGCCATCGGCCGTCAGGGCAACATCGAGGACATCGGGCTGGAGGAAGCGGGCGTTCGCACCGAGGGAGAGTACATCCCCGTCGATGCGATGCAGCGAACCAACATCCCCCACCTCTACGCCATCGGCGATGTGAACGGCCAGCAACTTCTGGCCCACACCGCCATGCACCAGGGGATCATCGCGGTCGAGCACATCTGTGGCCTGGATCCCTTCCCGCTCGACATCCTCAACTCCCCCTCCTGCACCTACTGCGAGCCGGAGATCGGCAGCGTCGGGCTCACCGAGCGCGAAGCGACGAAGTTGGGCCACGAGGTCAAGGTCGGTCGCTTCCCGATGCGGCCGAATGCCAAGGCCGTGATCGAGGGGCACGCCGACGGCTTCACCAAGATGGTGGCCGACGCCGAGACGGACGATCTGCTCGGGGTCCACATCATCGGCCCCCACGCGACGGAACTGATCGCGGAAGCCGCCTTAGGCCGCCTCCTGCAAAGCACCCCGCAGGAGATCGCGCTCAACGTCCATCCCCACCCGACCGTCTCCGAGGTGCTTGGCGAAGCCGCCCACGACCTCCTCGGCCACGCGATCCATATCTAACGCCCGACGAACCACATCATCAGGCTCACGAGCCGCAAACCAGAAGGGGGGCCGGACAATCGCCCGGTCCCCCTTCTCGTCGCCGCGCTCCATGGATCATTGCCACTCGCGACCGCCCGCCGAGCACCACATCCAGCGAACCGACCCGGCTCTCCGGCTTTCACACAGATCGCCCCGCAGCTCCGAGCCCGCTCCCCGGGCCGGTCTCGCCAACCACCGGTGCATCAACCGCGGATTCACGGTTCCGTCCTGTTCCCGTCACCCGCGCGAACCCAAAACCAACGACCTCAAGGGCAAGAAACAGCAGCATCGGCACGGTGAGGAACAACGCCAGGAAGAGATGAACGTGAAACTTCATCCAGCCGGACGTGAAATGGGCATAGACGTACATCGGGTAGTACAACAAGCCGAGCGCGGTGGCCACAAACAGGTAGGACATCCCCAGCCGCTGTTGCCTCAACGCGAGCACCGCGAACAAGGGAATGAGGTACCACGGGTAGAGATTGGTCAGGAGCAGTGAGAAGAGCATCAACGTATCGACGACCCCACCCTCGAAGCTCCTTCCCCGCTTGACCGTCCAAGCGATCATCAGGGCCAGCACCGCGAAAAGACCGGCAAAGATACGCTGTACCGGGGCCCGGTCTTCGGTTGTAAGGGGACCACGCGGCGGCCGGGGGTCGAGCAGGGCCGCGCGCCAGGGCTGGCCACCACCGGCGACCCGCTCCTGCCAGCGAAACTGCTGGGCGAGTGACAACACGGAGACGTGATCCATTTCCTGCGAGGTCGCTGTCCCCTTCACCAGCCCCGTCACCATCTTCCCGTCCGCCCAAAAGGGCGCAGCCAGGGCAACGACGACCACAAGGGACACCAGGGTAGACACCGCGAACTTCCGTCTGCCCCACCCTCCAAGCAGCATCACCACGGCGAACAACGGGATGAGCGTCGCGGTGAAGAATTTGACAAGTGCTGACGCCACAAGGAACGGCCAGGCCGGCCAGGACCGCCGTTTCAGCGCCAGGAGCGCCAAGATCAGGAACAGCGTCATCATCACATCGTTGTGGCCGTTCGCGACGCCCTCGAACAGTACCAATGGATTCGCCATCAGCACGTAGGCGGCGAGCCAGCCTCGCCTCTCGTTCTCCTGATACTTGAAGATCGCAACGGCGGTCAGACCCAGGAGCACGAGATTGAAGATCTTCAAAGCGATCAGGAGGCTGACGAAGTCATCGAAGCCCACCACGAGGGCAGGTACCCCGGAGAGCAGGAGCCACGCTGGTCCGTAGAAGAGCGGCACGTTCACCAGAAACGCGGGCAGCGCAAACGGATCGGACCGAAAGGCCTCGAAGGTCACCAAATAAGGGTTCTGGTCGTAGTGGAAAGCCAGCTTCAACTCAATCATGTAGTTGAAGACGTCGAGAGCGCCGACCGGATAGATCAGGATGTTGGCAACCGCGGGACCCACCACCAATAAGGCAATTCCGACTTTGATCGGGATCGTGATCCTCCGGGCGGACTTGATGAGCAAGTAACCGACGAAGTAAATCAGCGAGAGCTGGAGGAACAGCAGCGCCGTGTTCTGGATGATTGGCGAATCAAAGCGACCGGGAATCTTCTCAAAGGCAAAGTGCGTGTTGTTTCGATTCTCCCACAGGGAATACCACCGGGTAAGAACGATCCAACTCCCGGTCGCCAGCAGACCGAGAATGAGCAACGTCGCTTCCTCGAAGCGCGTCCGCATCCCGCTACTATCCGGTGAGGAAATCCTCCCGACCGCTCCACGAACGTCCCGCCGGTCATCCACACCGGGCTGGCCCCGCTTCTCAAACATCCCTTGTCCGTTTCTCTCCATTCCGTCTCTGTCCATTCGTCGACCCAAGAGTCTTTAGGCGAACCCCATAACCAGAGACTGCGGATCACCCCCTAGGAGGGGAGCCGGGTATCCCCGCTCCGACCGGTCCCGCGACCGCCATCGCGGCCTGGTCCCAACGGCAGGACCACCGCCAGCCGGGAGGGCAGAAGACGCTCGCCGCGGCGAACCCGCGAAAGCTATGCCACCAACCCGACCACATCAATTGCTACCACGTCCACCGCTGTCCGCCTCATGGAGATCTACACAGGCGTTGACCTCTTGTGAGGCAAGGAGAACCCCGACTCACCCTCTACTCCTCAGCGCCCAGGGCTCG
>JADDPH010000025.1:0-11607 GCA_016781925.1 Sphaerobacteraceae bacterium | reverse complement strand
CCAGGGCTCGCCAGAAAACGCCGCTCCGAGGCAGAGTAATTGAATCCCAATATCTCGACTCCCCTCCGCATGACGAGACCGCATCGGGGCCGCCCGACGTCAACTCCGAACCCGCCATGCGCCGCCCGACTGCAGCATGACGTGCTCGATCTGTCGCTCGTCCCACTTCCGGCGTCTTGACGCCCGCAAGTCCACCAACGATAGTCCCCACCGCTTCGCTTCACCGGTGTCACCTCCCACAGGTTGAGCGACACCAGGGCACTCAATTGCGGGAACCGCGGCGGCATCACCTCGCGAGCGGCAGTCCAACCCTCCGCCCTGCCAGGAGAGATGCAGCAACACGGAGAACGACCGTGCTCGACCGACTCAAGAACATCGACCTGCCTGCCGCCATGGGAGCAGGCCTCGCCGGCGGTGCCGCCTACCTGCTCGCGATGGAAGCGGACCTCCGCCTGACCGGCAATCAAGTGGACGATCTCAAGCTGCTGGGGTGGCCATTCGTCCGGAATCCGGCGCGGGCACGGGCCGTGGGCCTCCTGGTCCACACGCTCAATGCCGCAAATCTGGCGGTCGCCTACGCGCTTCTCGCCCACGATCGCCTCACCGGCCCGCCCTGGTGGCGCGGAGTGCTGTTCGCCAACGTCGAGAACGCTCTGCTCTACCCGCTCACCCGTCTAGAGAACCACCATCCCGGCATCCGCGACGGCCAGATCGACCGCTACTGGACCCGGACAGCCTTCCTGCAATCGATCGTCCGCCACATCGCCTACGGTGCGGTCCTTGGCGCCGCCTACGCTCGCCTCCGCCGTCGAGAGAGACCCACAGCCACTCGCTGACGGTGCGGGAGCTAAATCCAGGACATCTCTCCGTACTGGAGGTAGGCCGGGCCGTGTTGAACGAGCTGGATGGAACGGCACCGCGCACAGAACCGGCCCGGACAAGACCTTGCTGGGTCCAACCTCGGGCCGCCGCGCGCGAGGCGGATCGCATCACGCCCGCGGCATGTCGCTAAAGGCCTGGCGAAACTGTCGGCGAAGTCGCGACCAATGATCGTCACGCTTCGCCCGCTCCTCAGGCATCAGCTCTGCCAGGCGGCGCCCGCCGAACTCGGGGCAGATCCAGAGCGCCGGCACCCAGAAGCCGTTCGCGACCACAACCGCCGGGTCATAATCCCGAGCGAGGAGGCCAGGAACGCTCTCGGCGACAAACGTGGCGACCACCTTGCCATGTCGCGCGAAGGCTACCGCCTCCCGCCACCCGATCCTCCGTTGATTGCCTTCCAGATGGTCGGTGAGAGCGATGAGGGCGTCCGCCCGCGCCCGGGCATCCTTCCCAACCCCGGCAAAGCGCCGCGTCCTCACCGGGTTCCAATCGTTCCCCAGCGCCGGCAGGAGGAGGCCACCATCACTGCCGACCACGAGGTCCTCGCGTCCTGCTGCTCCAAGCCGCCGAGACCAAGCGGACGCTTTCCCCGCAGCGATCGCCTCGACCGTCTCCCCTACCTCGTCCCCCTCTTCTTCGATCTCATGGGATATGTCAAGAGGAGGCGATACGAGACGGGCCATCCCCTCCAGCACCGCCATCAACGCCTCCACCTTCTCCGGGTTGCGCGTACCGGCGATGATGGTCGGCAGGATCCGGCCGCGCCTGTTGGAACCTGCCACGACACTCACGTGGCCGCGGGCTTCCGAAATTGCGGGGAGGAATCAGGGCATGTTCTCCCCATGATCTCGCTCATTCGGAAGAGATGGCCGAACCTGGTTCCATAGCCCCATTCGGTCATGAGGTTATTGCATCCACAAGGACGCCCGCCCGCACGGTGCGACTCCCTGCCTCCTACCCATCCGCCCGCTTCGGCCGCTTACCGACCTTGCGCTCGATCGTCCCGATCACCCGCTCGAATCCCAGGTCCATGGACCGCGCCAGCGCGAACGAGACGGCCCGCCCCCGCTCCGGCACCACACGGCTCTCCGTCTCAACCCAAACCTCCGGCACTTCCGAAGCGTGAACGAAGACCCGCTCCGCCGGCAGATCCCCCGGCTCCGGCGGACCCGCCGCCAGCCGAGCCGCCCCCAAATAGACTCTCACCGTCATCGTCCAGCCTCCCCGCCCCGCCCCGCCGCCTGCACCCTTCATGTTACTCGCTCGACATCGACCCGCCCCCACTCCCCGGCGATCGTATCTCCCCGGTCGAGCGAAGGCTCCGGACGCCAAGCCCAGTCGAGAGTCCTCCTGCCTGGATGCCCGCACAGGGAGCGTGGCGACCGGTCCCGAATGCAGGGAGGAAGGCGACCGCCTGAGCCTGTCCTGGACCGTGTCGGTTATTCGCCGGCTGGCGTCACAGATTGGACACCGTGACGTTGGAGCCAAGGGATAGCCGCCCCGAGGTCCGGCAAGATTGCGTCCGGTGGCGCCGGGAACACGAGATCGCGGGTGCGGACGTGCAAAACGCAGACGCACCGCATCCCGGCCGCCACCGCGGCCACCACCCCCGCCGGCGAGTCTTCAAACACCACACAACTCTCAGGCGCCACCCCCAGCCGCTTCGCCGCCAGGAGAAAGATGTCCGGCGCCGGCTTGCCCTGTGTCACCTCGTCGCCCGTCGCCTCCGCGTCGAACGCACCGACCAGCTCGATCTCTGCCAGCGTTAGGTCGGCATGGTGACGGAGGCTGGAGGTCGCGAGCGCCAGCTTCAGCCCGGCGGCCCGGCCGAAGGCGACAAGGGCCGCCGCCCCAGGAAGAGGCCGAAGGTTCCCTCGCAGCGCGGCCAGGCGCAGCTCATCCTGCACGTCGGCGATCTCGTCGACGCTCAGGTCCAGCCCGTATGCCTCCTTGACCACAGCCGCCCCTTCTCGCAGCCGCAACCCAAACATCCGACCTAGGACATCCGCTCGCAGCGTATGGCCATGCAACTGAAGGAAATCATCCCAGGCCCGCTCGGCGTACGGCTCGCTGTCCACCAGGGTGCCATCCATATCGAAGATCAGCGCCCGGATCGGGGCCTCCCGCTGAGACTCGTGCTCGGTCACGCAGCTCTCCGGATGGTGAGGGCCCGGGCAGGGTTGTCCACCATGATCTGCCTCACCGTCATCGCGTCCAGTCCAACCTCCATCAGCAGCAGCGTGAACCGCTCCAGCATGTACACCCATCCGGGGCCACCGCCATACGCGCGCAGCAGCGACTTCCGGGCGAGATCTTGAGAGACCAGCAGTTGGCCGGCATGGCCAGCGTCGATTAGCCGCTTCAGCATGGCGGCTTTCGGCGCGTCCAGGCCATAGATGGCTTTAGAGACCTGATCAAAGGAGGCGAACGCCCCGGTCTCCAGCACGTGCCGCAGATATGGCTCCTCAAGCCGCCGGTCCAGGTGCCCGACGATCACCCGAGACAGATCGACGCCCTCTTCGCGCAGGATCGCGAGCTGTTCCAAGGCCATTGTGCCCCGCTCTGTATGCGTCGTGATTGGCGCCCCGGTCACCAGGTGCGCCCGCGCCGCCGCCCGCAGCACCGTCTCTTCGACGGGTAAGATCGCATCAAGGCTGGACCCAGCCTTAACCGCCCCCGCCTTGATGCCTGTCCCCTCAATCCCCTCCGTCAGCTCCCGCACGCTGACCGCCGCCACCTCGTCCACCCCCTTGCCTTGGACATACGGCGCCGCGTGCAGCGCTTTGTGGTGTCCAGTAACAAGGATCAGGTGAACCGGTGCCCGCTCCGCGATCCACGCCATCCCCCGGATATCACGCCCGTAGTCGGCCGTAGAAGCGTCGAGTAGGGCGCGGCCGCCCGCGGCATAGAAGTCCTCCAACTCAGCCAGACTGGCGTGTGGGTCGTCCAGGACGGAGTCCGGGTCATCGTCGGCGACCGCTGGTGGGTTGCACAGGACATGCTCGTGGTGGAGGGTCACCCCCAGCGCTCCAGGGTCAATCGGCCCCGTCGCCGTCATCACGTGTGGTGCGTCCAGATCGAACGGCTCCTCGTCCAAATCTTCTGGATCGAACGGCTCCCCAGGATCGAGCCCGAACACCTCCCGTTCATCCTCCACCCTGTCGCCCTCCCGTCGCGCCGTCCGGCCCGTCAGCCTCACCGCCCCGATCATCCTACTCCGGTCCGGGTCCTGGCTGCTTTGATCCGCTTCCCCGATCCAACGACGCCTCCCTCGCCGGTTGCGCTACGCTGGGGTCAATGGCCCTGCATCAAATCACCTGAGGCGCAGCCGGCCAGCGCACGAGAGCACGAGAGCACGAGTCGTCTGAAACTGATGCCACTGCGGCACCGTCTGTTCTCAATGGCATGAGGTGCCCCGTTGAGGAGCGCGGGCGGGTACCATTGGCACAGCGAGGCACGGCCGGCCAACGGTCGTGCGGCCCGGCTGCCAGAGGAGCCACCGTGGATGTCCCTTCACCCACCGAGCCGGTTCACCGTCAGGCCGGCGCGGACCGCTCGAATCCCACGGAGCCCCTGCCGCTAACGTTTGCGTCAGCGGCAGGGCCCAAGGCGGTCACCGGCGGCGTCACGGCGCGATCATCCGGCCGCACCTCGGCCTCCAGGCGCACCCGCCGCATCCTCATCGCGCTTGCCCTCGCCATTCTGGCATCAGGACATTCCGGCCTAGGCAATCTCGGTGACAACCTCACCGCCCTTCGCTCACCGATCGAGCGCACCGCGGCCTCCTGGCGCGGCGCTGCCCAAGTGGTGGGGGATATGGCGATGGCGGCGATCGCCGAGGAGCCAAACCTCGGGCGACTCACGGGAGCGGCCCGAACGCCCTTCTGCGACGATGTTGCCGCCGAAGACCAGCGCCCGATTGCCGACGCCATCAACCTGATGCGCCGGACCGCCGAGGGAGAGCGGCTCTTCCGGCAACTCGTTGACGCGGGCATCTGCGTCGGCACTGACGAGATCCCGTACAACAGCGGATACGCTTACATCGTCAAGTCGTTCGGGAGTTGGTCTCGCAGCTACATCAACATCGCGACCCGCCACGTCCGGGCAGACGAGCCGGATGTGCTCGCCGCCCTGCTCATCCACGAAGCCACGCACGTCGATCGTTATCTCAATGCCGAGGCCTGCACCTACGAGGAGAGCTGCACGGTCTTGGCGAACGGGGTCGACCTGGAAGAGGAGATCGCGGCCCACGCCGCTGAGGCCGAGTGGTGGATTCAGGCCTATGGCAAGGACGGGAAGCGGTTCGCGTTCGGCTACGCGTTCGGTGAGAACGAGTTGGTCAAGGCCTACCTCCGCGGCCCCGAAGCCTTCGCCGCCTACGTCCGCAAAATCCGCAGTGACCCCCGCGAAGCGACGCAACCGTCGGACTGATCTTGGGCTGACGCCAGCGTCGTCTACCCTAACTCACCCTCGCCTCGGCCCCAGACCGCGAGTGCTTGCCCTTCCACTGGTCGATCGCGCCCCAGGCACGGCCGCTCATCGGCGCCCGAGGTGGCTCACCCTCGCTCTATGCGTCATCTGTCCGCATTATCCAGGCGCGTGTTGCAGGGCGGATCGCCTGTCGCCGTTGGTCATTGGAAATCATGTGCCCATGGCCGCACCGCTCGCCATCACCTCTCACAGGTGATCCTGGCGACTAGCCCGGGCCGAAGGTCGGACCAGCGTTCACGGGAAAGGGACGTCGTTGGTGGAGACACAGCTTCCGTTGTTTACCTGGGTCGAAGCAAACCGTGACCGCGTTGGCTTTGGACTGCAGGTCTTCCCACTACCCGATGATCCCGCGCCCGGCGCTCGGGTGCTTGAAGCGGGTCGCCTGGCCGAAGAACTCGGCTTCGATGCCTTCTTCCTCGGCGATCACCCCGCCTACGCGCCCGAGTGCTGGCTGCACTTGGGGGTCCTGGCCTCCCAAACCGAGCGAATCCGCCTTGGCTCCGTCGTCAATTGCGCCCTCTACCGTCACCCGGTGATGACGGCTCGGCTCGCCACGGATGTCGACCATCTCAGCGGCGGGCGTCTCATCCTGGGGCTCGGCATCGGCTGGAACGCCGTCGAGTTCGCCCAGCTTGGCCTTCCGTTTCCGTCCGTCCCGGAGCGTCAAGCGGCGCTGGAGGAAGTGATCGCGATCATCCGCGGCGTCTGGGGACCACAGCCATTCACCTACCATGGAACGTACTTCCACACCGACGAGGAGCGCGTCGCTCCTCCGCCGGTGCAGCGTCCCGGTCCACCACTTCTGATCGCCGGGGCTGGGGAGCGCAGGACGCTCCGGCAAGTCGCCCAGCACGCCGATGCCTGCAACTTCGGCGCGGGCTCCGCGACAGGGGGCGTGCGCTCCCCGGACGACGTTCGCCACAAGCTCGCCGTCCTGCGCGAGCACTGCCATGCCGTGGGCCGCCCGTTCGAAGACATCCTCCGCACTCACTTCACCACCTGGCTGATACTCGCGGAGGACGAGGCCAGCGCCCAGGCCAAACTGAATCGCTATTACCCGGAAGGCGTGCCCGCGGACAAGCGCGAGACTCGCATCGCCGGAACCCCGGACACCGTTCTCCCCTACTTCCAAGCCCTCGCCGATGCCGGGATCCAGTACTTTGTCGTTCAATCCCTCGACGCCGCCGACGAGGAAACCTTTCGCCTCCTGGCTCAGGAGGTGGCACCTCGGGTCAGACTCCGCCCCAGCCCGCCAGCCTGACGGGCCCTGGGGCCGGTTGATCTGCCCCCTCTCAGATGGGAGGAGCGTGACCGTCGGCCCAGAACATCTACGCGGTCCCGAGCTGCTCGATCACCGCGACCGCCTGGCCGACACCGTCCTCCTCGCGGATCCGATGCCCTAGCACGGACGCCCTTCGACGCATCCCCTCGTCGCTCGTCGCCGCCCGAATCGCCGCCGCCAGCCGCTCCGTCGTCAGCTCCTGGAAGGGAATGGGCCGAGTTCCAACACCCAGCGCCGCTACCCGTGCCGCCCAGAAGGGCTGATCGGCGAAGAACGGCGTTACGACCGCCGGGACCCCGCCCCGCAGCCCCGCGGCCGTCGTGCCCGCTCCGCCATGATGGACGGTAGCCGCCATGCGTGGAAAGAGCCAGTCGTGCGGGACCTCGCGAACGAGGCAGATATCATCCGGCAAGTCGCTCGGCGCGAGGCCGCCCCAACCGCTAAGCAGGATGCCGCGTTGGCCCGCACGGCGAAGTGCCGCCACCGTCACCTCCGCCAACCCAGCCGGGTCTCGTGTCGACATACTCCCAAACCCGATTGACACTGGTGGGGGACCGGCCTCCAGGAACGCCGCCAAGTTCGGTGACGGACGCCAATCCCTCGATCGGTCCAGGAACCAGTAGCCCGTGACGTGGACGTGCGTGCCCCAGTCCGACGGCTTAGGCAGCACCTGTGGGCTGTAGCCGTAGAGGGTCGGGGTGCGCTTCGCGTCCAGACGGTGAAATGGACCGCTGAGGGGGATGGGAGGCAGCCCAAGACTTTCCCGCCGCCAGCGGTTGATCGTTGATCGAACCGGCTGCCAGAGCATCTGCTGGGCCACCCGATGGCTGAAGCGGTTCAGTGTCGCCCCGAGGTTGATCGGGACCGCGAAGACAGGGAAAGCGCCTGTCGGAGTCCAGGGCTGCAATAAGGCGGCAGCGAAGGGGACCCCAAGGCGTTCCGCGACGTGGTATCCCGTCAACCCCAGCGCGGAAGAAAGGATCACCTCCGCATCCTGGCAGACATGCCAGATCTCCGGAAGGCTCTCCTCCAGATGTGAGCGCATCAGACGGGCGAAGTTGTACGCGAAGGCGGCGGGATTACTCCCGGATTCGAGCCAGGCTCGCCCGACCTCGCTCTCGACCCCCGCCTTGGGGTCCCCGGCCAGCGGCCGAAAGCCAAGTCCACGCGCCCGCACGAATCCCTCGAAGGCAGCGTGCGTCGCCACCACCACATCGTGCCCGGCTTCCTGGAGCCCCACCCCCAGCGCGACGTATGGCTGCACGTCGCCCCGCGATCCGACCGCGAGCACCGTCACTCGCATCCCGCTCATCCGCTCCCATCGCAGGCTCGCTCGAACCGCCCCTCGACCGGGGCGCCATCTCGCCGCCACCTATCCAGGGGAAGAACCGGGACTACAGCAAGTACAGCACCAACGGCGAGAAGCCCAGCCCGCATCACCGTCTCATCCCCTGGCGTGTCCCGCCGAGAGTAGATTGGCCACGTCGCAGGAGCCGCGGAGCACCGCCAGAGCTCAAAGTCGGTCAACGTTACCCCGCCACGCGCACGTCAAAGCCCCCGCCATGTGGGGGGGGCTTTGACGTGATTGCTCTCACCGAGGTGAGCCGTGGGACCCCCTACGCTCCCGGCGGATGGGGCAGTGTCGCGGACGTCAGCACGGAGGAAACACCCTGCGAGGTCCCTCCCACCTCCGCGACCGGGCTGGCCGCCGGACTGCCGACCGGGCTCGCGACAGGGCTGGCCACGGCACCGGCCGCAGGGCTCGCGACCGGGCTGGCCGCCGTGCTCCCCGCCGGAGTAGCAGCCGTCGCCGGCGTCGTTTGCGCCGCGGGTGCCCTTGTCCCAGCAGGCGCCTGCGTCGGCTGCGCCGCCTGCTCGTCATCCCCTCCACAGCCGACCAGCACGAGCCCGCTGAGGACAAGCGCCGCCGCAAACGACGCACGGCGACCGTTCGCCTTTACCATCGGACCTAGCGTGGACACCTTTCAGTTCCCTCCCATGACGTCATCCCGGGCACGCACCGACACGGCACTCAACCCATCTGGGCGCGTGAATACATGCACAATATCCGACTCTGGCCTTCTCTGCCAGTCCGACGGCTTATTGCTCCCATTCTGAGATCCCTGTCCGGCAAGTTGACGGTGCTGGCATCCCCTCAGCGGACTATCCAGCTCTGCGACACGCAGGTTCTGGACCGCCACGCCAACCGAGCGCGGTGACCACTCCGGCGCCCCAACGCACGCCGGTTGACGGGCTGCCACCCGGATGGGCTGGCAGCCCCACGGGTATCCTTCGACAGTTGGCAATGTCGACCAGCGGGAGGACGAGTGTGGCAGCGTCAGCATCAGCCGAGACCTTCGCGCTGGAACTTGAAACGGCCGTTGCTGCGGCAACCGCGGCCGGCGAGGCGATCCACGATCTCTACGTGCGCGCGGCTGCAACGACCTACACCAAGACGGACGGCTCGCCCGTCACCGATGCCGACCTCGCCTCCGACCGCATCGTCCGGGACGCGCTTTCGGCTCGCTTTCCCGATGACCCGATCCTTACCGAGGAGGGCACGGATAACACCGACCGCCTCGCATCGTCCCGCTGTTGGATCGTCGATCCTCTCGACGGCACCAATCAATTTGTGGAACGGACCGGGGAGTTCGATGTCCTGATTGCTCTTGTCGTCAACGGTCGCCCCGTCCTCGGCGTCTCCTTCCACCCCCCGAGTGGGCTGATCTGTGCGGGCGTGGCCGGCCAAGGGGCCTGGCTGCAGCGAGGCGAGGACCGCCAAGACGCTCGTCTTGCCCCTGTCCCTGAAGGAGCAGCGCCGCGCCTGGCGACATCGGTTTGGTTCGGTGCTCCGGCCACCGTCCCGGCATTGACTCGCGTTGGCGATGCCATCGGATCGTCCGGGCCAGAGACCCTCCTCGTCGGTTTCCCGCCCAGACTCATGCTGCTGCCCAACCGGCGCTTCGACGCCTACCTCGGCCTCCCAACAGCCCAACTCTCTGACATGGGCTGGGAGTGGGACTTCGCCGCCGCCGATGCCATCGTTCACGCCGCTGGGGGCGTCTTCACCGACGCGTCGGGCCACCCCCATCTGTACAATAAACCCCGCCTCCGCAACACGGGGGGCTTGATCGCCGCATCCGATCCGCCGACTCACACGCTCCTCGTCGCTGCCCTCGCCTCAGAGCTGCCGACCCCGGGGTAACCCTGGACAAGGCTCGGTGAATCCAGGGGCCGCCTTGATGACCTGTTCCTCAGGTGGCCGCCACTGCGTTGAAGACAGGCGCGCAAGAGGACAGCCGCGTCATTGTCCAGAGCCAACAACGAGGATCGACAACGGTCAACCGACGGCGATGACCCGCGACCGCGCTGCCCTTGAGGCCCCCTCGGCGTTCAGTGGCCGCGCGACCGCACGTCACAACGGCCCCAATCTCCCCACGTGATGGAACCCACAATCCTTCCGATGCGTCAACGGGCCCTCGCACGTCGAACCGCCTGGGACGTTGGCCCATGTGCCCCACCGCTGCCAGGAGGCCCCGCGATACCCGAAGACCGGCCATCCGATCCGATGATGGTGCTATCGCTCAGCTCCGCCCGGTCGATCGCCGAAGACCCGTCCGTTGCGCTCCAGATTCATGGATTCGCGCCGGGGCAATGACGTAGCGCATCAGCACGAACCCGACGACCAGCGCGGTGAGATGGAAGGCCGGAGTGTAGCTGCGGAGGTTCCACCAGGCGATGTTGATCTCCCAGATTACGAAGAAGGTCAGCAAAGGACCCGGGCGCCGGGCGCGGGCGGCGAGGGCCCCCATCAATCCGAAGCAGCCGGCGCTGCCCCCGCTCCAGGTCCGGGTCCAGGCCCGCTCAAGGAACGACGCCTCCACCAGCTCCGGGTAGATCACATGCAGGAGCACCCCCGCCACCACGGCGCCCGCAAAGCTCGTTCCGAAAAAGAGCAGCGCGGTCGTCCGGGTTCCCTCCCGGATCTCGAACACCAGCCCGAACAGCAGCGCCAGCAGCGTGACATAGACGAGTTGGATACTGTCGTGATTCAAGAACGGCGCCGTGACAAGGGAGCGCAGCGCCCGCGGGAAGTCCGCGGTGAGGTCCGGAATCCGGTAGACAAAGGCCCCAACCCGCTCCTCGTCGATCCAGTACTTGCCGCCCCTGGGCTCCGCCAGCGGCACGAACAGCGCCCAGGAGACCACCAGATAGAGCAGCACGAAGGCACCGGCCAGGGCCGTTCGCCAAAGGCCCGCCGGGCGTCTTCCCGTGTCGTCGGTCCACGGCCAGTACGCGGCAAGCCCCGTTCGCCACGATCCGCCCGCCTGCTCCCCGACCGAGGAACGCGCCCCCATCACCGCCCACACAGCCGGCCACGCGAACAGCGCGATCAACAGGTATCCCACGCCGCCCCCTTTCCCTCGTCCCGCCTCCGAAGGCTCTTCCCTATCTTGCCTTCCCCTCAGCGGCCCCGCATCGTCAAGATGACGGATATCCACCGCCGCCCGCCGGAATGGCCAAAGCCAGGGGTGCGGGCCGGCATGTCGCCGGACACTCCTGGCCGGGAGCCGTTCGGGCAATGCGTTGGGTCGTGCGCTATCCCCCAGCAAGGCGAGCCGTCACCGTTATCGTACAAGAGCGCCCGCTGGCCGCCGTCCTCCTCCCCCACCTCCACCTCCGCTATGCTTCTGCGTAGGGGAGGACCAACCGGTGATCGACACACAGCAAGCGGCGCACGGCCAAACGTTCGCGGACGCTCTCGCCCAGATTGACGAGTGGATTCGGCCGGCAGGCGTCCAGGGCGCCGGGGCCGCCGTCTGGCACCACGGCACCATCGTCGCCGAGCGGTACGCCGGCGGTGCACGCCCCGGCGTGGCCACCAACGCCGAAACCCTCTTCCCCCTCGCCTCGGTCACCAAACCCATCTCCGCCGCCGCCGTGATGACCCT
>JADDPH010000029.1 GCA_016781925.1 Sphaerobacteraceae bacterium | reverse complement strand
ATTAAGAGTCAGCTGCTCTGCCAATTGAGCTAGCGGCCCGTGAACCGCCAAAGTTTAGTGGAGGGTGAGTCCGACTGTCAAAGTGCCCGCACTGCCGCTGAGCAACGACGCGGGCCGGAGATTAGGTCGTGGAACATCACCAGCACCCGGATCCAGCCGCACGGCGACGTTGACCTCCTTAAGCGCGGAAACCTGGGCCTGGTGGCGGCATCTGTCACGCTTCGTTGCCCGGGGCCGGGTACGGCCGAGAGGCAGTCCGCAAGGATGCTAACTGGGAGGGGTTAGCACCTGGGCAAGTCGCCTGATGACCGGCGTTGAAGAGCAGCTTAGGCGATGCCGCTGCGGTGGGCGAAGGTGATGGCGGCAGCGCGGGACTTGACGCCGAACTTGCCCAGGATGTTGGAGACGTGGGTGGCGACCGTCCGGTGGCCGATGTAGAGCGCGTCGGCGATCTCGCGGTCGGTGCTGCCCTCGATGAGGAGGCGCAGCACGTCCAGTTCGCGGACCGTCAAACCAAAGCGGGCTGCCGCGTCTCGGGGAGCAGCTGGTGACGGCTTTGGTGATGGTGCAGGGGCGGGCGCGGGAATGGTGACGACCGCCTCCGCCACAGCCTCCTCCGGCGTCATCGCTTGCCCAGCCGCCCACGCAGCGGCGAATGCTTCCTCCCCGAGCGCGGCCCTGACCAGTGCCATGTTGTGGACGCTCCCCGGCCGGAATGGCCCCTTGAGCGGCGCCCCGATCCTCTCCCGCAAGGCAGTCGCGGCGCCGAAGATGCGAGCGGCTCGCGCCGCCTGACCCAGCGCTGCCGCTGCCCGGGCCGGCCCTTCCAGCAGCGTCGCCACGCCCCACCGATCGCCCATCTCCTCCAGGGCGGTCAGACTGTCACGGAGCAGGTCGGCGGCGTGCGGCAGGTCGCCACGGTCGAGGGCGACGATGCCAAGATTACCGGTGGCCAGGGCAACGCCCCACCGATTGCCCATCTCCCTGAATCCGGTCAGGCTCTCTTCTAGCAGTGCTGTGGCATCCGTATGATCCTTCTCTCGGAGGGCGACCAAGCCAAGCTGCGCAAGTGCGACGGCCGCCGTCCAGGCGTCGCCGGTGACTCGCGCAAGGGCAAGACTCTCCCGACAAAGTGAGGCCGTGCGCTCGCTGTCGTCTCGGTCAAATGCAACGAGGCCGCGGAACAGCAGTGCAGTCGCCAGGACTTGGTCATCCCCCAGCTTGCGTGCCAGGGCGAGCCCCTCATCCAGCACAGCTTCCGCCGCGGCATAGTCTCCCTGAGCTTCAGCGAGGGCGCTGGCGCCGGCGAGAGCTCTAGCCCGCAGGGCGGGATCGGCGGCGTCTTTGGGGAGCGCGAGTACGGCGGCGAGGCGTTCCCGCCCTTCTGAGAGATGGCCGCGGGTGAACCAGAACAACCAGACGGATCCCGCGAGACGGAGCGCTTGATTGTCTTGACCGCGCTCACATAGCCACTCCAGGGCACTCCGCAGGTTAGCTTGGTCGGCTTCCAACCGATCCAGCCATGTGGCTTGCTCTGGGCCCGTTAGCCCGACCCGCGCCTCTTCCGCGAGCGCAAGAAAGTAGCGAGCATGTCGCTCCCGGATGACTTCAGCCTCACCCCCCGCTTCCAGCCGCTCCGACGCGTACTCTCGGATGGTGCTCAACATCCGAAACCGGGAGGCGCCCCCGGCGGCGCGGTCTTGGTGAACCAGGCTGTGATCAATTAGGGCCGCGAGGTTGTCGAGAACCGGAGTCGCGGAGTCGGGAGGTCGAGCCGACGAGAGGGCAAGCCCGGCCTCACCGTCTCGACTGCGAAACCTCTCTTCTTTCCGACTTCCCGACCCCTCGACTTCTCCACTGACGTACTCCGCCGCCTCCAAGGACCAGCCTCCCGCGAAGGCCGCCAGCCGGTAGAAGAGGGTTCGCTGGTCCGAGGTGAGGAGATCATCGCTCCAGGCAATGGCGGCACGAAGTGTCCGCTGACGATCCGGCAGATCGCGAGGGCCGCCGGTCAGCAGGGGGAGACGCCGATCCATCCGCCCGAGCATCGCCCGCGGCGACAGAACACCGAGCCGCGCGGCGCCCAGCTCGATCGCCAGCGGGAGACCATCCAGGCGGCGGCAGATCTCCGCGACAGCGGATGCGTTCTCCTCGGTGAGCGCGAAGTCGGATTGAATCTCTCGCGCGCGCGACACGAGCAACTGGACGGCTTCGGAGCCTGCCAGGGAGTCGGGCGAGGATCCCATGGCCGCCGTCGGCAGCAGCAGGGGCGGAACAGCGATATCGTGCTCGCCGCGCACGTTGAGGCGGACGCGACTCGTGACCAGCGCTTTCACATCAGGGGCAGCCGCGAGCAGATCGGCCAGGTGGGCGAAGGCGGCGGCAACCTGTTCAACGTTATCCAGGACCAGCAGGAGCGCGCGCGGACGAAGCTCGGATTTCAAGAGGTCCGGGAGTGACCGGCCGGCGGTTTCCCGCACCCCAATCGCCTGCGCGATGGCCGGCAGGACAAGGTCCGGATCTCGAATGGCCGCTAGCCGCGCCAGACGGACACCATCAGGAAAGAGCGACGCCATGCGTTGGGCGCGCGCGATCTCCAGGGCGAGCCGGGTTTTGCCTACCCCGCCAGGACCCGTGAGGGTCACCAAGCGTACGTCGGCCCGCTCCAAGAGCGTGAAGAGCAGGTTGGCCTCGTGGTCCCGTCCGACAAGGGGCGTCGGTGGAACTGGAAGGTCCTCGACGATGGCTGATTCGGCGACTGCCATCATTGTGCCATCCGGGGAAGACCCGCCACTGGAGGAAGGAGCTGGTGATCCAGGTCAAGCAGACGTCCAACCCCCATGAAGAGGAGGGCAAGCGCCGCGGCCTGGATCAGGTGGTAAAGGGCGCTGTGGTCGAGCAGGTAATCCGTGATGGCGACTGCGGGTTTCGCCATGTACAGCGGTCCAGTCGTGGTGGGTTGGAGCACCGCCGGGCGGGGTGACAGACGACCTGTTGCGTGCACCGCTGACTGGCGGGCAGGCCGGAATAAAGCCTGGATAACGCGGCCTCCGTACGACCCAGCGCTCGTGGTCCTGCCGAGAAGTTGCATGGCGGGCCCGCCCAATTGCTTCGGTTCATGCAGGATATGAGCGTCATCGCGGATCGTCAATGCGCTCAAGGCGAGTTATGGCTAAACGGCTCGCGCCCGCACTCCTCGTCTTGGCGGCCTCCGGAGTTGATGGTTGTCGGCTTAGCCCGCCATCGCGCTGATGATGGGCGGGCGCACGGTCGTCCAAGACTCGGCGCGCTCATAGGCGTGGGCGATTCGCAGCACCCCGGCCTCGTCGAAGGCGCGGCCGAGGATCTGGAGCCCAACCGGCAAGCCGTCGGCAAAGCCGCAGGGGACGGAGATGCCGGGGATCCCGGCCATGTTCGCGGGGATGGTGAAGATGTCCGCTAAATACATCTGGTATGGGTCGTCGGTGCGGGCGCCGATGGGGAAGGCAACCGTCGGCGAGGTTGGAGCCACGATCGCGTCAACCCGCTCGAAGGCCTCGTCGAAGTCCCGTTTCAGCAGCGTGCGGACCTTTTGCGCCTTGACGTAGTAAGCATCGTAGTAGCCGCTGCTGAGCGCGTAAGTGCCGAGCATGATCCGGCGCTTGACCTCCGGCCCGAACCCTTCGCCCCGCGTCCGCTCATAGGTCTCACGCAGCGTTGGTGCTTCCACCGACAACCCAAAACGGACGCCGTCGAAACGGGCAAGGTTCGCGCTAGCCTCGGCAGGCGCGGTGATGTAGTAGGTCGGAAGGGCGTACTTCGTGTGAGGCAGGCTCACCGGCACCAGCTCAGCACCGAGATCCTGCAGCCGGCGCAACGCCGCGTCGAACGCGAGCTGCACGCCGGACTCCATCCCCTCGACGGTGTACTCCTCCGCTACCCCGATCCTGATCCCCCGTAAATCCTCACGGAGCGCCGCCCGGTAATCCGGCACGGGTACAGGCGCCGATGTTGCGTCACAAGGGTCATGCCCGGCGATGGCGGAGAGGAGGATGGCCGCGTCCTCGACCGTCCGCGTGAACGGGCCGATTTGATCCAGGCTGCTGGCAAAGGCGATGAGGCCGTAGCGCGACACTCGGCCATAGGTGGGCTTCAAACCGACCACGCCGCAGAACCCGGCAGGCTGCCGGATCGAGCCGCCAGTATCCGACCCCAGACCGAGAGTCGCCTCTCCGGCCGCGACAGCGGCCGACGGCCCGCCGCTGCTGCCGCCCGGCACCCGACTGGGATCCCATGGGTTGTGTGTCGTGAAGAAAGAGGAGTGCTCCGTGGAAGAACCCATCGCGAACTCGTCAGTGTTGGCCTTGCCCAGGAAGACGGCGCCAGCGTCCCGTAGGCGCGCCACAACCGTGGCGTCGTAGGGGGAGCGGTAACCGCGGAGGATCTGGGATCCGGCGGTCGTCGGTGCATCAACGGTGCAGAGCACATCCTTCAGGGCAACGGGAATCCCCGTCAGGGGCGCTGCTTCCCCACGTGCGATGCGCTCGTCGGCCATCTGAGCCTGGTTCCGGGCCACGTCGGCCATGACCTCGATATAGCAGTGAAGGGTGCCGTCCAGCGCGGCAATGCGCGCGAGGTGGGCCTCGATCAACTCGACCGCGGAGAAGGCTCGAGCATCGAGATGGTGCCGCACCTCGGCCGCGGACAGTGCCGTCAGATCGTCAGGGGTTGGAATCGCGGTTGGGGCGTCCATCAGGCGTCACCTTCGTCCGTTGCACCGAGCACCGCGTGGACCTCAAAGAAACCCTCCTTCTGACGGGGTGCGTTCGCAAGGACGGTCTCTCGCGGCAGGGAGGGACGGACGCGATCGGCGCGCAGCACGTTCGCCTGGGCGATGACCTGAGCAGTCGGTGGGATGGCCGAAGTGTCGACCTCGTTGAGGGCCGCGATGTGCTCCAGAATTGAGGACAACTGGTCCCTCAATCGTTCTTTCTCGGTCTCAGTCAACCCGAGCCGAGCGAGCGCGGCGACGTGCTCTACATCCCCGATGGTCAAGGTCATGGCGCGTTTCTCCGGGAGTCTTGGGTGCACTGTGTGGTACGGCGCGAGGATCGACCAGCGATTCTAGCATAGCGGCCCGGCTCTCCCGGGAGCCACTGGCTCGGTCGCGTGAAGCCCCAGACGATGGGCTGGATTGGTCAGTGGTTGACTGCAGGGGCGCCGGTCAGCGAACTGTGGAATGGACTCGTCAGGGAGGTCTTGAGACGGGCGGTGATGGTTCCCGTCCGCATGAGGGGCCCATGAGGAAGGACGCGGTCAGGAGGGGAGCCCCGGTCAGGTCGCGGAATGGGCGAGCACCTGGTGTACCGTGGCGACCGCCTCGTCCGCATCGCGACCGAGAAAGACGCCCTTGACGTGTTCGCGAAGGGCGGCGTCAACGAGGAACACCCGACCGCCGTATCCGAGCAGGGGTCGCCGGTGACCTTGGGAGGCCGCCATCTCGGCGGAGGGAGCAGGGGCGCAATCGTTGAGGAGACGGGAAGCGGCGATGAGGTGCTCCGCGCCCTGGTGCGTGGAGGCGGAGAGAAGCACCAGGGCCGGTTTCGTCCGCTTGGTCGCCTCGACGAGGTCGTCAATCGGCAGGTTGGCCCCGAGGTAGACGATGCGATACCCGCGGCGGGAGAGAAAGAGGCAGGTCAGCAACAGGCCCACCTCGTGCAGTTCTCCCTCGACGCAGGCCGCGAGGAGTGGGCCTCGGCCGACCTCCGGCCGGGACAAGTTGAACAGCGTGCCGATCTTGCGCATGACGAAATGGCTGGCGTAGTGCTCCGAACTGATGCTAACCTCGCCCCGGAGCCAGCGTTCGCCAATCTCGACTAACGCGGCCTCGAGCACATTGAGGCAGACATCCTCCAACGGTAGGAGGGCCAGCGCTTCCTCCACCGCTCGGTCCGCCCGAGCCGCGTCAAAGGCGACTAACGCCTCAATGACCTCATCCCGGTATGCGGCTAGGCGGTCCCGGCGGGCTCCGTTCTGACTGGATCGGGCTTGTGCTTCTGGATCCGACGAAGGTGAAACTCCCTCTCGGGTGATCGAGGCAGGAGAGTCATTGTCCTCACTCCGGAAGAGGGCAACCGCCTGGCTAATGGTCAACCCGTCCCGCGTCTGATCACGCAGCCACGAGATGATTGCCAGATCCCGCTCGGAGTAGAGACGCTGGTTGCCTGCGGTGCGGCTCGGCATCGGGAGCCCATACCGGCGCTCCCAGGCCCGGAACGTGTCCGCAGGCACGCCGGTACGCTGAACCACCGCTCGGGTGTTATATACTGGATCGATCTTTAGTCGGTCGAAGAAGCCCACCTTGGTTTCCCTCCCGGGGTAACTATAGGCTGGTGTCCACCGTAGTTCAGTGATTTGCACAACTTTCGCGCATGCTGCCAGAGAGCGATGCTCTCGAGTCATGCTGGTGTGTTGGGAGTACAGGAACGTGCGGATGGGTGGCGGCAGCCGGTGGTTCTTGGTCCTGCTGGCCGCGCTGCTAACCTCGGTCACCCTCGCCGGGTGCGCCGACGATTCCGATCGACGCTTCGCGAACGACCCTGTACCCGAGGAGGAAGTCGCCGGTTCGACCCCCACGGCCCTCGTGGAGGAGGGACCGACGCCGACGGAATCGGCGGAGCGTCCTCAGGCCTCTCCCCAGACACTTCTGGTGGCGCGAGGAGCCCCGGACAGATTGTTCTTCCTCCAAGGGAATCAGGTCTGGAGCGTTTCGAGTGACGGCTCCGACGCACGTTTGATCCTGGATCCGGATCCCGACCGTGTGGTTGCCGTCGCCTCGTCACCGGCCGCCAACGAGGTGGCGGTCTTGCTGGGCGAGAACGGCAATACCAATGGCGGAGCACTCGTCATCCTCGACGGGGCCGGTCGAGAACTACGGCGGTGGGATGGGCTGGCATCCCCGGCTGATCCCGCGAAGAGGGACACGACCGCTTCCGAGCTCGCTGCGCCGACGCTGGACTGGTCTCCGCAGGGAGATCATCTCCTGGCCGTTGCCGGTGGCGGCCTCTGGGCGATCCCCCTTCCTGACGGGGAGCCGACACCGTTGGGACTGGATGACAGTCTCATGCCGATCGCCGCGGCATGGTCGCCGGCTGGCGGCGTGGTGGCATTCCTTTCGTCAGATCGAGCTACAACGGGTACCCCGGCGCTCTACGTTGCGTCGACCGGGGCGCCATCGCTTGATCCGGTTGCGGTAGCACCCCGGCAGCCGGGAGGTGCCCGTGGGATCACTGATTTGGCATGGCGTCCTGATGGAAGCGGGATCCTGTTCACCGAGTCGGGAGCGTCAGGCGGTGTCGGCACCGGCCGGGATCTCTTCTCCATCTCGGCGGGTGGGGAAGATTTGACCTTGATTGCGAGTGCTGGACGGATAGCACCGGCCGCGCAAGTGATTGGGGTGGTCCCGTCACCGGACGGTCGCGCAGTTGCCTACACCATCTGGATTCCTGGGGGAGAGGGCCTGGCGTTCCACAGTCTCTGGGTGCAGCCGTTGGCGGGAGGACCCGGCTATCAGGTGCCCGTGCCGGCAGGGCAAACCGTGACCGACGCCTGGTGGACAAATCGCGGTCTTGTTTGGCGTACCGTCGAGGACGGGTCGGCCGAAGGGAGTACCTACACGGGAGGCGCGTTTGCCCTCTACCGCGTTGACCGGGGCGGGCAGCCGGTGCAGATGTATCGCGCCGACCCTACTGGCACTGCCAGCCCCGTCGCATCCCCAGCCGGCTCACCATCGGCAGAGCTTGCACCTGAGGCCACGCCGCAGGCCGAGGGCGCAGGTCCCGCCACACCGGGCAACGCCGGATAGCCGCGGTCAGTGCCTGCTTGCCTTCTCTGATCGCGGTCTTCCCCCAGCTCATTTGGGTCGAATCAATGTGCGCGAGGAATGGTTTCCGACCCTCGCTCTTGGGAGAGACGCGCGATCCGGGAGTGATGGATTGAGTTACCGGCCGATCTCCTCGGCGTCAAAGATGTTTTTCGCGGCCTGAAGACGCCGATCATCGTCGTCTGCACTGATGTCGGAGGTGGGCAGGTTGCTCGGCTCCGACATCTGGTGTGGTGGCGGGTCCGTGAACGGGACCGATGGCACCTCCGGCCGATCTGGGACGTTGCCCAGGTTCTGCGCCGGCCCTACGGCGCTGGGAACAGCGGCGAGGGTCGCCGAAGGCAGTTCGCCTCGCAGGACGCAGGAGATGCGCACCGGGTGTCCAACCAGCCGGCCGATCGCTTGTTCGACCACCTGGCGGACATCATCCGCATTGAGGCGATTACGATGGAACTCGTACGCCGCAACGAGGATGATGTGGTCTCCGTGGACGGCGGTAGGATCCACCGAACTGAGCAGCGCCTCGATCCGGCGGTTGATCGCCTTCACGTCCTGCCGAATGCGTGGCCAGAGGTCGACCACGCGCTCCACATCGAGACTGCCTACCCGACTAATCCCGCCCTCATGAGAGGCAGGCCGATCGACGGGCGTGCCACCCGTGGGTTGGCTTTCCTGATTGCCGTCGGCCGGGGCTGAGGCCGACGGCGCAGGTGGAGCGGAGGCCTCCGGCGAAGGGACCCGGGCGGCCGGAGACGATTGTCCACGGACGCGATCTCGGAGCGAGGTCGATGGCGGTCGATGCGCCGCAACGGCCTCGTCAGCTGGAGCTGCCGATCCGGTTGGCCCTGGCGACGGGGTGCCGCGACCCCCCGGCGGGGTGGATGGCCCGGCCGAGGACGACGAGGGGACCGGGCCCCCGGTTGCAACGTCTGACGGGACCCCTTGGACCGCACCAGCCGCCCCGACCCGGCGGAGAATGCCCTCGACCAGCGTGACCTCCAGGGGTAACTGGGCGAACGCGGCATGGCGAATCTTGTAGTCGATTTCGCCGAAGCGCCGCGTCAGGTCGGCAAGCTCCAGGAGATCGAACCGCTCCGCGAGCGCGCGGGCACGGTTGTCAGCATCGACCGACCCGCCAGCGCGTTGGTGCAGCAGAACCCGGAGGTAGGCGACGAGCTGGCGGTTGATCTGGCGCGGATCCTCGCCGGCCTCGACTGCCGCGTTGACGGTGCCGAGGGCGAGACCCGGGTCCCGTGAGACCAGAGCTTCAACCAACGTCTCGACTCGCTCGTTGCGGCTGACGCCAAGCAACGCCCGGACCGCATCAGCCGATATAGGTCCTCCGGCTTCGGCTTCCTGCTCCTGGTAGACGGCGAGTTGGTCGAGAAGGCCGAGGGCGTCCCGAAGGCTCCCGGTGGCATGGCGGGCAATGACGGAGAAGGCGTCCTCCTCCACCGTCAGCCCTTCAGCGGCCGCGACCGTGCGCAGCCGCTCAATCATCGGGTCGAGGGCGATCCGCCGAAAGTCGAACCGCTGGCAACGGGAGACGATCGTCGGTAGCAACTCTTCTGGATCGGTCGTGGCGAGCACGAACTTGGTGTGGGCTGGCGGCTCCTCTAAGGTCTTGAGGAAGGCATTGGCGGCCGGACCGGTGATCTGGTGGGCTTCGTCAATAATGTAGAACTTGGTCTTGAGCTGGGTCGGTGCGTATTTGACTCGTTCCCGCAAATCCCGGATGTCGTCGATCCCGCGGTTGCTGGCGGCATCGATCTCAATCACATCGGTCGCGGCGCCGCTGGCGATGGCCCGGCAACTCGGGCAGACGTTGCAGGGCCGGCAGAGTGGGTCAGGGTCGAGGCAGTTGACGGCCTTCGCCAGGAGCCGCGCCGTCGTCGTCTTGCCCGTGCCACGGGGACCGCAGAAGAGATAGGCATGAGCGATGCGGTCGAGCAGGATCGCATTGCGCAGCGTCTGCACAACGTGGTCCTGGCCGACGAGATCGACGCTCTGAAACGTCTGCGGCCGGTACTTCCGATACAATGACTGCGTTTGCGATCCAATGATCCCGGTGGGAGAGGACACGTCCGCTGTCGGCTCTCCTTCCACGGTCGTCGGATCGCTGGATTGAAGGGATGGGGTCTCAAAACCAAAGAGGGACGGGACGCTCATCCGGTCGGGGCCTTCCGCTCGGGATCGTGCCGGCCAACATGACCCGATGCTGATGGTTGTGCTGGCGCTGGCGGTGGATGTTCGTACACGAGTATAGCCGGTGCGCGGTGTCGCGCTCAAGCGGAAGTTATGGGCACCCTTTACCTCGTTGCGACGCCGATCGGGAACCTTGAAGACATCTCCGCGCGGGCGCTTCGCGTGCTGCGGGAGGTGCCACTGATCGCCGCGGAGGATACCCGCCACACGGGCACGATGCTCCGCCACTTCGGGATCACCACGCCGTTGGTCAGCTACCACGCCCACAACGAGCGATCCCGACGCGACCACCTGCTGGACTTGCTCGCCACCGGTGACCTCGCCCTCGTCACCGATGCCGGCAGCCCCGGCATCTCCGATCCGGGCCACGATCTGGTTGCGGCAGCGGCCGCTGCCGGTTTCTCCATCACCGCTGTGCCTGGCCCGTCGGCCGTGATCGCCGCCGTGGGCATCTCCGGGCTCGTTCCTGGTCCATTCCTGGTCCTCGGGTTCTTGCCACGGCGTGGACCAGAGCGGCGCAGTGCGATCGGTCATGCGGCGGCGAGTCCGTATCCTATCGTGCTGTTCGAGGCACCTACCCGCGTTGGGCCGACCCTCGCCGAGCTCGCGAGCGTCCTCGGTGACCGGCAAGCGACCGTGCACCGCGAACTGACCAAGGTGCATGAGGAGACGCGGCGAGACTCCCTCTCCTCCCTGGCCGAAGCCTACGCCGGACAGGATGCACGCGGTGAGGTCGTGGTCGTGATCGGGGCGCCAGAAGCGACCCCTCCCGGTGCGGACGACGCCACCGCGGTTCTCCTGGGTCTCCTGAGGGCAGGGCTCGGGCCAAGTCAAGCAGCTCGCGAGGCGGCCGTCATCACCGGCCTGCCGCGGGCCTCGCTATACGACCACGCGCGACAGCTCCGCGACAGCGTCCCGGGTCTGAATGAGACCGGGTCGGGCTGAGGTTTGAGGCAGTAGGGGACTGGTGGGAACGGCTTCGACCGTATCGGGTCTTCACGGGCGGTCCGATCCTGCTGCCACCTGAGGGCCCGGTCCAGCCGTCGGTTCAGAGAGTTTTGGCAGGATGGCAGGCAGGTGAGGTGAGTCTATGTGGACCTTGGAGAGCTTTCGGACCCTCGACCTCCTGGTGGCGTTTCTCAACGACCGAAAGCTCCGTGCCGATCACTGTAAGGTCGTGGCCGGACCAGGGGAGAGTGGCGAGTCGATCTATCACCTGCTGTACGAGACCGACATCGACGACCAGGGTTTTCAAGCGCGAGAGGCGGCTGTCGAGTCCGACTTGCTGCCGGTTGCCGGAATCGATGGGGGCGGCGCGGTGGATCTGGCCGAGCAGATCATCCACGACGCCCAACGAGAGGAGGAGACGTCAGGCGCCAGGTATCAGGCGCCAGACGCCAGTAATCAGACGCTGGGAGATAGGACGTGATGGGGCCACACGTATCACCGTCCAATCTGCCGCAGTCACCATGGCAGGAATGCCAGTTGCTGCGCCACGACGGTGCTGATGTCTGACCTCTCACTGACGCCTGGCGTCTAGCAACTGACGTTTGACATGCATCAGGTTGGCTGGAACGCAAGCTTGCGGTGGCGCATCAGGATGCTCTGGAGAATGCCCTGGGCCATCAGGAAGGTCCAGACCGAGGAGGATCCTGCGCTGACAAACGGGAGGGTGATGCCTGTGACCGGCATCAGTCCGACGTTCATGCCGATGTTGACGAACGCCTGGAAGAACATCACCCCGCTCACGCCGACGGCCAAGCACTGCCCGAAGCTGTCCCGCGCGGTCTCGACGACCCGGAGGCAGCGCCACAGCAGGATGACGAAGGAGGCAAACAGGGCCAGCATTCCAAGAAAGCCGAACATCCCACTGACGTGGGCAAAGATGAAGTCCGACTCGCGGACCTTCAGCATCTCCAACTGGCTTTGGGAACCTCCACCGAGACCCGCGCCCAGCCAACCGCCCGACCCGATGCTGATCCGCGCCTGAAGGATGTTGTAGCCCTCTCCGAGCCGATCGAGGTCCGGGTTATACGAGACGAGTAACCGCCGTCGCTGGTAGGCCTGAAAGACAAATTCCCAGGCGAACAGGAAGGCTGGCCCGGCGAGGATCCCCATGATAACGAAATAGAGCCGGCGAGTCTGGGTCACCAACATCATCGAGACCCAGATCACCCCATGGACCAGCGTGGTGCCCAGGTCCGGCTGCTGGAAGACCAGGGCCATCGGGACGAGCACGATCCCGAGGGAGACGACAAAGTTGCCCAGTTCCCGCATCGCCGAGCCACGCGAGGAAACAAAGGCGGCCAGGGCGATGATGGTGGCCAGCTTGGTGAATTCCGACGGTTGGACCGAGAGGGGGCCGATCAAGAACCAGCGCTGCGCCCCCGCGACGACTTCGCCCTTCAAGAGGACGAGAACCAGCGAAGCGATGCCGACGCCGTAGATCAACCAGGCAAATGAGGCGAAGAACCGGTAGTCGAATCCGGCCACCAGCGCCATCACGACCAGACCGAGGACTCCGTAGAGTGCTTGCTTGACACCCAGATTGCCAGGCGTGAGAGCTTCGCGGCCCGACGCGCTCCAAATGGCCACGACGCCGAAGGCCATGAGGACGAGGGTGGTAATCAGCATGTAGGGGTCGAAATCCCGGAGCCGGTGGCCGACCGCGAGCCCACCTACCGACCCGCGTCGCCGGGTTCCGAGCGCAACGGCCATGGTTAGAGCACCACGACGTCGTTGATGCTGATGTGGAACACGCAGCCAAGCAGGGTGGCAGCGTGGCGGCTCATCAACATCCGGGGCAAGAAGATCTCGAAATACTCCATGACAGGAGCCATCACCGTATCGATCGTCAACTCTAAGGTGATCGTCTTGGCCGCCGCGTCAACGCGCAGGAAGGAGGAGGTGGCCGCGTAGTTCACGCGGTCATGCTGGTCGAAGGTGACCGGGTCATTGTTGCGGACGCGAGACCGGTGGACATCTGACTTGTCGGCGAGGATAAGCGCCGCGGAGACTGGATGGACGGGCTCGCCGAGCCGGCCATGGTCGTCCCCGTGGGAGCCGATTGCCCCGAGCACGACCGCAACATCATCTGGCGGCATCCCAAGCCGGTTCAGGATCGGATGGGCAAGCACCGCACCAGTTGAGGCATGACCGTGACGGCTGATGACGTTGCCGATATCGTGAAGATAGCCGGCAACCGCTGCCAGTTCCTGCTGTCGTTCGTCATACTCCAAAAGCCGGAGCACGTTCCTCGCGATGTTCGCCACCAACCCCACGTGACGGAAGCCATGCTCGGTGAACCCGAGGACGCCAAGGTTCTTGTTGGCCTGCCGGATAAAAGCTTGGACCTCCGGGTCATTCCGGATGGTCTCAAGGCTGAGGCTCGGCTCCGTGCGGGGTGACTCGGCCGCGGATTCCGCCTTAACGTCCGTCTTCCCGTACTTCGGTTCATCCCCAAGTGGAACAAGGACCGCACCCTGCTCCACGGCCGCCGTCGCTACGGCGATGTCTTCGCCGTCCAAAGTGGACGAGGTGCTCGTCGGCTCGGGGTTGGCCATGGACATGAAGACTCCTTGCTGCTGCGGGATCTCAGTATAGAGGGCGCGGCAATGGCCGAACAACCGCCTCAATAGCCCCCAGGCGGCGGGCGAGGCCGATGGAGGCGTCGCCCCGATCGAGAAGGCGGCCAACGGACGGT
>JADDPH010000112.1:9002-43285 GCA_016781925.1 Sphaerobacteraceae bacterium | reverse complement strand
GACCTTCCCGAATGATGGGGCATCCCGTGCTCGTGTCCTACCGGTGACGTCTCACCTATTGGCGGAGGCTCTTAGGCGATCCTGCGCGTTCCGCCCCGTGATCTAATGCCTGAGGACCACGACATCCGGGTCGAAGCGAACGGGCAAGCGACCCGTCCAGGGCCCCTGCTTGGTGCCTTGCAGCCATGGCTTCTGGACGAACATCTGGACCCAGTTGCCGAGTGGCACGCAGACCGCGTTCTTCAGGACCAACTCCTCGCCCTGGCGATAGAGATCGTTCCGAGTCACCTCGTCCTGCTCGACCTCCGCCTGCGCCATGAGATCGTCAAATGCCGCCGCATCGGCACCCGGATCAAAGTCGCCCCTCGGCTCAAGATCCGGACCCCAGTTGAAGTAGCCCTTCATGTACGAAGCGTCTGGGCGGAACGCCTGCGCCAGCAGTTGCGGTGTTTCCGTGACGTACCACCACCAGACTGAGGCGAGTTGTAGGCCACCCTCGTCCTTGCGCAGGTCCTCGATCTGTTGCTCTGTCTTCGTCGTGTCGTGAGTGATGGTGATGCCCAGGTTGTCTTTATAGGTCTGTAGGAACGTCGCCCAGCGCTCGATCTCCTCGGGTCCGTCGGCACTCGATTGGTAAAAGACGATCTCCGGTAGACCCTCGCCGTTAGGATAGCCGGCCTCCTCTAGCGTCTGCTTAGCGGCGTCGACATCAAACGGCAGCCCATCGGGCGGCTCGTAACCCGCAATCGATTCGGTCACTGGCGGCGTGAAGACCTCCGCCGGCACGTACGTGCCCTGCCAGATCTCATTCGCCCAGCGCTCGCGGTCTGTCGCCAGGGCGAATGCGCGGCGCACCCGCACGTCGTCGAACGGGGCCTTCGTGAAATCCATGGCGAGTAACCGGATCGAGCCAGACGGTGAGATCGTGACCATCTCGTTGGCAAGGGTCTCGTCCTCCGTGACCTCCGCCATCAGGGAAAGCGGTACGTCGGCCGAGACTGCCTCGTCAGCCCGATAGGCTTCGAGCGCCGTGGTATCCGCCTCTGGCCCGCTCACGACGGGCCAGACGATCTTCACGATCGAGGGAGATACTCCGCCGTAATAATTCGTGTTCGGCTCCATCACGAACTGGGTGTCGCCATCAAACTCGGTGAAGCGCCACGGACCGGTGCCGGCATCCTGCAGCACGAAGTCTTGCTCGCCCGCTTCTTCCAGCACCTGGGGATCGATCACGCTCCAGACGAATGTGGCCATGTAGGAAAGGAAATAGTTGTACGGATCGGAGAGGGTCACCTCCACCGTCGCGTCGTCAATCGCACGGAAGCCGATCTCTTCGCTGCGCTTCCCGATGTAGTCCTGGTACCCCTCGACCTGCTGCATGAAGTAGGCCATCGGGGACACATTGTCTGGACTGAGCGCCCGCTTCCACGACGTGACGAAGTGATCGGCGGTCACGGGTCGGCCGTTGGCGTACTTCGCATCAGGCCGGATCTTGAAGGTATAGGCGAGACTGTCGTCGCTCACCGAGTAACTCTCGGCGAGGTCCTCCACAACCTCCCCGGTCTCGGTGAACCGCATCAATCCCCCCCAGACGTTGGGGAACATGATCCAGAACGGGCCCCAGTTGGTGGTGCGATGGGGATCGAGCGTCACCGGCTGTCCAAACGGATTGAACGGCACCGAAATCTCAGCGTCGGTCTGGATCTCCTCGTCCTGATATGAACTGGGCATGTCCCTGTTCGGCCCCGTGGGTGCGGCAACCGCTCCCCCCCCACCCCGGCCGACGGCGACGGCGCCCGCCATGATCGCGGACCACTGCATCACGGCACGGCGGGTCAACACCGGTGCCGCTCCGCTCACGGTCTGAATCACGCCTTTCAGATGCATCCGTTCCCAATCGGACGCGGGTCGAGCTCCAGGTCGCTCGCTCATTGTGCTGTTCTCCTCGTCAGGATACTTGCCTCGGCGGCTTTGCCGGTCTGCCAGCGACGGACGCGGCCCGGAACCGTCCCAGGGTCAGCATTCGCAATTGATCAGTGCGCTCAGGATCGGGAACCGATTGAACCCACCGTCCGTGCCTCGCTGAACGCTCTCATGTCACTCCAGAGCGATGCAGCCCTGGAAACCGCCCCGTACTTCCACAAACGTATGAGCGACCCGTTAGGTTCCGAACTGACCAGTGCTCCTGCCCGTTGACGCCTGTTCGTGTCAATCTACGGCTGGTCATAGCCGTAGTCGCGGGACCCTGCATCTTCAAGGAACCGGGCCACCAGTGCGACGCACGCGTCAATATCCTCCTGGTTCGCCATCTCGTTCACCGTGTGGACGTACCGGGTCGGCATGGAGATGGTGATCGAGGCCACCCCGGCCCGGGAGCGCTGAACGGCACCGGCGTCGGTGCCCCCGCGCGGCAGGATCTCCAGTTGATACCGGATGCCGTGCTCTTCGGCAAGATCGCGGAGGTGGCGGAGGAGCTTGGGCGGCGTGATCTGTGAGGAATCCATGACTTTGATCGCCGCGCCATTCCCCAACCGTGTCACCGCCTGCTCGTCGGGTCCACCGGGATAGTCTCCTGCCAGGGTGACATCGAGCGCTACGACGATGTCAGGCTCCAATGCGTACCCGGACGTGGTCGCCCCTCGCAGTCCGACCTCCTCCTGAGTTGTGGCCACGGCCAGGACCTCGGCCCGCGTGCCGGACATCGCCCGCACGGCTTCGATCATCACGTAGACCCCAAGCCGGTCGTCCAGCGCCTTGCTGACCACGGTGTCCCCGACCGTCTCCAGCGTCCGGTCGAGTGTGACCATGTCACCCACCTCGATTGCCGCTCGGACGCGGTCGGCCGGCATTCCCACGTCGACAAACAACTCCTCAAGCTTCGGCGGTTTGATCTCCGCGGGGTCGAGGAGGTGAATCGGTTTCGCAGCCGGCTGCACAACACCCCGGTGCTCGCCTCCTGCGAACCCATGAACCACCACCCGCTGAGCCACCAATACGCGGGGATCGAAGCCGCCGACCGGCTGCAGACGGAGGAACCCGCGATCGTCAATATGCTTGACCAGGAACCCGATCTCGTCCATGTGGCCAGCGATCATGACCCGCGGCCCGCCATTGCCTCGCTTGGAGCCGATGAGATTGCCGAGGACATCTACCCGAAGCTCATCCACCAGCGGCCGTAGCTCCTCGGCCACGACGGCTCGCACGCGGTCCTCACGCCCGGCGACGCCGTGGGATTCGCAGAGCCGCTTCAAGAGTTCAACGTTCATCCTAACCACTCCGTTCGTTGCGCGTCGTGGGCGGTGGGTCCGCCAACATTGCATTCCATCCATGGCGACGGGGTGGCCCTTGCGGAGCCACCCCGTCTCGGCTATCAACGCCTCTACGTGCCGTCGGTAGTGTCAGCCACCCAATCTGCCTGGCTCCTACTGCTCCTGAATGTAGAGGATGGAGCTGGTGCCGCGCATGCCCTCGCGCTCGAACTGAACCGTGGCCAGCGCGCGGATGGCGGAGAATTCGCCGCCCGCCGCCTGCGGGGTGGCTTCGGCCCCCGCACCGAAGAAGTCTTCGCAGGCCTGGCCGTCGAAGTCCTGGTCCAGGTCAATCAGGCTACCGGGATCTTCATCGTAGGCCGCCTGCGCGTCCTCCTGAGTGTCATAGTCGGCGCACTGCTCGCTCGCGTCCTCGATGGCTGTCGCGTCGCTTGAGGCGCCGAGGAACCCCTCGGCAACCGTAATGATTTGGGCAAGATCGACGTAGGCCTGGGCGCCATGCTCCTCAGGCAGCGTCGCCATGACGGCCTGGTACTGTGGATTATCGGCGAGCGACTCATCAGGTCCGTCGACGAAATCCTGGAGCGCGTTACCGAAGCCGAGGATGAACCGCTCAGCAACTACGCCGTACTCCACCCGAAGGGGGAAGCCGATGGTGGTGTCCTCGACCACGTTGACCGTCGACCCATCAACCTCCCGGGTGTCGTAGGTGGTCGTCTCGCCAGCGCCCGCGGCGACGATGAAGGAGATCTTAGACAGGGAGTCGGTCAGCGTGGTTGGATCGGCCACCCCGGAGACCAGGATCGCCCCAATCCCGTTCGGATCGAGCAAGTTGGAGAAACGGAACCCGAACGCGAATTCACCAACCATCTGGTCGACGAACTCGGTCTGCAGGTTGAAGCCAAGCGTCTGCTCCGCCAGCTCGAACTGTTCTTCCGCGTACGCCTCAGCCTCATCGGTATCCATTGGGCCGGCCCCAAACTCCTCTTCATTCACGAGTTGCGCCACTGCCAGAGCGACCGCGTCGAGGACACCCATTGCCCCGAGGTCCATCCCGTTGGCGAAGAGCAGCGTATCCGCTGGCATCTGCTCGACGAGGGAGGAGTCAAAGTTCTGGGAGCCCGGCAGGTCCGCCGCGTCCTCCGTGGGCATGGAGAGGGTGTCGAGGCGGAAACCCGGGTCGTCAGCCCACATCACGAAGCCGGTGTAGGCGTCAAAGGCGGCGAGTGCCTGCCCGGTGAAGGCACCCAAAGACTGGCCTAGGTCTTCCTGCTCCGCCAGCCCTTCCTTAAGCGCCGGGCCGTTGAGCCAGCCGAACAGCATGAATTCGGCGTTGAGCTCACCCTGGAGGCCCGTGAAGTTCTCGGACTCGGCCAAAGCCGGTGCATCGCCGTTCGCGGTGTCGATGATCGGCTCGAGGTCAGCCGGGACCACTCCAGCAATGAGAAAGTCTTCGACCCGCGCGAACGCGGTTCCAGTGGACTGGTCATCGGCATTGGGGACGAAACGGATCGTCACGCCTTCGTACTCGGACTCCTCGATCTCGGTCCCAGCGTCGTCGGCCTGCTGCTCGGCCAACTCCAGGGCCTTCGCCTCGGCCGCGTCCGGATCCGCTGCATTGACGATAGCAGCTACACCTGTCGCGCCATCCTCGGTCGTGGGGGTGGCGTCGATGAGCCGCTCGGAGACGCCAGAGAGGTTCAGCGTGTTGACCGCCGCGAGGCTGGTTAGCACCAGTGCGGCCTCACCCCCGAGGAAGGGCTCGACCTCGTCTTGAACCTGCTGAAGCGACTCCTCGTCGCCGGCATCCATCTCGTTACCGAGCATTCCCAGCAGAGCATCGAAACCGGCCCGTTCCGTGAGGGTATTGCTGAGCTGCCACTGGTCGGATTCCGTATCGAGCGAGAGCGCGATGTAGACGAGGGAGGTATCCGGCGCCAGCGCCGCCGTCGTCAGCGCACTTTCCTGCGCACCGGCCGCCCGAGGCGCGAAGCCGACGGTGGTCATCGCGGCGATCATCGAGATCAGCGTCAACACCAGCACGCCCGACAAGATCGGGTGCGGCCGATGCGCATCATTCCTTCGCGCGCGAACCTTGCTCTGCGGAACCTTCATGCTGCTCCTCGATCACGGCGGTCTCGCCGCCCACTACCACACCTCGGGCATCCATTGGGCCGATACGTGCCCACGCCCATGCTCCAACGCCGGGTAGGGGAAGAAAAGTCCCCTGACACATTGGACTCTTGCACTGTAGGGGGGGCCTTCGGCTCCGTCAATACCGCACGTTGGGCATGACCTCCCCGCCGCCAGCGGTCGCAGCCCTTGTGGCCAAACGAACGAGTCGCAGGGGGGCCACGTTTGGTTGGGCCAGGGGAGGAACAGTGCTCCCACGATCGGTCGGCGTTGGGTTCCCGCCAGCGACGGACTAATGACGCCGGAACAGTACTGTGAGAAGCACCGTCAGGATGATCGAGAGGAGGAGCGAGCTGAGGAGAGGAGCATAGACTGTCACTGGGCCGCGCCGGAACACGACATCGCCGGGAAGCCGGCCCAGACGCGAGACGAAGGGCAGGCGATCACCAAGTAGCAACACGATACCGACCAAGGCAAGGAGAATGCCTGTACCGACCAGGAGCCGTCCCAGATCCTTTGGGTCCACCATGGGGAGACGACTGCCCGTTAGCTCTGCATCTTGTCGTCGATGCCGGTGGCAATACCGAGCACGATCATCGTCAGTGCCGCCAGTGCGCCGACGACAAGGAGCAGGAACAGGATCAGCGCCGCCGCCTTCAGGATTCCCTCGATGACGTCCATAGCACCACCCGCCTCACCGATCACCAGCCACTCGTGCCGCCGCCAGTATAGCCGGGGGATATCGGCATGCGAGCGTCAGACGCCACCGCCTGAGAGCATCGACGTGGAAGCGGCACAGAAGCGCCTCCCCCGAGACGGGAGAGGCGCTTCTGTGCGGGGTCGTCCAAACAGCCGACTTAGGCGACGAGCGGAGCCTCGCTCAGATTGGCATGGAAGGCGAGCCTGTCACCGAGCACGTCAACGGTCACTGTCTCACCGTCCCGCAGATCTCCGCTGAGCAGCTTCATCGACAAGGGGTCAAGGACCTCCTTTTGAATCAACCGCTTGAGGGGCCGTGCCCCGTACACCGGGTCGTAGCCGCGAGCAGCAAGCCACTCCTTCGCCCCCGGCGTCAGCAGCAGTGTGATGTGACGATCGCCCAACCGGTCTGAAACCTTGTCGAGCTGGATCTGGACGATCTCGCCGATCTGCTCCCGCGTCAGCGACTGGAAGATGATCACCTCGTCGATCCGGTTCAGGAACTCGGGCCGGAAGTTGGCACGCAGCGCCTCGTTGACCTGCCGGCGCATCTCCTCCTCGCGGCCCCCGCCGAGCCCGACGATGGCGGTCGAGCCGAGGTTGCTGGTCATGATGATGACCGTGTTCCGGAAGTCGACCGTCCGCCCCTGCCCATCCGTCAGACGCCCGTCATCAAGGATCTGAAGCAGGACGTTGAAGACGTCCGGGTGCGCCTTCTCGATCTCGTCAAAGAGGACGACGCTGTAGGGCCGGCGCCGGACCGCCTCGGAGAGCTGACCGCCCTCCTCGTAGCCCACGTAGCCGGGAGGTGCCCCGATCAAGCGGCTGACCGCGTGCTTCTCCATGTACTCCGACATGTCGATCCGGATCATCGCCTGATCGTCGTCGAACAGGAACTCGGCAAGCGCGCGCGCCAGCTCCGTCTTGCCGACGCCCGTGGGGCCAAGGAAGATAAAGCTGCCAAGCGGCCGGTTCGGATCGGAGAGGCCAGCTCGGGCCCGCCGAATGGCGTTCGCCACTGCGGAGATGGCCTCGTCCTGGCCGATCACCCGCAGGTGCAGCCGCTCCTCCATCTTCAGCAGCTTCTCAATCTCGCCCTCCAGCAAGCGGCTCACTGGCACACCGGTCCACCGGCTGACGACCTCGGCAATGTCCTCGGCATCGACCTCCTCCTTCAGGAGTTGGCCGTTGGCCTGAAGTTGAGCGAGCTTACGCTCCTCCTCCTTGATCTTCTGCTCCAACTCGACGAGCGTCGTGTACTGGAGTTCGGCCGCCCGGTTGTAGTCGTAGGCGCGCTGCGCCTGCTCGATCTCCACCCGGACCCGGTCCATCTCGTCACGCAGCTCGGAGACGGCGCCGATCGCCTGCCGCTCCTGGTCCCAGCGCGAGCGGAGCGCGTCCCGCTCCTCCTTAAGGTCGGCCAGCTCCTTCTCAAGCGTCGCCAGCCGCTCCTGAGAAGCCGGATCCTTCTCCTTCTTCAGCGCTTCCCGTTCGATCTCAAGCTGCATGATCCGCCGCTCGGCTTCGTCCAGCTCGACCGGCATCGAGGTGATCTCCATCCGGAGCTTGGCCGCCGCCTCGTCGACGAGGTCGATCGCCTTGTCCGGCAGGAACCGGTCGGCAATGTAGCGGTGGGACAGAACTGCCGCGGCGACGACCGCCGAGTCCTGGATCCGCACCTTGTGGTGCACCTCGTAGCGCTCCCGCAGGCCACGCAGAATCGAGATCGTGTCCTCGACCGACGGCTCACCGACAAAGACCGGCTGGAAGCGCCGTTCCAGCGCCGCGTCCTTCTCGATGTGCTTGCGGTATTCGTCCAGCGTCGTCGCGCCGATCGCATGGAGTTCACCGCGCGCCAGCATCGGCTTAAGCATGTTGGAGGCGTCCATCGACCCTTCCGCCGCGCCCGCGCCGACGACCGTGTGCAGCTCATCGATGAAGAGGATGATCCGACCGTCAGACTCCTGGACCTCTTTCAGCACCGCCTTCAAACGCTCCTCGAACTCCCCACGGAACTTCGCGCCTGCGATCAGTGCGCCAAGGTCAAGGGCGACGATCTTCTTGTCCTTCAAGCCCTCCGGCACGTCCCCACGGACGATGCGCTGCGCCAAGCCCTCTGCAATGGCCGTTTTGCCGACGCCAGGTTCGCCGATGAGCACAGGGTTGTTCTTGGTGCGGCGGGACAGGACCTGGATCACGCGCCGGATCTCGTCGTCGCGGCCGATCACGGGGTCGAGCTTGCCCTGGCGGGCATACTCCGTGAGGTCTCGTCCGTACTTCTCCAGAGCCTGGTACTTACCTTCCGGATTGGCATCTGTGACGCGCTGGTTCCCGCGGATCTCCTGCACGGCCCTCAGCGCGTTGTCGCGACCAACACCATGACGAGCGAGGAGCTTCGCCGCCGGCGATGTCTCGCCTTCGATGATGCCCAGGAGTACGTGCTCTGTGCTCACGTACTCGTCGCCGAACTGCCGGGCCAGGTCCTCCGCCTTGCGGATCGTATTCTGGACGCCGCTACCAACGCGCGGCTCGGCGCTGAATTGCAGCTTGGGCGAGCGGTCCAACTCCGCCGTCGCTTCCTTGCGCACGACGGCCGGGTCAACGTCTAGCTTGAGCAGCACCTGCGGCACCACGCCATCCTGCTGTTCAAGCAAGCCAACCAGCAACGCTTCCGTCTCAAACTGGGCCAGCCGCCGGTTTTCGGTCTCGCGCTGGGCGGCGACAATCGCCTCCTGCGCCTTCTCGGTGAATCGCTGTTGAGTCGCCATTGGTTCCTACCCCTTCACCCAACCAGCTGGGCGCGGTCATACAACGGGGCACGGGCGCATGAGAAACACACGCCGCTGCCCGCGTCACATTCATCATTCATGCGCCGAGGGGTCAGTCCTGACCCTGACCCTGGACTCGGGCCTCTTCCCGCAGCAATCGCAGCTCCGCCTGGTCGATGTATCCAAGCATCGCCAGCGTGGTATCCAACTCTCGCCGGAGTTGGCCCGCTCGCTTGGTGCCAGCCGGATCCGCCTTGCCATCTGCGCCGGATTCGCCAAGGCGTGAGCGGAACTCCCGCAGCCGCGCCGTCAAATCGAGCGCCAATTGCACACCTGCCAGGTTCAACCCTCGCTCCTCCACCAGATATTTCACCTGGCGGAGACGCTCGATGTCCCGGTCGGAGTAGAGGCGCAGATTACCCGTGGTCCGGGACGGCGCGATCAGGCCTTCCCGCTCATATTTCCGCAGCGTTTGCGGGTGCATCTCCACGAGCCGCGCCGCAACGCTGATTACGAACAACGGCTCGCTGTACCGTGGCGTCATCCCGTCTCACCCTCCATAACAACGAGCCCATGATAAACCTTGATACGGATTGTGTCAAGGTAGACGTGAGGGGGATCCATGATACCCTTGTACATACATGAAATGCATAGGACTTTGTTCGCCCAGGATGTCGACGGACCGCCTGTCGAGAGGAGAAATCGTGCTCGTCTACGCCCATCGGGGATCGTCGGGAACCGAGCCGGAGAACACGCTTCGCGCGTTCAAGCGGGCCATCGATGACGGGGCAGACGGGATAGAATTTGACGTCCACGCCACCGCGGATGGTGTCCCGGTGGTGATCCACGATCGCAGCCTTGCCCGCACGACAACCGGAGAGGGCCTCGTCAACGAGCTCACCTTGGAGCAGGTGCGATCCTTCGACGCGGGCGGCGGCCAGCCGGTGCCCACCCTCGTCGAAGTCCTCGACGTCGTCGCCGGCCGTCTCCGCCTGGACATCGAAGTCAAACAGCCGGGCATTGCGGGCTTGGTCTTGGAGGTACTCTCCAACTACCCAGCCGCCGAGTGGGTGATCGGTTCATTCAATTGGTCGATCTTGGAGGAGATCCGGGCGCTTGCTCCATCTGCCAAGTTGCGGCCTATCGCCAATCAGCCGACCGAAGAAGCGTTTGCGAGTGCGAGAGCGTTAGGTGCGACGGCGATCTCCCTGCGCGCTGACACGGTCACGCCGGAGATCGCTCAGCGAATCTTTGCCGAAGATCTTGATCTCGTGGTTTGGACGGTCAATCGGGTCGAGGATGCAAAGCGAGCCCGTCACCTTGGTGCCTCGGCTCTCTGCACTGACATGCCAGGGGAAATCATTCGTGGTCTTGCCACAGACATGATGCCGACCCAGTCAGTCCGCGAGCAGCACACGAGTCCCGCGGCGGCTGGTCAACTAGCGACAGCGCCGAACCTTCGGTAGCGCAATGCCGTATGGTCACGCGGTAACCGGGCGCCTGGCGACATCCCGTGGACGAAGAACGACGACGAGGGGTGGCGCAACCTGCGCCGCCCCTCGTCGCTGGCCTTCTGGTCGGGCTAACGCGTGATGGCGCCCGTAGCCCGTCGCAGGGTACGGCCGGTGATCACCGTGACGAGGTGGCGACGGTACTCCTCCGAGGCGTAAAGATCGCCGTTGACTTCCAAGCCCTCGGACGCGGCCTGGGCCGCCCGAGTGATGGTCTCCTCGTTCAGCGACTGACCGGACAGGGCGTCTTCGGCTGCGGTTAGGCGTGTCGCCTTGGACGTGCATCCGGTGACGGCGAGCCGAGCAGACTCACAGTGGTCCCCATCCCTCAACGTCAAGACCGCCGCGACCCCAACGATGGCGTACCCGGACGCCGGGTGCTCCTGCTTCTCATAGGCCATCGCGGTGCGGCCCGTTAACGGGATCTTAATCTGTGTGATCACCTCGTCCGGCTGCAGCGATGTGGTCAACAGGTCGACAAACAAGTCGTCGGCGCCAATGATTCGCTCGCCATTACTTCCGACCGCTGTGACCTCGCCCCCGAGAGCGAGGAAGACCGCGGTCAGGTCGGCTGCTGGGTCAGAGTGAGCGAGGGAGCCACCAATCGTTCCTCGCGCGCGGACATGCGGATCCCCGACAACGGCAGCGGCTTCCGCCAGCATCGGCACTCGCTGCTGCAGCTCCGCGGACACCTCGATCTCATCATAGGTGGTCATCGCGCCGATGGTAACTCCACCGTTCACGTTGATCCCCCGCAACTCCGGGATGTGGCTGAGGTCGACCAGGGCACCCGGCATCGTCAGCCGAAGCTTCATCGCCGGCAACAGCGAGTGCCCGCCGGCCAAAACCTTTGCATCGGGATTCGCCCCGAGAAGGCCAATCGCCTCCTGGAGGGAACTGGGTCGGTAGTAGTCGAATTGGCTCGGAAACACGGTCTTGCCCTCTCCATGCTGATTCCGGAATGCCGATGCCAATGAGCGGAAGTGCCACACGTCGCAGCAGGGCAGTCCCTTACCAGTGCACCTACGAGCCAAAGCTAAGGCGTCGTCAGGCAGGAGCGGCCCGGGATGCCGCCCTGGCTGGGAAACCACCCATGAGGCCGTCCGCTCAGCATTACCTCCTGCAGTTCGACGAGGATCAAGAGATGCCTGTCGACGTCTCACCCGGAGTCGCACCCCGTATGCCGAACGTCCAAACCATAAGGCGCGTCCACTCCTCGGGCGGCGAATGAGGCGTGAGACTACTCACCCCGCGGAGTACCCACGTTGCCGCTCTGGTTCACGGCTTGGGATCCGGTGGTTATCTGGCCAGCCGCGTATTGCACTGCCTTGACGATGTTCTGATAGCCAGTACAACGGCAGAGGTTGCCCTCCAGCGCGTGGCGAATCTCATCTTCAGTCGGGTTCGGGTTGCGCTTCAGCAGCGCCACGGTCGACATAATCATGCCAGGGGTGCAGAAGCCGCACTGAAGACCGTGCATCTCCCAAAAGCCTTGCTGGACTGGGTGGAAGTTCTCGCCCTCAGCAAGGCCCTCGATTGTCTGAACCTCGGCGCCATCCGCCTGGACCGCGAGGATCGTGCAGCTCTTGACGGCCTTGCCGTTCAGCGCCACCACGCAGGCGCCACATTGGCTGGTATCACAACCGACGTGGGTGCCGGTCAGCCCGAGTTGATCCCGTAGGTAGTGGACCAGAAGCAGTCGCGGCTCAACCTCGTTACGATGCGGCGTCCCGTTGACGGTGACCTGAATGACCAGCTTCGGCGGGGCAATCGTCGTCGCATCTCCCATCCTCGGCATTTCTCCTTTCGACCGTGCCCGTGCATCGTCGCGATACCGTCACCGCGCCGGTGACTGTTTACGAGGGATGAGCATTCTCGGTGATCCGTCCGGTCAACCCCGTGCCGAACAGGACCCAGGGACGGGTACCCGGTACCGGATTGTCGTGCCAGTGCGACCAGGGGCTTGACCCGGCCAGGCACCGGCCAGCCGCGGCAGTATATCGCCGGGTGCTCGGGTTGTCTGTATGCAAGGTTCGGCAAGGGTGGATGATGTCGTCCCGTGGTTCCTAGACCAGGCGGCTGCTCTGAAAGGCGCACCGATTCTCGGTGGCCGGGCGTCCCCTCTGGACCACTGCTATACTTTTGAAAGTAAAAAGATCGCCGTGATGGCGGGAACAACGGTACCTTGCCTGACCGGCTCAATCTGCGGAGACCCGATTGCCTTCCCCAGCCGAAGCAGTGCCAGCCTTGGGGTCGGAGGGGCTCGCGAACCCTCGGCCGTCGGTGGTGGCACAGCCGCCCCCCACATCCCCGCCCGGACCCCCACTCCCAATGCGAACGGCGGCCTCAACCTCGCCCGGGATCTTCGCCGCGCTCGTCCACTACCCGACGTACCGCCGGCTCTGGCTCGGCTCTCAAGCGGCATCGCTGGGTCAGTGGATGCAACAAGTGGCGCTCGGATGGCTGGCTTACTCGCTGACGGACTCGGCGTTGGTGCTTGGCCTGGTCGGTCTGATGGCGGGTCTCCCGTTCCTCGTCGTCGCGATCCCAGGTGGTTTGCTGATCGACCGCGTCGACCGCCGCCGCTTGATGCTGGCCTGCCAGGCAGCCGCTGCCCTCCTTGCCGTCGTCGTCGCCACCGACGTCATCGGAGGCTGGGTGCAGCCGTGGCACCTCCTCGCTGCCGCCTTTCTCAACGGCTCCCTCCAGGCGATCCTCAATCCCACACAGCAGTCGCTCGTCCCGGCCCTGGTCGATCGTGCGGATCTCACCAACGCGATCGGTCTCAACAGTGCCGGGCAGAACATGACCCGCGTCGTCGGTCCCTCGCTCGCGGGGGGAATGATCGGGCTCTTCGGTGTCGGGTCGGCGTTTCTGCTGCAAGCGGCGGCACTCTGCGGTGCCTTTGTCCTGGTTTCAGGTATCACGGTGCCGCCACGGCAGCCGGGCCAAGCAGTTCCCGGTCCAAGGAGCGTCTTCGACGGCGTTCGCTTGATCAGTAGCCGCCCGGACCTCCGAGGTCTGTTCCTGCTCGCCTGCGTGCCGACCTTCTTTGTCTTCCCCTACATCCAGTTCTTATCGGTCTTCGCCCGGGACATTCTCCATATCGGAGCGAGCGGCCTTGGTCTCTTGATGGCCGCGTCCGGCTCGGGAGCCGTCATCGGATCGCTGATGACCGCTGCCCGGCGCCAGTTCGCCGGCGCGGGGCGGACTCTCATTCTGATGACGATCGGCTACGGGGCCGTTATCGTCGGCATTGCGGCGTCCCGTTCGGTCTACCTAACGCTTCCGCTACTGGTCTGTGCCGGTATCCTCGGTGCGTCCTACATGACCACCAACAACGCCCTCTTGCAGCACCGGATCACCGACGACGTGCGGGGCCGGGTTATTGGCGCTTACATGCTTACCTTCGGCCTGATGCCCCTCGGGGCTATGCCCATGGGCATCCTCGCCGACCACGTCGGCGCGCCTGTGGCTGTGGCCACCGGGGCTGTCCTCTCTTCCGCGCTTGCCGCGTTGGTTGGCTTCTCTTCCCGCGACCTTCGAGAGCTTTAACCGGAGCGGCATCGCCAGGAGCAGGCTACCTGGTCCTCCGGTGCGACGGCCTCTCCGTCCCGCCGACTGCAGTAGCGCCGGAGTTGCTATCCGATTCCGTCCCATTGATAGCCGGTGGTCGATCCGCGAGCAATTCTTCGATCACCCGATCGACCTCCGCGTCCAATGCCGGTCCCAAAGATGCGCCAATCTGCCCCAGCTCCTGCAGTGCGCCCGGAAAATTGGGCACCGGTGGCAGCATCGGTCCCATTCTCTCGCGGAGCTGCGCTCGATACCACGCCCCTGCCCGGCGCCGCACCTGGTTGACCGAGGGCGGCGCAACACCAGCGGTCCCAGCCATCCGGGCCACTCGCTCCCGTAGGTCCCGGGTCATCAACGGAAGGGCCGCGACCTGGTCGACAGCCGTCCGCTGCGCCCGCACTGCTTGGACATCGTTATACCAGACCGTGACAAGCTCAAACGCGGAACGCGCTCCTGTGGCGCGGTGCTCCGCTTCAGCACGGACGGCTGCCTCGTCCACCGTGGGCCGGTCGTTGAACGCGAGAAGCGGTCCGGTCGCATCGAGCCAGCAACCTACTCCGGCCCTCGCCAGACGGAAGTAGTAGAGGGCCGCGAGAAGGTTCTCTTCCACGGCCACCGGCAGCGCATCAACACTGGCAAGGGGCTCCATGACTTGTGCTCCTTCCAGTCCATGGAAGAATGTTCCGGCGGGCGCTGGAACGAGCACGACTTGGTCTGCGCGCACGGTAGTGCGCACGATCCCGTGCCGGTGCCGCAACATGATATGGGTGAGGGGGAAGTCAGGGCAGAGAAAGACACCCTCAACAAGGTCTGGCTCGGCATCAGGGTCGAGGTCCCCGATGAGATCCGTGACTAACTCTCCGAGTCCGAGGAGCCCGTGAACGACAGCGGTACTGACCTGCTTGGAGCGAGCCGTCTCAACTGAGAACTTGGCGTCGGCCGCCTGGACCACCATTCGTCCCCCGCGGCGGCCCACCACCAGCAGATCGGGGTTTTGAAGGGCTCGCTTCGAGGCGGCGGCCGCGATCGCCGGCCGATCGTCCAGGCGCGCGACATGATCGACGAGGAACGCCTCTCCGCCATCGCCGGGGATCTGACGGTGGGTCCCGGGCCAGGTACTGAGATGTGCGGCGCAGAGGTCGGCCCAGCGAGCGCCCACGAGCCCACTTGCACCGCCACGATCCGCCAGGCCCATCACGCCGCGGTCCAACAGCGCGGCCACTAAATCGCCGCCGGGCAGCAGCGGCGAGGAGACTACCGGATCCAACTCACAACCACGTCCAGCCCTCGTCCAAATTCGGCGTCACCGGGGTTGCCGAATCTGCATCGCGTGCGACGAATCCCCGGCGGATGCACTCGAGCACCAGGCACACCGGCCGAAGAATAGCAGCCAGAGCAGCGTAAGGTGCTAGTATTGGAGTGTCAAAGTCACGCCTCATTGGTCGAAGGGGAGTCGCGTGAGCAGCAAGCCCGCTACGCCCCAGCCCGCGTCACCGCTCGACCCCTTCTTGATTCAGTTTCTTCGCCACGTCGCCGATCTGGATACCGGCTACTCCCCCGCATCCCACGCCCGCGCCATCGCTGAGAGTGCCGGGCTTCTCCCCCCATTTGTCGACGCCCTGTTCACCAGTGCACGCGCCAGGGGCCTCCTTGAGCCCTTTCGATCTCCGCGCGCCCGTGGTCGAACCCGCTGGCGGCTCACCTCCCGCGGCCGAGCTCTCCTCACTAGGACCCCGGACATCCCTCCTCCCCAGTCACCAGGCAACGAGCGCTAAATCAAGACCGGATGCCGGAGGTCCAGGTTGCGGTGGGGCCTCGGACTCTGGTAGAACGGGCGCCGTTTGACTGGCGATGCCGCCCAAATCTTCTTGCACTGCCGCCATCAATCGCCCAACCGTCCTTGTGAACACGTTGGAGTCACTGACCTTGGCTAGCCTTGCCACTCAATCTCCCGGCACTGTCGAAACGGCGATCAGCATGACCGGCGCGGAGCTGGCGATTGCGATGCTCGAAGCCCACGGAATCGACACGGTGTTTGGTATTCCCGGCGTTCATACCCTTGCCCTCTACTACGCCCTTGGGGGCTCCTCGATCCGCCACATTTTGGCCCGCCACGAGCAGGGCGCCGGATTCATGGCCGACGGCTATGCGCGTGCATCTGGCCGCCCGGGGGTCGCCCTGATCATCACCGGGCCAGGCATCACGAACGTCGCGACCCCGGTCGGAGAAGCCTACGCGGACTCCTCCCCTGTTTTTGTCCTTTCGTCCAACGTGGAGCGAGCCTACGTCGATCGCATGCGAGGCAGTCTCCACGACCTCAAGGATCAGCTCGGCCTGATGGCCGCGATCACCCAGTGGAACGCCCGCGCTGCGACCGCCGCCGAGGTCCCGGTCGTCGTCAGCGAGGCCCTGCGTCGCGTCACTTCGGGTCGCCCCCGCCCGGTCCATGTCGAGGTGCCACTGGACGTTCTCGACGAGGTGGCTCCCGTGACCATCCCACCCTCGGTCCATGATGAGGGACGGCTACTGCCCGACTCATCCCGCCTCCAGGAAGCGGCAGACCTTCTCAAGGGCGCCACCAAGGTCATCGTGTACTGCGGCGGCGGCGCCGTCACGGCGAATGCGGGCCCGCAGGTGCTGGCGCTCGCCGAGCGACTGGGCGCGCCGATCGTCACGAGCATCATGGGCAAGGGCAGCGTGCCGGAAGACCACCCACTCGTCGTGGGGGCACTCTGGGAACCGGACAATGCGGTGGACGGGCTGCTCCATGAGGCTGATTGCCTGGTGGTCTTTGGATCCAAACTCGGCGTCCAGGTGACGGCGAATTTCCAGCTCCAGATGCCACCGACCCTCATCCGGGTTGACGTCGACGAGCAGGAGTTGAGCCTCAACGCCCAGCCCACCCTGGGCATTCTCGGCGATGCGGCGCTTGCCGCCGAGGGAATCAACTCCCTGCTCGCCGGGGAGGACTATCAGGCAACGGGGTTCGGGGTGGACGCCGTGGTGACGGCCCGCAGACAAGCCCGCCTCGGCGCCTTCGGCGCTGATCGGCTGCCTTACCTGGACGCTCTACGACGGGCGGTGCCGCGCGACGGTATCATCGCTTTCGACATGACCATGATGAGTTATGCTGCCTGCGGGCTTTTTCCCGTCTATGAGCCCCGCACGTTTCTCTTCCCCTCCGGTTACGGCACCCTCGGGTTCGCTCTACCCGCGGCAATCGGCGCCAAGGTGGCGCGGCCGGAGCAGCCGGTCGTCAGTGTCTGCGGCGATGGCGGGTTCCAATTCACGATGGAGGAAGTGGCCACGGCCATTCAACACCGGGTGGGCGTGCCGATCGTGATTTTCAACGACACCACGTACTCCGCCGTCAAGGATGAGCAAGCCCGCTCAAGAGGCGGCCGCTTCCTTGCAGTCGATCTCGTCAATCCAGACTTTGTCCAACTTGCTCATGCCTACGGGATCGAGGGGGTCCGCTGCGAAACGCCTGAGGACATGGAGTTGGCCATACGTGAGGCACTCGGCCGTGATCTGCCGACCATCATCGACGTTCCAATCGCCCCGTGGGTCTAAGAGGGCTGAACGCGGCGGCGGAGCACCCGTAGCCACCGGCGATCTCGGGACGACGGCACGCTGCACCCTGAACGGGCGAGGAGCAGCGCGGCGCCGGCAAATCCGCTCACAGAGAGGATCCGCGCCAGCCAATCCAGGCCGTCAACCACATACACGAGATCGAGGCGGGCGGCTCCCGTAGGGACTGGTACCTCCATGTACCCATCCTCGGCTTGCGTGACCGGTACCTGTCGCCCGTTCACCGTGGCTTTCCAGCGCGGGTACCACGTCCGCCGGACCTTAGCGGTGCCGCCCGTACTCGTGCCCTCCGCCTCCACCCGGTGGTCCTCCACCATCACCCGGGAGGTCGACCCACCGGTAAAGGTCACCATCGGGGTCGGCGACTCGACGGCGTAAACGTCAAAGAGCCCCCGCTGAACGAGCCGGACGTTGGTGGCCGCAGCGGCGAAACGTTTGTTGGCTGGTTCCGTGACCACGACGGCACCGACGCCATGCCGCTCCAGGTAGTCGGTCCGCAGCGCTTCCCCGACCCGGGATGGCGGGTAGGCGTGCCCTTGCCGGTAGTCGAACGGGCCAACATGGCGCGTCTGCCAGTCCCACAGCCAGTCGTCGTAGAAGAACGGTCGCCCTTCTCGCGCCATGGTTGGTGCCCAGAGCTGCTGGTGCCAGGAGATAGCGGTGCCAAGAACCAGGATCGCCGTGCCTGGAGGGGCCAGGTCGTCCGCGGCTCGAATCGCGGCAGTGAAATCGGCCGTCGCCGCTTGCCCGGTTGTCTCGATAGCGTAGAGGGAGCGGTCAGCCGCCCGCACTTCACTGGGTGGCGATCCGGGTGCGAACTTCCCCATCGGCAGGAGCAGGAGCAGACCTGCCACCGCCAGCTGAATCACCTCACCGACTCCGTCTGCGCGCGGGATGACCGACCCGATGCGATCGACCACGACGTGCAGCGCCACCGCGGCCAGATAGAGGGAGAGCAGTCGTTGAAACGGCATCAGCCGCGTCGTTTCGAGTTGCTCGAACACCCCACCCCCACCCGGCCCAAAGCTCAGTGCCAGGGTCGAGGCCACGTACAGGCTCAGCGTTACGGCGACGGCGCGCGTGACGGGCCGCATGGGGCTCCCGGCGGCGACCAGTCCACCCAACGCAAAAGACAGGACTGGTAGGGAGAGGGACTGAGCAACGGAGCGGACATAATCGCGAGGCGCCGCGTACCCCGAGTAGTGGACGAAATAATACAGGTCGCTGAACCGGACCAGAGAGATCAGTTCGGGCGCCGCTAGCGCGGCCGCCACCACCCCAACCGTCGCTAAGCGCGCGGCGAGGAGGAATGGTGATGGTTGCTGGCGACGTGCTGCCAGAATCGCGGCAAGCCAAACGCCCGCGCCAAGGACGGCCAGAGCGACGAGGGACCGGGGGTTGGTGGAGATGGCAAACCCTGCCGCCAACGCGGCGCCGGCACCGGCCCGCCGGTTCCCATCTTCCAGATAGGTCACCAAGCCGATCAGGACGAACAGGAGCGCCACGGCCGCGGCGACATTCGTGACGAGGCCCCACTCGACAAGCTCGGTGTATCCGCCCTGCCACCATGCGCCCGGTACAGCCACGTGCCCGGCGAGGCCAAGCAGGCCGACTCCCAGCCCCCAGCCATCCCGCCGGGCCATCAGGAGATAGGCGAGCCCGGGCGCGAGAAAGATCGCGATCACGACCAGCTTGTGCGCGGCAGCCATGGGGAGGGCACCGAGCAGTAATGCCCAAGCGCCCACATCCAGCCAGGCTACGCCGAGCGGGTAAAACTCCACGGGATACCCGCCCTGGTGATTACCGATCCATCTGAGGGGATTTCCGGCCGCGAGGGCCCGCCGCAAGGTTTCTGCCCGTGTGGCGTGAAAGGGGTGATCGACCGTAGCAAAGGTGTTAGGAACAGTGACGATGCCGCCGTTTGCGCCGGGAACCTGCGCCCGAAGATCAAACGCGCCGAGCCGGGCGGCGACCCAGAGCGCGAGGAGCGCTGTTAGGATGAACCACCAGCGGTTCGGGACGGCCCTGGAGGTGGAAGAAGGAAGGATGGGTGTTGGGGGCGGCAATGGGAACGCGGCTGGCTCTTCTCGAGGTCCGGTGACCGCAGATCGGTCGGTCACCCTTTAGCCGGTCCTGGCACCGAATCGACTTCCACGCCTTCAGGGGGAGCAGGCTCAAAGGAGCCGTCTGGTTTTGACGGTTCCGCGGCCCCAAAGGGATCGAGCAGAAAGCCCAAGCCCGCGATGGAGGCCGCCATGAACAGCACTGTGGCGGCGAAGTAGGAGAACCGGAGCAGGGTCCGCTGGCCCACGTCCGGCAAGGTGTCAGCTTTGGCTGCCCAGACCTGCGTCACCCGGGCACGCTGAGATCTCTGGTTACCAGTGTGGACCGTCACGCTACCCACGGCGAGGAAAAGGACAAACGCCACCGTCAGGCCGGCCCATACAAATAGGCGGGTCCGCCTCAGTGAACTGGTCTCGATGTTCGCACTCGTGTGCCCTGAACCGCCAAACGAGCTGCCAGCTTCGGATCGGCCCCGGGCTATCGATTCCCTGCTCTCGGCATTCACGGCGCGTCCTCGTGCTCGTCCCGTCCGGTTCTACCAGTTGGGATAGTGCGGTAACACGTATTGCGTGAAGATGAGCACGTTGAGCAAGACGAGGGCGGAAAAGACAACTGTTTGACCATAGGCGTGATGCCGCACCGGGATGAGGGTTCGCAATCCGAGAAGCAGGAGAAGCGCGGCCGCGTTGATCGCCGAAAAGTAATAGCGGGCCTGCGTGAGCACGAATCGCGTTCCGAACTGCACCACTGCCAGGTAGGCCACAAGGCAGGTGCCTGCGAGCATCAGCAGTGCCAGCGCCTGCCACCGTGCCGGCCGGAGTACCGGATCGTCCTCGGTCCGGTCCCCTCGACGTGCGGCTGAGAAGGCGTACTGAACGAGCCCGCCGAACGCGAACGCGAGGGGAAGTCCAATTGCCCAGAGCATCGGCGTGGAGAGCGGGATCTGGCGCCAGCCAAACTGACCCCACGTTTCGTGGAACCGGTCGAACGCAAACCCGCGGTCGAAGAGTTGGGCTATGAACCCGCCCTGCGGTCGGTTCCACCTTTGCAATTCCGCAATTTGGTCGAAGCCGGTGAGGTTGCCATAGGTCCGGTACAAGTACGCGTACCAGGGTGACACCAGGACGACGAGTGGCGCCGCGATCAGGAGACCCCGCGTGGCCCACCCCCGGAGGTCCTTCCAGCCTGTCCCGGCAATGACGGTCAACCCCACGATCGGGAGGGCGGTGAGCGAAGTTCCCTTCGTCAGCAGAGCCAACCCTAGCGCAAAACCGATCAGCACACAGGTCTTAGGGGGGAACCGGTCGCGTAGGCCGACGACCAGCAGGTAAAGAACCCAGCTGTAGAGTGCAATAGAGACGATGTCGTTGTTGACCATCGCGGCTTCGTAGGAGATCTGGGGCTGGAGCGCGACAAAGGCCGGCACCGTGAAGGACAGAAAGCGATCAGCCGGGAACAGTGCCCGAGCGAGGAGATAGGCGAGGAGAACGGTTGCGATGCCGAATGGGATGGCTGCTGTGCGCAACACGTACTGCTGAGCGGCCGGTGAGGCCCCCTGCGTCGCCCAGTAGATTGGCGTCATCAGGATGTAGTAGAGCGGCGGATGGTTCGCCGCGTATTGCATGCCCTGGGGACGACCGGGAAGCCCGCGCGGCGGATTGCTCAGGGCTGCCGGGTTGCTCGGCACGCAGGGATTCCAGTCCAGCGTATAGCGGCAGTAACGGTACAGGTCATTTGGAAGTTGGTCCTCGAGCAGGACCGGGACGCGTCCCTCAGTGGCCACGGTTCGCAGGTAGGCGTAGTGGGCCACCTCATCATGGCCGGTGAACGGGGGAAAGGCGACGACGTAGATGACCTGCTTCGCCAGGTAGAGAGTCAGCAGCACGAGGACGAATTGCTGCACGAGTGGACGACCGCGGAGGGCCGTCCACCACCTGCCCGCAACCTTTATCGTCCCCGTTCTGGGGCTTGGCACGGATCCCGTCCCCGCCAGTTCGGCCATGCACTTCCCAGGCAGTATCTACAGATAAACATTGAACGGAGACCAAGAAGCCTAAGGCAAGGTGATCACGCGGCCACGCGTGAGAGCTACATCTCACGCGTGGCTGCGCTTGCCGTCTCCCGGCGCCGCTGGTCCTTCGCTCGCTTTACCGGCGGCTGGGTGTCCCGGCGGGTTCGGCGACCCGCTTGATCTCGTGGTACTCCTTGTCGGCGTTGACCTGGTCAAGGTCGTGGTGCTCGCCGAGGATATTCTTCGCCGCCAGCAGTCCGGTCTCGATGGAGTGGTCGGTGTTGTTGTAGCGGAAGGTACCGTAACGACCGATGATCTGCAGGTTCTCGAATCCATCGATGAACGCCTTGATCTTCGCCAGCGGCTCCTCGTACCCGATCACGTAGGACGGGTAGGCCCGCGGTGCCCGGATGATGAACCCGTCGATGACCTCGTCGCGGGTGATGAAGCCCATGTCGTCGATCAGGTGCTTGACCGTCTGCTCGACGAGTTGCTCCTCGGTCATGTTCCAGATGTGGTCGCCGAAGGAGCAGAAGTACTCCACCACGAGGGAGGTGTATTCATCGCTCGGCACCATTGCCGGGCTCCAGTTCTTCGGCTCATGGAAGCGGCCGAAGAGGATGTTCCGGTCGTGGACGTAGAGCCAGGTGTCCGGAGTCACCTGTCGCTTTTTGAGCATCAGGTTGACCGTGATGATGTTGCGGAAGGTGAGCTTCTTCGCGGCCTCGATCACTTCGGCGGGTGCGGCGGGCTCCATGATCTGGGCTAGCACCGTCAGCGGGATCGAGGAGATGAAGTTGTCACCCTCCACGAACTCCGTGCCGGCGTCGGTCGAAACCGTGAGACCGGTTACCCGGTTGCCCTCACGGTGGACCTTCTCAACCCCGGTACCGAGGCGAATCTGGTTGCCCATCTGGGTGATGCCGTCGGCCATCCGCTCAGAGAAGCGGCCGAAGCCGTCCCGTGGGTACATGAACTCGTCGATCAAGCTGACAACCTTGCCCTTGGACGGAATCACGGCGTCCTTGACGGCGGTCATCAGGCTCATACCCTTGGAGCGCTGCGAGACCCAGTCCCCGCTCATCTGGTCGCAGGGCAGGCCCCACACCTTCTCGGAGTAGCGCTGAAAGAAGAGCTTGTAGAGCGTCGGCCCGAACTGGTCGACGTAGGCGTCCTCCATCGACTCGATCTTGACGGGCTTGATCCGATGGGTGACCCGGGTCCGCCCGTAGTCCGCGACTGCCCGGGCCGAGGTGATCGGGCCGATGGCCTTTAGCGCGTTGCTGATCTTAAGAGGATAGTCAACGTAGCGGCCGTCGAAGTAGATGCGGCTGATCCGATTGACCCAGAGCAGTTCCTCGGCGACGACCTCTCGAAACAGGTCGTTCAGCTCGTCGTTCTTCGTAAACCAGCGGTGCCCGCCGATGTCGAACTTGAACTCGCCATGCTCCGTTTGACGCTTGATTGTCCGCGCCAACCCACCCACAAAGGGTGCCTTCTCAAGGACCATGGTCGGCCTATGAGCTTTGCTCAACACGTAAGCGGAGCAGAGCCCGCCCGGCCCTGCGCCCATGACCACCGTCGTCTTGTTTGCACCCGTGGCCGGAGTGCCGCTCAAACCGTCAAGCCCGTGGCCGTTCTCCATTGGTTTTAGTTCCTTCCCCGGGCGGTCCGCCCGCCATCATGGAGCAACTCGCAGGTCAGCACCCGGAGTAACGCGCTAGTAAACGCTGGAGTCAACGTGATAGCTCACCATTTCGTGGGCGCGCGGCATCCTTGCCCGCCGCGCGAATCCCGTACTGTATACCATTCGTCAGCAGCAGGAGCCACTAACGAGACGCAGGTCGCCCAGGCGAGCCGTGATTCCATCGCAAGGCGTACGCCGTCAAGCCCCCCATGAGCCATCCGACGGCAGCGACGAACCCGAGGAGCAAGAGAGTGAGCACCGCTCCCACCGCACCTGGCGCGGCTGTTCCGGCTGGGTGGTTGAGCAACGCACCAAGGACAAGCCTCCCCGTGACGCGGGAGTAGGTCTTGAAGCTCCAGACTGCGATGACGTCATCGCGGTTTCGGGTTCCGCGCTCCACCCAGACTTCGTACGGCTGACCTGCAGAATTGGCGATGGGGGGGAAGCGAACGGTGGTGAATGGCACCGCGAACGGTGCTTTCCGGTGATAGATCTGAGACGCCGGAATGGTCAGAGGGATCGTTCGGATCGGCGTGGCACCCCGTTCGTCGGGCTGGATGTAGAGGGTGAGGTCATAGGCATCGCCCATGGTGTAGGATCGCAGATCCAGATCCACCCGGTTGAAATTCGGATAGTTGGGCACCACCCGTCGGCCTGTGACGGCGATTCCGCGCTCTGCATCAAGGGTGAGATTGAACCCGAACGGCGCGCTGTTCCGCACCTCCAATGGCACGGCGAGAGCCCCGATGAGCAGGACGGTCACCGTTGCAATAGCAACTAGCGCCGGGACGGCGCTCCGGTGCATCACGGCGAGATGGCGCCGCCACCGCCTGGACCGTAGTAGAAGGGGATCAGAAACCGAAGGCTGACCAGGACGTTGAGGCCCACCAAGAGGACCAGCAGCAGAGGAAGCGCCAGCGGCCGCAGCCGGCCCGGCAACCAACGATCTACCCCGACGAGGGTGAGGACGGCGAATCCGATCATCCCGGGAAACGCGAACCTGGACTGCGTGAACTGGATGGTCCCAACGTAGAGGACACCGTAGACCAATAGCACAACCGACAGCGCCAGCAACCTGAGCGCCCGCCACTGAAAGCGGCTGAGCATCGGGGGCAAGTGTCGGCGGCGGCGCACTAGGGCCCGGATCAGGAACGCGAGCAAGGCGATCCCGGCCGCTGCCCAGAGCGTCCAGATGAGGCGATAGACCCCGGGGTCGAACGGCACCTGCCGCCAGCCGTAATTGCCCCAGAAATCCTCCAACCGGCCTCGCCAGAATTCCTTGCTTGCGAGCATGGCCCAGTAGGCCTGGGCCTGGTCGCCGTACTCCGGGATCTCCTGCAGGCGGCGCGCCCCAGTGGGATCGCCGTACAGCACGAAAGAGCGCACGAACCAAGGAGCAACCAGGAGGAGGGGCAACAGGACCGTGACGACGAGGCTGCCGACCAGCCAGTGCCAGGCGTCCAGCCAGTCTCCCCATTCACGTCGCCGGTCCCGCCACGCGAGCCACACCCCCAGCACCATGACGGGCAGCACCAGACCAAAGCTTGTCTTCGTCCAGAGGCCAGCCGCTACAACGAACCCCAGGAGTAACTCAAGACGGGGCGAGAACCCATCGTGCAGGCCCCGGAGAGTCAGGTAGACGACGAGGGAGAAGAGTGCAATCACCAGGATGTCATGATTGACGATCGCTGCTTCGAACGAGAATTGAGGCTGAAACGCGACAAAGATCGGAACCCCGGCACGCAGCAGGGGCGAGTCAGGGAAGACGAGGCGAGCAGTCAGGTAGGCAAGCCAGACGGCGGCCAGACCGATCACCACGGAGATCAGTCGGAGCGCGTAGAGATTCGTCTCCACCCCGCGCGGAATCAGCCGGCTGATCGGAGCAAGCAGGGCGTGGTAGAGCGGGGGCTGGATGACTTCTGCGTTGTTGGGGTAGTCGGCCACGTACTTCTGGTACGGCTTCGTCTCTTCCGGCAGCATCACCTCGCCGACGACCCCGAGGCCATCGCCCGCCGCCAGCCGCTGGATGTAGTAGAAGTGGTCGACCTCGTCGTGCCCGGTGAAAGGACCAATGATGGCTACGAGCAAGAGTTGCTTGATGAGGAAAAGCAAGACCAGTGGCGCAAGCCAGCCCGCATCCTCCCGCGTTGCGGCGCGCTGGGATGCTTTAGGGGCCTGAGCAGTCGTCAATGGTCGTCTCCCGCCGCCTGTTAAAGCCGGCGGTGGGTCGAGAACAGCGGACCTCAGGCCCGCCACGTGATTGCGTTGTTCAATGCGAAGTTCCAGACAGCGGCAGTGCCAGCACCGATCAGGTTCGCGACGAAGTAGTGCATTCCAGACTGATCCACGAGCGCCGAGAGTAAGCCGGTGTTGATGACAAGCCCGCCGGTGTTGATCAGGGCGTAGGGAAGAGCCCGCGTCAGGATCCTGCCTGAGCCGCGGTCGTGCCAGGTCCAGACCTCGTTGAGCATGAACGTGACGATCATTGAGGCCACAATCGCGAGGGGAGAGGCCATCAACAAACCCAAACCGGCGAAGTCATGGAGAACGACCAGCATTCCCTGGTTGACCCCCAGCCCGACGGCGCCGACGACGAGGAACTTTTGGAAGCGCTGAGCCACGGTCCAGATGCGAACCGCCGGTCGTGGCCAGGTCTCGGTTGACAACATCCCGGATGTTTTTCCTCTCTTACAAACTTGGCCGGTCACGAACATCCATGGTCCGGGGCCCCGACCCGCCCAAACGGGCAAACGATACCATGCCGATCAGCGCGTTTCGCCGCACCCCAGCCGACGGACGGGCACCGTTCTTGCACCCCCACGAGCACGGGTGGTGGCTGATGGACACCCGATTACGGATCGAACGGAAGAGGAGCACCTCATGAGCGATGATGCCCGTACCTTCGAGGCCAATATCGATCGAGAGTCACGGCTTGCGAGCGACCGCGAAGTTCAGGACGCGCTGGTAGACCACGACCACGGTGATGACGCGCCACCTGCTGGCGGCCTCGATGACATCCTGACCTCTCGCGCGGTGGACGAGGCCGTCCAGCGCGGGGAGTTAACGGGTGTCCAAGCGGCCGAGCTTCTGCAGCAGGCGGAGCGTCGCCGTGCGGCTGAAGAAGGTCCATCATCGGACACGAACGCCGACGGAATCATCACCCAGGGAGGATTCGGGTCTGGCCAGGGCATGCAGAAGCAGCGCACTGGTCAGTAACAGCGGGACGGTCAACCGCCGAGGGGAACGGGGTCAACCTCCGTTCCCCTCGGCTGAGGGAAGGTGTCACCGCGTCGGTCTAATGCTGCTTGTTCTCGTCGGCGAGGTCATCATTCTCGTCGTAGCCGCGCCGCCCCACCACCTCGCGCACCCGTTCCTGCTCCGGATCGGTGCCAGACTCGACGACCTCAGACCCGCTCGTGCCAGACACCGGCGCGTGCTGCTCATCAGCAGCATCCTCGTCGATCCTCTGTCCTCCGCCACGTCCACCCATCACGAGATCGTCTCCACCGCTACGTCGGATGTCGCAGGTTCCGGCCTTCAGCCAGTCGGCCCCGCCGGTCTGCTAGGCGTTCTCATCCTGCCGGACTTCTTCCGCCACCTGCCGCAAGCGCTCGCGCATTTCGTCGGCCACCCGCTGGCTCCGGTCTTCGTCAGATTCGTCCCGGCGCGCCTCGCCATACGCCTCGGCCTCCGCTTGAATCTGTGAGGCTTGCTGGGTCAGCGACTCCTTCTCATCCTTGTAGGGTTGCTCCCCCTTCGTCTTGCGATCCGCATGGCGATCCTGAGGATAGGGATACGACATCAGTACCTCCCGTCATCGTTGTGCCGGGCAACTCCCCGTGCGGGGCACCACGTTGCAGATCCCGTGCCATTCCAAACGGCTGCCGCCACTGGTCTCCGGTCCCTTCCTTTACGGGGTTGAGTCTGCCGGAGGAGATGGTAGGGCGGCGTTGCGACGTTGCAGCCGCTCATGGCCAGCGACGAGTTGATCATCCTTCGACTGGGCCAGCTCCGCCTCGGTGACGTCTGGGTCTTGGCTCGGCCGGGTCGGGTAAACATCATCCTCAAGGACCACCGTCTGGTCCGGGTCCACGCCGCGCTTCCAAATCTGCTCGCCATCGGCGGTTAGCCAAAGGGACGTCCCAATGAGGGCCATGGATCCGTCCGTGAACTCCGTTGAGGTCAGCACGGTCCCGGTGCCGTAGGTGCGCTCGCCAACGAGTGACGCCCGGCCATTGTCACGCAGCGCCGCGGCAACGATCTCCGCCGCCGACGCGGAGTTCCCGTTTACCAGCACCACCAGTGGGAGATCCAGGGCAACGCCCTCCCCGACGGCGGTCACTCGGCGCACGGACCCAGCCCGATCCCGCTCCTGATAGATCGTGGCGCCCTCCGGCAGGAACTGGCTCGAGACCCCGATCGCTTCAAAGACGAGCCCTCCGGGGTTATCCCGCATGTCCAACACCATCTTGGTCGCGCCCGCCTCCCGGATCTCCTGGATCGCTTCCTTGAGGGCTTCAGTGGCCCCGCCGGAGAATTCACTGAGCCGGAGGTGCGCCACCCCATCGGGCAGCATGCTCCAGCTCACCGGGCGGATCACGAGCTTGGCTCGGGAGAGCGTCACCGTATACGGCTGCTTGTCCTGCGCTCGGCGAAGCGTGAGGCTGACCCGGGTTCCCTCATCACCGCCGAGACGATCCCGGAGTTCCTCGGGCGTTAGCCCCTCCACCGGTTCGCCACCGATCTCCAGGATCACGTCGCCGGCCTGGATCCCAGCCTGATCTGCCGGGCCACCCTCGATCGGCGCAATCACAGTCGGTTGGGCCGACTCCAGGTCGAGGTAGATTCCGATGCCGACCGTTTCTCCTCGGATCTCCTGCTCGAAGTCGTTGGCCTCCTCGGGGTCCAAGAATCGAGAATGCCCGGTATCACCTAGGGCATCGACCATGCCCCGGCTCGCGCCGTAGATCAGCTCCTGGTCGTCGATCGCCTCGGTCTCGACGTACTCCGTATGAATAGCGTCCCACGTCTGTTGCAAGACATCGAACTTCTCTGAGTCCGTAATGGACGATGACGCTCCCGCGCCCGGACCGCCGTTCCAAACCAGACGGTCCGTGGCGACCCCGGCGCCAAAGACGAGGGTCAGGGTTAGTGCGGCCAAAACGGACCGGAGCGCGGCTGGAATACGAAGCCGGGCCCCGGAGGCTGGTGGGGCGGAAAAGGGGGAAGACTCCTCAGAACGCATGCGCTGGCTCAATGTCGGCGCTCCTGGGTAGCTAAAGGTGTAGCGGCCGAGGGCCAGGACCATCCCGGTCGCTCGGAAGGACGGGGTAGCGGCTCGATTGAGCCACTAACAAGTGTACGTCTCACCCGCGCTGTGAGCGCCACTGGGAGCAACATGCCGCGCGTGCGCCGTGATCGCCGCAACGCCCCGCATCTTGGCCATTGGCCCGAGCGGCATCATGCACTCAGCAGCGACATCGACACCGGATCAGTCCGGGAACACCCTGCAGCATTACCGCGAGCTTCTCTCGTGCCCGGCGTCTCGCGCATCCGGTCTATCTGGCCGGTATGACCGCGCTGAGAGACGATGCCTCGCCGGCTCGTGCGAACCGACAGAGTGGACCCACGAGATGGTGGCGAATCCAACCTGCGTCATCGACGAGGCTGGAGCGATTTTCGCCGACATCCAACTCGGGCCGTAGATTGCGGGCGACCTGGTCAAAGTCGTCGGAAGCATCCGCCCCGAAGACACCCTCGTCGCTGTTGGCCGAGTGGTCGACCCGCCGAGGGTGGATGCCATCGTTGGGAGCCCGGCACTCACCCCCAACTGTGGGAGCGCCACCTGACGTGCTTAGGCAGGCACCGCCACGGATATCCCAACCGGTGTCCGCCAGTGGGAGAAGCGCTCTTCCTTGCCGCGTAGCGCGTCATGAAACGCCTGCTCCAGGCCGCGAGTGATGGGACCGGGTTCACCAGCGCCGATGTCGTACTTATCGACCGAGACGATCGGTGTGATCTCGGCGGCAGTGCCGCAAGTGAAGACTTCGTCCGCGAGGTACAACTCGGTGCGGTCCACTTGCCGCTCGACGACCTCAATCTCCAGCACCTCGCGGGCCAAGGTCATCAGCGCATCCCGGGTGATGCTCTCCAGGATGCTGCTCGTCGCATCCGGGGTGATCAGCTTGCCGTCCCGGACGAGCATCACGCAGGCACCCGGAGCCTCCGCCACTTTGCCCTGATCGTTGATCAGGAAGGCGGTGTCGTAGCCGTCGAGACGCGCCTCCTGGCCCGCCAACTGCCCGTTGCGGTAGTTGGAGAGGTTCTTAATCCTGGGCGGCATCACCGTGTCGGAGATCCGCCTCCACGAACTGATCTTGGCGGTCTGGGTAAGACCCGTCAGGAGGTGCGATGGCATCGGGTGCGTGTTGATGAGCAACTCCGCCTCGTTCCCGAGTTGGGCGAATCGCTTGCCACTCGTGTTCCCCGCGTAGGCCAGGGGGCGGATGTATGTGTCCTCGCGGGTTTCGTTTGCTTGGAGCAGCCCGATGATCTCCCCGATCAGCGCGTCCACCGAGTATTCCAGGGGCAAACGAACCAGCTTCATCGACCGCGCCAGTCGTTCCATGTGCTCCTGCAGCCGGAAGACGTACAGCTCCCCGTCCTCGTCGTTCCAGTAGGCGCGAATCCCCTCAAAGACCGCCCCCACCGTCGACCAGCCCAGATCGGTCACGTGGACGGTCGCGTCTTCCCATCGCCGCCGCTCACCGTTCCACCAAAGGTACATCGGGTGTCCGTCTGCCACGGGAGCCTCTCCTATCGATCGTGCCGAATCAGTTCTGGGTGCATCCGGAGCACCAGGCAGGCCCCAGTATCGCATGGGCACCCCCGGGAGGGTCCACCGGCCGGGAGCCTTGCCCTTGCGAGCCATGCTGGCCAACCGGCGCCCAAGCAGCGAGACGGGGTGCCTCGTCTGAGGCACCCCGTCTCAGTTCCGTCAAACGTACCGGCAAGCCTGCCCGAACTTACTCGGCGGGCCGCTCCGCGGTGGTGACTCTCGTGACGCCACGCACGTAGATGTTCCCGTCAGGAACCGTGAAGCCCTGCTGGTTGGTCGGCAGTTCCTTCACCCAGGGCTTGAAGGCGTTCTGGTCGACCCGGAAGACCACCGGGATGTATCCGACATCCTCCTGGATGATCTTCTCGGCCTGCTTGTACAGCTCCAGCCGCTTCTCGGGGTCCAACTCGCCCTTGGCCTGAACGACAAGCTGATCGAACTGATCGTTGGTCCAGGCCTGGCGCTTGTTGCTGGCCTTCTTGCCGTAGAACATGTCGTAGTACTGGTTGTCGGCATCCGGGTAGTCCATCCACCACCGGATCCAGACCAACTGCGCCGTGTTCTCGTACAGGGTCGGACGGAACGTGGCCTCGGGCAGCTCGTTGATCTTGACGTCCATGCCGAGGTTCTCTTTAAGCTGAGCGGCGATATCGTTCATCATCAAGTTGGAGTTGAGCTGCCCCTCGTCGGAGCGCATCAACACCGTGATCTCGGGCCAGTTCTGGCCGCCCTCGTACTCGGTGCCCTTGAGCGCCTCCATCGCCAGCGCGGGATCGAACTTCTGGATCTCGGAGATCGCCGGGTCCTCGAAGTACCCGTAGACGCCGACGGGCGTCATGACGTTCGCCGGCAGCGCCAGGCCGTTGGTCACCGTGACGAGGCGATCCCGGTCGATCGCATGACTGAGCGCCCGGCGCACCTCGATCTTGTCGAAGGGCGCCTGCCCGTTCGAAGGGAGGAGCATCCAGATGCCGGGGAAGACGAACTGCTTGAGCAGTGGCGCCAGGTTCGGGTCGCCCTGGAATCGCTGTAGGTCCGCCGCGCCGACTGGCGTCCAGTCCAGCTGTTGGTCGCCCTTCCCGCTCTCGAACGCGAGCGCGGTCTGGTCGCCCGGAATGATCGGATCGATCAGCTTGGTGACCCGGATGGTCTCAGCGTCCCAGTAGCCCGGGTTCAGGGAGTGAACGGCCTTGACGCCTTGCTCCCAGAGGTCGAGCTTGTACGGGCCGTTAGAAACCAGAGGGATGTCACCACCCAGCGCCCATTTCTCCCCGTGCTGCTCCACCGACGGCCGGTGGGCGAAGACACAGGCGGTGTAGGCGATCTTCTGCGGGAAGTTAGCCCGCGGTCCTTCCAGCGTGATTTCGACCGTCCAGTCGTCGATGGCCTTGAGACCCAGGTCCTCTACCTTCGCCGTGCCGCCGTTGAACGCTTCGCCGTTCTTCACGTCGTAGAGGATGAAGGCGTAAGAGTTATTCGTCTCCGGATTGAGGATCCGGGCCAGGGACCAGACCGCGTCGTGCGCTGTGACCGGGTCTCCGTTGGACCACCCCTTGTTGTTCTGCCGCAGGTAGAAGGTCCAGACCGAGGCATCCTCGTTGGACTCCCACCGCTCAGCCCAGTCGGGAACGACCCGGCCGTCTGGATCGAAGGTTAGGAGCCCCGCCCAGACCTCGGGCTCCGCCCCCGCGTAGAGGTTGGAATTGAAGTCGTACGTCAGCGGGTTGTTCTGCAACGCGTAGTTGTAGAACAGCTGCTCACCAGCAGCAGCTTGAGCGGCGCTTGGGGCCGCGGCAGCGGCGGATCGTGCCCCGAACTTAGCAGCTCCACCAAAGACGGCGGCACCAGCGGTCGCCGCAGCTGCGCTTTTTACCAGGCCGCGTCGGGTCAACTCAGTTGCCAGCACCCGCCCCTCGCGGGACCGGTCATCCTCGTGCATGGTCATCCGTCACCCTCTCCTTACGTCCAAACTCATCGTCTTGCCATTGGCCCGCGCACCAAAGCTCTCGCATCGCTTGATGCCAAGTTGACTCCAAGCTCCGAGCCAATCCGGCACTCTGCCAGCCCTCCCGGTCCGTCTTGGTTCGCGCCTGCACTCCCTCCTTTCGCAGCCAGAGATCAATGTGGTTGATCGTCAGCGAAATGCCTCCGGGCGTTCCACGGCGACCGTGGTGCCCGTCCTGGTCGGTGAGCGGGCGGGCCCCGGATTACACGTCGTTGCCCCGGACATCGAGGGCGTCTCGCAGGCCGTCGCCGAGAAAGGTGAATCCGAGCATCGTCAGGCCAATAGCCAACACGGGAAAGAGGAGCATGTGGGGGTCGGATTGGACGTAGCCGGATTGACTGGCCTGCCCGACCATCTGTCCCCAGCTCGCCTGCGGCGGCATGATCCCGACCCCCACGTAGCTCAAGGCGGCCTCCGTGAAGATGGCGGTCGGAATGCCGAACGTGAGGGCGACAATGATTGGAGTCAGACTGTTCGGGAGCAAGTGACGGAGCATGATGTACCAGCCGCTGCCGCCCGCCACGCGGGCGGCGTTGACATATTCCTGCTCCCGGAGCGACATGAACTGCCCGCGAACCAAACGGGCCTCGGTGACCCATCCCACCAGCCCGATGGCAATGAAGATGTTGGTGAGCCCGGGGCCGAACATGTTCAAGAAAATGAGGACGAGCAGCAACTGCGGGATGGCGTAGATGACATCCACCATCCGCATCAGGAAATTATCCGTTTTGCCTCCGTAGTATCCGGCGATGGCGCCGATCGGGACGCCGATCAGAAGGACCAGCCCTTGGGCCAGCACCCCAACCACCAGTGAGACCCGGGCACCGTAGAGCAAGCGGCTGAAGATGTCGCGACCGTTCTGATCGAGGCCGAGCGGCCAGGTCCAACTAGGACTCAGCCGAGTGAGCCGGTAGTGGACCACCTCAGACTGACCGTAAGGCGCCAGGACCGGCGCGAGCGCGGCGAGAAAGATGAATGTGGTGACGATCACGAGGCCGACGACGGCGAGCTTGTTGCGAAGCAGTCTTCGCCACGCATCCCCCCACAGACTACGCTGCTTGCGGGCGCCGCCCGCCGTCAGCGCCGCCAATGGCGCCCCGTCGTCGACCACCTCTGGAAGCAGCCCAGTGTCCCGTCTAGGCAGGCGCTCCACGGTGTCCAGGGAGCGATCAAGACTCTGCGGGTGCGGTTGTGACTGCGCCATCACTCTTCCCCACGCCAGACGGCGAACATACAGCGCTCGCTTCTCCCCCCGACGGGTTCTTAGGTGTCGCGCCTCTTGGAGATGGCCGCCAGTGACAACATCGCATCCACCGAGCGGCCGGATGCAGGACGTTCGAGACTGGGGGCCAGCATTAGTAGCGAATCCTTGGATCGATCACGCCATACACCAGATCCACGACCAAGTTCATCGCGGCGAGGAACACACCGTAGACCAACACCACGGCGAGGATCATGAACTGGTCCTTCGACGTCATGCTGGTCACGAAGAACGGGCCCATCCCGGGGATGTTGAAGACGTTCTCCACGAAGAAGGACCCGGTGCCAACCGCGGCGAAGATCGGCCCGATCAAGGTGACTACGGGGATTAGGGCATTCTTCAGCACGTGCCGGAGGATGACCCCGTTCTCACTGAGCCCCTTGGCACGTGCCGTTCGAACGTAGTCCGAGCGGATCACGTCGATCATGCTGGAGCGGGTGTAGCGCGCAATCGTCGCCAGCGGAGCCGCACCCAGGGCAACGGACGGAAGAACCCAATCCTGCCATTGCTCGATTCCACCGATGTTGAACCCAAGGTCAAGCCCCTGGCGGGGGAGCCAGACGACGAACAACAAGATCAGCACAAACCCCATCACGAAGTTAGGCAGGCTGTAGAAGAGGATGGCGAGGGTCACCGATAGGTAGTCGAGAAAGCCGTTCTGGTTGACGGCGGCGAGGACCCCGAGGATCATACCTACCACCACCGCGAAAAGGGTGGCGTAGAACCCCAGCCGGAGCGAGATCGGGAACGTGCGAGCAATGATCGACCCGACAGTCTGCGGCCGATAGGCCATCGACGTGCCGAAGTCGCCCTGGACCGCCTTCCAGACATAAATGCCGAACTGCTGATAGAGCGGCTTGTCGAGGCCGT
>JADDPH010000112.1:8098-8885 GCA_016781925.1 Sphaerobacteraceae bacterium | reverse complement strand
AATGCCGAACTGCTGATAGAGCGGCTTGTCGAGGCCGTACTGGCGCTCCAGCCGGGCGATCTGCTCCGCGGTGATTTGCTGGGTGCCGGAAGTTACAACGCCTGAACCGGGCGTCAGCTTCAAAATGATGAAGGTCAGCGCGGTAATCAGGAGCAGGGTCGGAATGAACCAAAAGATCCGGCCAGCGGCGTAGCGCAGCATCGCGACTCCGTCCTATCAACTGGCAATGGGGACCGTCCCAACGAAGACTTTCTGGTGGTGTCGGCGCCGGAGTGGAGGAGGATCGGAAGCCACCGGACGGATTCCTCCTCGACTCTCACAATGCCGGAACAACGTCGCGTCCCAGGGGTGCGAGAAATAGGAGAGGCACCCGGCGAATCGAAGAAAGTGCGGAAGACCGGTATCCGGTATCCGCTGGTCAAATTGCCCTCACGCGAACGGCGGGACTCTAGCATCGGGTCTTAACACTGTCAAGAAAGACACGGGACGGGTCGCAAGGAGATGTATTTGCTGGCCAACAAGCCGCTCGCTTTCTTGGGCCACCTGCTCAACCCCTGGACCATTCTGGTGTGAAGCAGTCATCGGCGTCGGCGTCTACCGTTGGATATTCTCCTGGAGGTCTAGCGCCACCGCTGCCGCGCCGTAGAGCCCCGTGTCGTCTCCCAGGAGTGACTGCACGATCGCGACATGCTCGCGAGAAGCGGGGAAGCAGTGGGATGGAAATGCACTACGGGCGGGCGCAAGGAGGAGATCGCCGAGCGCGGCGACGCCGCCACCTACCACGATC
>JADDPH010000112.1:0-8042 GCA_016781925.1 Sphaerobacteraceae bacterium | reverse complement strand
TGCCCGTCCCAAAATTGCAAGGGCCGCGGGATCACCCTCGCGCGCCGCGACGGCCACCACTGACGCCGTGATTGAGCGGTCGCCGGCTACTTTCAGCATCGCCGCCCCGTCGACGGTAGAGGCGACGAGCCGCCCCTCACGGGCGATGGCCCACCCCCCGACGAAGGCCTCCAGGCAGCCGATGGCCCCGCAAGAGCAGCGCGGCCCGTCCAGGGCGACGACGACGTGGCCCAGCTCAGCACCGAGCCCATGCACGCCGTCGACCAGCCGGCCGCCGCTGATGACCCCACCACCAACGCCCGTCCCGAGGGCGAGGTAGACCAGATCAGCATATCCCTTGCCGGCCCCAAACCGCGCCTCGCCAAGCGCAGCGCAGTTGCCGTCGTTGCCAATCGCAACCGGCCTGTGGCTCGCGGCCGCGAGGAGATCCCGTAGTGGCACGTCCTGCCAATCCGGCAGATTGGGGGCAAAGCGGACGACGCCCGCGCGAGGATTCAGGGGACCCGGCGCGGTGACACCAACCGGCGCACTGGGCGGCAGCGTCGCTGCCGCCGCCACGTCTTCGATTAACAAGGCCATCTGGTCGATGACGGCGGTCGGCCCACCGCTCGAGGGCGTGGGCACAGCTCTCCGGTGCTGGAGGTCACCGTCGGAGGCGACGACGGCGGCTCGCAGGTTCGTGCCGCCGAGGTCGATGGCGAGGACCCGATCGCTCCCGCCCAAGACGTCCTCCCTGGACTCTGGTAACCCCTGTCCGTCGATGCCGCCGCCCACCGAGCCCCGTACCGCGCGTCCCGCGGAGCAGCCACGCGGTCAAACGCCCGGGCAGTCCAGAGACGTCCTGGCCCGTGTTGTCGACCACGACCACACGGCTATAAGGGGTATTACAGGATGAAGTTGCTCAAGTCCTCGTCCGCGGCCACCTCGCCGACGCGCTCGGCGACGAATGACCGGTCGATCGTGACGCACTCGCCCGCGTGGCTGGGCGCGTCAAACGAGATCTCCTCCAGTACCCGTTCCATGACGGTATGGAGACGGCGGGCTCCGATGTCCTCCGTGCGGGCGTTGACCAGCGTGGCGAGGCGAGCCATCTCCCGCATCCCTTCCTCCTCGAATCGGAGGGTCAGTCCTTCCGTTCCGAGCAGGGCTTGGTACTGCTTGGTCAACGCGTTCTGAGGCTCGGTCAGGATCGCATAGAGATCTTCCTCGGAGAGGCTGTTCAACTCCACCCGGATCGGGAACCGGCCCTGCAACTCCGGGATCAAATCCGATGGACGCGTGTTATGGAACGCGCCGGCAGCGATGAAGAGGATGTGGTCGCTCTTCACCGGGCCGTACCGGGTCATCACTACCGATCCTTCGACGATCGGCAGCAAGTCCCGTTGCACGCCTTCACCGGAGACATCGGCACCGAACTCCCCGTTGGAGGAGATCGTCTTGTCGATCTCGTCCAGGAAGACGACCGCGGCCTCCTCGACCCGCCCGATAGCCGCCTCGACGACCGCATCGAAATCGACCAGGCGGTTGGCTTCCTGCTGGGTCAGAATCCGGCGCGCCTCCTTGACCGAGACACGGCGCCGCTGGCTGCGGCGGGGTACGAAGCCATCCAGAAAGTCATGGAACGTATCGTGGAGATCTTCGGCACTCATCCCGGCGACGAAGTCGAGCGGGCCATAGTCATCCATGCCCTCATCGACATCGATCTCGATCTCGACGGTCTCCTCTTCCAGGGCTTGCTCGTCGAGGAGTTGCAGGAGGCGCTTCCGTTCCCGCTGAAGGCGACGATGGGACGCCAGTTCCTGCCGTTCCAAAGCGGCCACGTCCTCCGCGTTCCCATTTTCCACCGCTGCCTTGCGGCCGTTCCGGGTCGGCTTCTTCTCCACCCGCTGCTCGGCCAGGAGATCGGCCAGCCGCTGCTTGGCGGCCCGGGTGGCTTCGTCCTTCACCTGCTCCATGCGCTCGCCGTGCAGCATGCTGATCGCAATCTCAACCAGATCCCGCACGATCGACTCAACGTCACGCCCGACGTACCCGACCTCGGTGAACTTGGTTGCCTCCACCTTCAAGAATGGGGCGTCCACGATTTTGGCCACGCGACGGGCAATCTCGGTCTTGCCCACGCCCGTCGGCCCGATCATCAGGATGTTCTTAGGCTGCACTTCCTCGCGCATCTCATCTGGCAGGAGCTGTCGCCGGTAGCGGTTGCGAAGCGCCACGGCCACGGCCCGTTTGGCATCTGGCTGACCGATGATGTACTTGTCCAACTCACGGACGATCTCGGCTGGGGTCAAGTTGTCCATGGTCGGGCGGTCGTTGAGGATGTCGGCGCCCCCACGTGGACCCGTCGTCGTTCCTGTCGAACGGCGCAGTGTTTCTACCATCGAGCAGATCCGTCCTCGAGGTCATCTTCGGCCTCGTCCGGCGCGTCGTTCTTTCCGACCGCCTCGTCCTCGTCGTCCTCCTCGTCGTCCTCGTCGTTGTCCGCCGCCGAGTCGGCCAGCGTCCCGCCCGAGGCGGCCACCACCTCGCCCAGCGGCAACTCCCGCTCGTCCGCGAGGGCGTCCCCCTCCAGGGTGACGTCCTCCGCGTCCAAGCGGACCGTCTCTACGCTGAAGTGGTCATTGGTATAGATGCAGAGGTTAGCGGCGATCGCCATCGCTGATTCGACGATAGCGCGGGCGTCCAAGTCCGTGTGAGCGATCAGGGCCTTGGCGGCGGCTGTCGCGTAGGGCGCACCAGAGCCGATGGCGACGATGCCGTCGTCCGGCTCAATGACATCGCCCTCGCCAGAAAGGACCAACAGCGACTCGGGGTCGGCGACGATGAGCTGCGCCTCCAGCCGTCGGAGATAGCGGTCGGTTCGCCACTCCTTGGTCAGTTCCACGGAGGCGCGGCGGAGGTTGCCATCCCACGCCTTGAGCTGCGTCTCAAATTTACCGAACAGGGTCAGGGCGTCGGCCACGGCGCCAGCAAAGCCTGCCAGCACCTGACCGTCGTAGAGCGTGCGAATCTTGCGCGCGCCGTGCTTCAGGACGACGTCGCCCAGGGTCACCTGGCCATCACCGGCCAGGGCGACCTCGTTGCCGCGCTTGACGCCGAGGATCGTCGTCGCCCGGAGACGGGCGCGCACATCAGGGTGGTGGGAACTCACGGGGCTGGAGGTCCGATCTGGTGAGACAAGCCGGCGAATTAACCGGGCACGAACGGAGGGCGCCGTGATGCGCCCGCCGGAGAATTGTACTTGATCGGTCTTATCGTAAGGTGCGGGTCCCGCGCCGCTGATCCAGATCCCAGGTGGGAGCTGGATCAGGACGCAGGTCGGTGTGTCGCCGCCCTAACCCGCCTGGGCCAGCGCCCGGCCATCGTGGCCACAGGCCGGGCAGCGAATCTGACCCTTGCGGCCGGCTTCCACCATGTACGGGGAGCCACAGCGTGGGCAGGGCTCGTTAACCGGCTTGTTCCAGGCCACGAAATCGCAGGCTGGATACCGCTCGCAGCCGAAGAACGCACGGCCCTTCTTGGACCGGCGCTCAACGATCTCGCCCTCCTTGCACGTCGGGCAAGTGACACCGATTCTCTGGAGAAGCGGTTTGGAGTTGCGGCACTCGGGGAAGCCGCTGCAGGCGAGGAATTTGCCGAACTTGCCGAGCTTGATGACCATCGGCCGGCCGCACTTGTCGCAGACCTCATCCGACGGCTCGTCCTTGATCCTGACCCGCTCCATCGTCTTCTCGGCCTGCTGCAGCGTGGCTGTGAAGGGGCCGTAGAACTCGTGCATGGTTGGCACCCACGCCCGGTCCCCGGTGGCAATCTCGTCCAGTTCCTCTTCCAACTTGGACGTGAACCCCACGTCGAAGATGTTGGGGAAGTGCTCGACCAGGAGATCGTTGACGACCATGCCAAGCTCGGTCGGCAGGAGCTTCTTCTCCTCGACCGTCACATAGCTGCGGGCCTGCAGGGTACCAATGGTCGGCGCGTAGGTGCTCGGGCGACCAATGCCGCGCTCCTCCAGCGCCTTGACCAACGTCGCCTCGGAGTAACGCGGCGGCGGCTGCGTAAAGTGCTGCTCCGGCAGCAGGCGCAGGAGATCGAGATCCTCACCCTCCGCCAGCGGCGGCAGGGCTCCTTTGTCGAGTTCGTCGGTTTCTCCGTCATCCCGGCCCGCCTGATACACGGCCAGGAAGCCGGGGAACTTGACGACCGAACCGGTGGCCCGGAACAGGAAGGGCGCCTCCCCGTTCGCCAGCAATTCGGGTTTGCCCGCCTGGATATCGACCCCCGTATTGTCGAGGATCGCCGGGCGCATTTGGCTCGCCATGAACCGCTGCCAGACGAGCTGGTAGAGCTTGAACTGGGGGGCCGACAGGAACGGCTTGACGCTCGCCGGGTCCCGCTGCGGGGAGGTCGGCCGGATCGCCTCGTGCGCTTCCTGGGCGCCCTTGGACTTCTTCGCGTAGAAGGGCGGCTTCTCCGGCACGTACTCCGGCCCGAATCGGACGCTGATGACCGCCCGCGCCGCCTGCTGGGCCGAGCCCGCGACGTTGGTGGAGTCGGTCCGCATGTAGGTGATCAGTCCCTGGGTGCCATCCGCCCCGAGGTCAACCCCCTCATACAAGTCCTGCGCGATCTGCATCGTCCGTCGCACGGCGTAGCCGAGCTTGCGGGATGCTTCTTGCTGAAGGGTGCTGGTCGTGAACGGTGCGGATGGCCGCCGCTGCGCCTCTTTGCGGGTGACGGTGCCAACCCGATAGGCCGCCCCGTCCAGACCCTGGACGATCTCCTGCGTTTCCCACCCGGTGTTGAGCTCTGCCTTCTTGCCGTAGACTCTGGTCAACGCCGCCTTGAACGTGTCCTGGGTCCGCCGCGCCTTGCCGGTCCGCTTGGCCAGCTCCGCGTCTAACGACCAGTACTCCACGGGGACGAACGCAAGCACCTCGCGCTCCCGTTCGACCACGATCCGGAGCGCTGCCGTCTGGACTCGCCCGGCGGAGAGCCCCCGCTTGACCTTCTTCCAGAGCAGCGGGCTGACGCCATAGCCGACGAGGCGATCCAGCACCCGCCGCGCTTGCTGCGCGTCCACGAGTTGCATGTCGATGTCCCGCGGGTGGGCCATCGCCTCGGTCACGGCTTCCCTCGTGATCTCATGGAAGACCACCCGCCGCACCGGTTTGTTGGTCGCCTCAGTGGCGTGCATCAGGTGCCAGGCAATGGCCTCCCCCTCCCGGTCGGGGTCCGTCGCCAGGTAGATCTCGCGGGCATTCTGGACGCTGGCTTTCAGCTCCTTGACGGTCTTGACCTTGTCCCGCGGGACAAGGTACTTCGGCGCGAAGTCGTCCCCGACCTCGACGCCGAGCGTGCTCTTGGGCAGATCCCGGACGTGGCCCATCGAGGCCTTGACGGTGTACCCGCTGCCGAGGTACTTGCCGATTGTCTTGGCCTTCGCGGGCGATTCAACGATCACGAGCTTGCCGCGCCCGCCCCCGTTTGATGGGGTGGCCGTCTTCGAACTGCTCGACCGCGCCGCCGGCTTCTTTGCCGTCGGGGCTTTGGAGGGGGCGTCGGTGGTAGATGTCGTGGGCATGGCTATCCTGTCGCGTGCAGCCGGTCGCTGCGCGCCATGAGTGATCAACGGGAAGCAAAGGGAAAATTGGGGCGGGACTACCTTCCTTATTGCAACGATAGCGACGCCCCTGGCGGGTGTCAAGCCGCTTAGAACTGGGTGGACTGGGTCGCCGGGACGGGCGGCGTTCCTCCAGCCACCCTTCGATTGGGCCGACGGCGGCATCCACAAGGCGGCTGACCGAGCGGTAGTGGATGAGCCCTGAGGGACGATAGACGACGGCCGGGAGGGCGCAGAACGAATGCCCAACCTCCCTTGTCGCCAGCGCTAGACCCGCGCGTAATGCTGGGCGCCGGCGTTACGGACCAAACCCTTCAACTCCATCGTCAGGAGGAGCGCTCCCACCTGTGAGATGGGCTGGTTCGCCGCGGCCGCCAATTCGTCGATGTGCTGCGGATCGGCCGTCAACAGGGCCAGCAGTCGTCGCTCCTCCTCCGCGATTGGCAGTGCTTGCTGCACCGCTTGCTGCTCCTGTCGGCGCCCCAGGTTCAAGTCCTCCAGGACGTCGTCGGCGTCACGGACCGGTCGCGCGCCGTCGCGTAGCAGCCGGTTGCAGCCGGCGCTGGCAGAAGACAGGACATTGCCGGGCACTACGAAGACATCGCGGCCCTGGTCGGCGGCGAAGTCGACGGTAATGAGTGCCCCGCTTTTCGCGGGCGCTTCCACGACCACGACACCTAAGGAGAGCCCGGAGATGATCCGGTTGCGGGCCGGGAAATTGGGTGCGTCCGGCTTGCGGTCCGGCGGGTAGTCGGAGACGAGCGCTCCGTTCTCCACGATCTGCCCGGCCAGGTTGCGATGCTCCGGCGGATAGACGACGTTCACCCCGCATCCCAGCACCGCGATGGTGCGCCCGCCCGCTCGCAGCGCTGCTTGGTGCGCGACCGCATCAATCCCTCGCGCCAACCCGGACACAATCGTGACACCCGCCGCGGCCAACTCCCCGGCCAGCCGCCCGCCGACCTCCCGTCCATAAGAGGTCAGCCTCCGCGTCCCGACTACCGCGATCGCCAGCCCATCCTCAGGCAGCAGCTCCCCCTTGACGTACAAGACGGGGGGAGGTGCGGGGATCTCGGCCAGCAGCCGCGGATACCCCTCCCCGCCGTGGGTGAGCACCGTCACCCCTGCCCGTTCGATCTTGTCCATCTCGTCGTCAAGGGAGAGGGCCCGGCGGGTCTTGACCAGGCTCTCAACAGCGCGCTCGTCCAGCACGGTCCGGAGTTCGCCAGGAGGGGCGTCCCACGCTCGCTCCAGATCCCCGAACCGCTCGATCAGCCGCCGGATCCGGCTTGGTCCCACATAGGGCACGCGGTGGAACCCGACCCAGAACTTCGCACCGTCGGCACGGGTCGCAGACAATGATGGATCTCCTTCATTCGGCCTCGGGCGGCGCGGCGGCCGAGTCTACCCCACCCTCAAGCGCAGGTCTACGCAAAGTGAGGTCGAGGCAGGGACGCTTGGTGGATGGGATTAAGCAGGCGGATTAAGCAGTTCTCCTCCCGCATCCGGTGAAACCTATCGGTAGGGTAGATCCGTGGCAGGGGTCACGCCCTACGCGGGGTTCGGGACCAAGGGAGGAGACAGGGATCGATGCGACGCATGATGGCCGTCCGGGCACTGATCGCGGCGGTGGCAATTGGGGGTCTGATCTCGGTGTCCAGCGGGAGCGGTTCGGCGCAAGACAGCGGGGAGGAAGTGGCTCTGCTCATCACAGTCCTCAACTGTGAGAGCGCGGAACAACTGGGCGCCGGACCGTGCGAACCGGCTGCTGGAGTCGAGGTCTCGGTCGCGAGCACGGACGGCGAGGCGCTCGGCAGTTGCACGACTGAAGCAGGCACCATTCAAAACATGGATGTGGGTTACTGCTACGTGGATGTTCCGGTCGGCGAGGTCGTCGTCACCGAAAACGTCGGCACGGTTGCCGAGGGTTACGCACCGGTCGAGAACCCGCGGACGGTTGAGGTCCGCACGCCGGATGCGAGTCGTCCGGATTACCTCCCCGTCGCCACGTTCTTCAATGTGCCCGAGGCAGACGAGCAGCCCGACACTGACGAGGGCACAGGCGAGGAGGACGGAGACACCGACGAACCAACCGACGGCGCCTCGACCCCCCAGCGCACGACGTTGCCAAACACGGGAGCCGGTGCGATGCCTGGTCAGCCCCGTTTCGACCTCACCGCCACTGCGTTGATGCTGACAGCCGTTGGAGCGGCACTCGCTCTCTGCAAACGATTCGCGCGGTAAAACTGCCGTACCCGATCTTTGCGCCCTACGCCCTGCCCCGGCCACTGGCCGGGGCGGGGTGCTGTCCGGCCGCTGAAGCGCGCTCGGAACTCCGCCCCTCCAGCCCTGCGCGTTGCCGATATGGACCCGATCCTCCCGGACCGTATCGCGCTGTCTTGACGACTGGGCTACCATGGCG
>JADDPH010000005.1:10391-14377 GCA_016781925.1 Sphaerobacteraceae bacterium | reverse complement strand
GGCCTTCCCCGTGAGCGGCCTAGCATTTGCCCTTTTGCTGGTAGAGGCGCGACAGAATTTTGGTCGGCTGGCGCAGGGTTGGACGGTGGATGGCCTGACTTCTCGTCCCACGGCCGCCGGCGCCTCCAGGTGGGTCCACATCGAGAGCCGCGGGCGGTGCTTTCCTCGCTCGTGGTAGGGTGGGGAGCCAGGTCAGGGTGATGGAGCCGGACTGATGTGAAGTGCCCTCGGAGTGAGCGGTGTCTACCTCAGAGCAACCTCGCGAGGACCGGTCGTGGCTGCTGGCGATCGACAGCTCGACGGAGCAGGCAGGGATTGCCCTTACCGATGGCCTGCGCTGTGCGGAGCAGACGTGGGACGCCGGGCGGGCGCAGACGACGGCGCTGCTCGCTGAGGTCGATCACCTGCTAGGTCTGGTCGGGATCGACCTTAGTGAGGTGCGAGGGATCGCAGTGGCCACCGGCCCGGGAACCTTTAACGGGCTCCGAGTCGGGGTGAGTGTCGCCAAGGGGTTGGTGCTCGGGCTAGGGGTTCCGCTGCTCGGGGTGCCGACGCTGGACGCAGCCGCCCTGCCGTTTGTCACTATGGGCCAGCCGGTGGTAGCCGTGGTGTCGGCAGGTCGTGGACGGTTGGTATGGGCCCCCTATGGCGTCCAATCGGGAGGCTGGAGACAGACTGCACCACCGCGAAACGGCTTGGTGACGGAACTAGCGGCAGATCTGGTGGGCAGGACGACGAGGTCGATCGTTACCGGGGAACTCAACCCTGGGCAGGAGGATGTCCTTGGGGCTATCCCGGGGGTGTCGCTTCCGGCGCGGATCCTGCGTCTCCGGCGGCCAGCCGCTGTCGCCGAGTTGGCCTGGGCGCGGTTTCGGTCCGGGGATGCCGATGACCCGGTGGTCTTGGAACCCACCTATCTCCACGGGGTGAGGATCAGCCAGCCATCGGGTCTGGGGGGCGACGTGTAGAGTTGCCTCTGCCGGGCGGCGGTGATACCTTCCATCGTCGGTTCGTAGATTCACGATCCTTCCCGACGGCGAAACGCTGAAGGCTGAAAGCTCGAAGATGTACCGAATCGAGCCCATGACCCAGGACGACGTGCCGGAGGTGAGCCGGGTCGAGCGCCGCTGCTTTACCAACCCCTGGCCTGCTGCCGCCTACCGTCGAGAACTGCGGGAGCCGCAGCACAACGTCTATCTGGTCCTGCGGAACTATCCGTCCATTGCTGCCGGGTCACCCAGCGAGGGTGCCGGCAATGGCCATGGGACGGCCCGGCTGCCCGAGAACGGACGCCCGCTGCCGAGATTGCCGCTCCTCGCATTTGGCCGCCGGCCGGAGGCGGAGGAACGGCCGCCGATCATCGGCTTCGCCGGCATGTGGATCATGTACGACGAGGCGCATGTCACCACGATTGGGGTTGAGCCGGACTCACGGGGAAGGGGGCTCGGAGAGTTGCTGCTGGTGGCCCTCTTCGATGAGGCGCTGCGGCGCGGAGCGGGCTGGCTCACGCTGGAGGTGCGGGTCTCCAACGAGGCTGCCCAGGCGCTCTACCGGAAGTACGAGTTCACCATCCAAGGGACCCGACGGCGATACTACAGCGACAACAACGAGGACGCCTACATCATGTGGTCGCCCTCCTTGCGTGATCACGCCTACCTTGAGCGCTACGCGTCCCTCCGCCGCAACATCGCTGACCGGCTCGGTTTGGAGTTTGCGCAGGCGTCGTAACCCTCGGTGTTTGCCGGCTGACCCCGCTGACTTGGACTTGTCCCTGGCCTTTCGCTGGCTCCTCAGGTCGTGCCGACTAGGTTGGAGATGCTCAGACTCCCCTGCGTGAGCGGCCTGCTGTCCGACCCCGTATAGTTGCTTTTCGTTTGTTCCGTTCGGCCGTCATCCCTGGCGGCCTTCACTCCGTTGGGCTGTCCGTGAACATTCTTGGCATCGAAACGTCCTGTGACGAGACGGCCGCTTCCGTGGTTGCGGATGGACGGCGCGTCCGGTCGAACGTGGTCGCGTCGCAAATCGCCCTGCACCGGGCACATGGCGGGGTGGTTCCGGAATTGGCGGCGCGCGGTCATGTGACCGCGATCATCCCGGTGGTGGAGGCCGCACTCGGTGAGGCCGGCATCGAACGCGCTGGGGTGGATGTGGTGGCGGTGACCGAGGGTCCGGGGTTGGCTGGAGCGCTTCTGGTCGGGGTTAATGTCGCCAAGGCGCTGGCTTATTCCCTCGGGCGGCCGCTGGTGGCGATCAACCACCTTGAGGCCCACGTCTACGCGAACTGGCTCATGCTGCCGGTCGATGGGACGTCGCCCGTGGCGGAGCCCCCTCCTGCCTTCCCGCTCGTCTGCTTGCTGGTGTCCGGCGGCCACACGGAGCTGATCCTGATGACGGATCACGGCCACTACCGCCATCTGGGCCGGACGTTGGACGATGCCGCCGGCGAGGCCTTCGACAAGGGTGCCCGCTTGCTGGGCCTCGGGTATCCCGGTGGACCGGTCATCCAGCGGGTAGCTGAAGCTGGGGACCCGACCCGGTTCGACCTGCCCCGTGCCTGGCTCGGGGAGAGCTATGACTTCAGCTTCTCTGGGCTGAAGACGGCATTGTTGCGCCTGGCGGAACCCTACCGTCTGCCTCCATCGCTTGAGCCGGCGCCCACCGTTGGTCCCTTCCCGGAGCACCAGGCCGCCGCCTTTGCGCCGGATGCGCCCCTCGCCGACCTGGCCGCTTCCTATCAAGCCGCCGTAGTCGAGGTGCTTGCCGTGAAGACCGCCCGGGCGGCGCTGGAATTTGGGGCGAAGACGGTGCTGTTGGCGGGCGGTGTGGCGGCGAACGCGGCGCTCCGGACCTGCCTGGCCGATGAAGTCGCGCGGCGATGCGAGCCGGAGTTGGGACCGGTCCCTGTGCGGTACCCACCGCCGGCCCTCTGCACCGATAACGCGGCAATGGTGGCCGGTGCCGCCTTCTATGCCTTGCGCCGGGGCGCTCAGGCTGGCTGGGAGACGGACATCCATCCACGGTTGCGCCTGACTGGAACGTAGCAGGAGCAGGCGCACGGTGGACGTGGTGCCATGGGAACGACGGGGAGAGGGGAGGGAACGCCGATGGTCGTGGGTGCGACAGAGCCGAGGGTGGACGGTTGATGGCGGACGGGGCTGTCCCTGATGGGGCGCGAGCGGTGGCGATTGATGTGGCGCGGGACGCTGGGGCAGTCTTGCGGGAGCGGCTGGGGCGGGAGCGCGACGTCCAATTCAAGGGCACAATCGACTTGGTGACCGATGCGGACCGGGCGGCGGAGGCTTTGATCGCCGGTCGGTTGCGCGAGACATACCCGGACCACCGGTTGCTGGGGGAGGAGGGCGCCCGCGGCTCGGCCGAGGCGGAAGGCCAGGAGGGGGAGGCTTCGCCCTACGGCTGGGTGATCGACCCGCTGGATGGCACCACCAACTACGCCCATGGCTACCCGCACTTCGCCGTCTCGATCGCTTTGGAGCGAGCAGGCACCCTCCTGCTCGGCGTCGTCTACGATCCGATGCGCGACGAGTTGTTCGTGGCCGAGCGGGGCCAGGGCGCGAGCCTGAACGGGATTCCCCTGCGTGTGACCGGCACCGATGCACTGATTGGCTCCCTCCTCGCCACGGGCTTTCCCTACGATCAGGCGGTTCGGGCTGAAGCGGCGGCGATCTGGAACGCCTTCCTGTTCCTGACTCAAGGGGTGAGGCGGGACGGATCGGCGGCGCTGAACCTCTGCTACGTCGCCGCCGGTCGCCTGGACGGGTTCTACGAGCGGCCGCTTCAACCCTGGGATATGGGGGCGGGCGCTTTGATGGTCGAGGAAGCCGGGGGACGGGTAAGCGACTTTCGGGGTGGCGTGTTCGACCTCTATGGACACGAGGCCATCGCGAGCAACGGAGCCCTGCACGAGACGATCTTGAGCGTCATCCACGAGCAGATATCGGGAGCGGCGGTGGAGTAATCGGGTGCTG
>JADDPH010000005.1:0-10256 GCA_016781925.1 Sphaerobacteraceae bacterium | reverse complement strand
GGTGGAGTAATCGGGTGCTGCCGTTGTGGATACACCGGCGGTGAGCATGGGGCGCCGGTACGCGTCCGTCGGCTCCGGGGACGTCGTGATGTCTGCGGCCAGTCACCGATATGGACGGGAGTCGAACGACGACCCGTGGAGAACCGACGAGGTTCGCCTGAGGCCATGGTCCCGGCGGTGACCATGGCCTCCCACCGCTGGCTCCCTCGATGCTGTTCGTCCTCATGGCTCCGGGAGCGGGCAAGCGTGCTCGCTCACAAGCCCGACGACTGCCGAGCCACGAGCCCACCGGTGCCAGTGGCGCGGGGGCCGCAGTGTGTCTATCTCGGTTTCGCCGCGGTGGTCCGAACCTTGCCTTAAGGCGGAGGATGGCCGCGATGAGCGAGTCGCGGCAAAGGACTGAGGTCGACGTGGATGGTCAGTGCCACGGCGGGTCGGCGGGGGTGTTCAACACTCCCCGAGCAGGCAAGGACGATCGCGCCGGCATCGCGGGATTAACGAGGCCATCGCCCCGGAGCGCCATCGTATACCGGTGGTTGGTTGGCATCGGCGGTCTCCTCGCCCTGGCGGCGCTCGCCCCCGCTCTTCGATGGGACGTGAGCCTCGGCGTCCTCGTTGCGGCGGTGGTCCTCACCGAAATTCTGCTGCTCATACCGGTGGATCGCGGCACCCGCAGCTACATCTCGCTTGCTTCCGTCTTTGTCTTCAGCGCCTTCCTCGGATTCGGAGCCATTGCGGCCGCCGCGATCCACGTCCTTGCACTCGTCATCGGGGCTCTGATCCCGTGGCGGGCAACGGAGGCGATGACCCCGAGAACACTCCGGTTTCTCGTCTTCAATGGGGGGCAGCTCGCCCTCTCCGCGATCTTGTCCGGCGTCGTCGTGTGGGTCGTCTACCGTGTGCCCCTGGACGGCCGTGGAGACGATCAGCCCGCCTCGATCGTGCTCTTCGCCCTGACGTACTTCCTCGTCAACAGCACGCTGGTCTCAGGCGCGGTCTGGCTCCAGCTCGGCTCCACAGTGGTCCGGGACCGTTTTTGGACCGAGACCACCCGCTGGACTGCTCTGAGTTTGGTGGTCACGACGCCGCTCGCGCTGATCGTGGAAGCGCTGGCGGAGCGGATCGGTTTCCTGCTGAGCGTGGCGCTGATCTTCGCCAGCTTGGTGGCCGTCGGGCGGATGATTGACCTCAATCTGCGGCTACGGGAACGCAACCTGGCCCTTGCCCGGGCGACGGCCGAGTTGCGGACCCTGAACGCCGTTGGTCAGGCGCTCAGCGCGACCCTAGATCTGGATGCCCTGTTTGAAGAACTGGCCCGCCAGGTGCAGCGGGTCGTCCCGGCGGATGCGTTCATGGTCGCACTGGTGGATCGGGAGTCAGGGGTCCTCCGGTTCCCCTTCCAGATCCATGGGGGGGTGCGTCAGCCAGCGCGGGAGGAACCGCTGGACGAGGGGCAGGGGATTGTGGGGCGTGTGGTTCGGGCGGGCGCGCCTATCGTGGACGGGGACATTGAATCCTTCGCCTTGCGCACCGAGCGGGGAGAGGCCATTGCTGGCGACACGATGAGAGATCGGTGGTTTGCCTCGGCACTGGCCGTCCCGATCCGGGCGGGACCAGAGACCATTGGCGCGCTCTGTGTGAAGAGCCATGAGCGGGACGTGTATGGCTCCGGGCGGATTGACCTTCTGGTGACGGTGGCGGCTCAAGCTTCGGTGGCGATCCACAACGCCCATCTCTTCGCGGCCGAGCGGGCGGCGGTGCAGGCGAAGCAGGACTTCCTTTCTGTGGTCAGCCATGAGTTACGCACGCCGATCACTTCCATCACCGGCTACAGCCAACTCTTGAAACGACGCCTCGTCCGGGAGCACGCCGCTGGCACCGGCGTTCCCGGGGGGCCACACCTGGAGATGGTGGAGGTGATCGAGGAGCAGACCAGGGTGCTCGGGCGGCTCGTCGACGATCTCCTGGAGCTATCGAGGTTGCAGGGGGGCAGGCTCAGCTTTGTGATGGAGACGGTGAATCTTGCCGAGATCGCGCGGGACGCTGTCGGCGGGCTGCCGCCCGATCGATCGGGGGCGCCGCCTAGGGTATCGCTGAATGTTCCGGTGGTGGTACCGGTGCGCGGAGATGAGGTGCGGCTGCAGCAGGTGTTCGACAACTTGCTGTCGAACGCGCTGAAGTACTCCCCCCCTGGGTCTCCCGTGACCGTGACGGTGGAAGGGCGAGACGGATCAGTGGACGTTGCCGTGGTCGATCACGGCGCGGGGATTCCACTGGAGGAGCAGACGCGGATCTTCGAGCCGTTCACCCGAGCAGGAAGGTCGGACGCGGGCGACCGGGGGCTGGGACTCGGCCTCAGTATCTGCCGGGAGATCATCACCGCCCACGGGGGGAAGATCTGGGTCGAGAGCCGTCTAGGGCAGGGCAGCGTCTTCCGGCTCCGCTTGCCGCTGATCGCGTCATCCGAGCCTGAGTCTGATGCTCACGCGGGCGATCCCGATGTCGCTCCGACCATGCCGCGCCCTCCGGCCCGACTGACAGACGGGCCGGAGCGCGCTGACGGGGAACGCTCCTCCGCCTCCGCCGATGCGAGGTCGTGCCCACCTCAATAGGATCGCCCTCTCTACCCCCGCTCCGTCGTGCGTTCTTGATGACGATGGCTGCCGATGGCCTGCTTTGCTAGACTGCGGCGACTCGCCGGGTCATCTTGGTTTGCGCCTTGCCGGCCGGGTAAGACGCTGAGTTGGGTGAACGTGACGTAGATGGGACGGAGGCACCGATGAAACTGGTGATCGCCATCGTCCAGGATGAGGACACCGATGCCCTGACCCAGGCGTTGATCGGCGGCGGGCATCGGTTCACGAAGGTGAGCACGACGGGGTCATTTCTGCGCACGGGGAACACGAGCCTCCTCATTGGGGTGGAGGACGCGGTGGTGGCGTCGGTGCTCGGCGTGTTGCGTCGGACGTGCCGGCGGCGGACGCAGATTGCGGTGCCCTACTCCCCCGCGCTCGAACCCGGCTTGCTCTACATGCCAGAGAACTTTGAGGTGGAGGTCGGTGGCGCCGTCGTCTTCGTCGCCGACGTGGAGCGGTTTGAGCGGCTGTAGATGGGCCGTCAGGATGTGGCCATCAAGGGGCGGGATGGCGTTGGTGCGGTCGGTGTAGCCCCGGAATGCCGGCCAAGATGTGGGCCAAAGGTTGACTGGCGCTCAATGAGGAGGTTACGTGGCGGTTCAGGCAAGCACGAATCCGTGGATGGCGCGCGTCGATCGGGATGCGATCGTGGCGATGGCCAGTGAGTTGATTGCGATCCCGAGTCCGAGCGGCGCGGAACGGGCGGTGATGGATCATGTTGCTGCCTGGTGCGCGGCTCGGGGGATCGAGCACGAGGTGGTGGCCAAGGATCCGGAGCGGCCCAATGTCGTGATCTCGGTCGGGGACGCGACGGCTGGCCCGACGGTGGTCATGAACGGCCACCTGGATACGGTGCCCGTCTCTGACGTCGCCGTGTGGGAGTCTGATCCGTATCAACCTCGGGTGAGCACGGACGGACAGCGGCTCTTCGGGCGTGGCGCCTCCGACATGAAGAGTTCCACCGGCGTGATGATCTACCTGATGGGGTTGCTCAAAGACGCTCCGCTGCGCGGCCGGCTGCAAGCCCACGTGGTGTCAGACGAGGAATTGAGCGCTCGGTTCGGCACGATCCATCTGATGGAGGAGATCGCCGCGGGGCGGTTGCCGCAGCCAGACTACTGCTTGATCGGGGAGAAAAGCGACCTCAAGGTTCGCAACGCCGAGCGCGGAATCCTGGGCCTGGAGATCAAGTTCCTCGGCCGCGCTTCCCACACGGCCGCCGCCCGAGCCACCGGGATCAACGCGATCGCCAAGGCGGCCAAGGGGGTTCTGGCGCTGGAGCAGAACCTGGACAAGTTCCACCCGTCGGTGGGACAGCCCGTGATCAGTGTCAACACGATCCAGGCCGGCGTGGCGCACAACGTGGTGCCGGGGGAATGTAGCATCACCGTGGACCGGCGGCTGATTCCCGGCGAGACGAAGGAGAGCGCGGTCGCCGAGGTTCGGGCGGCGCTGGACGCAGTTGCGGCCGACGACCCGGATTTTGCGTACGAGCTGACCGTGGACCCGCACGGGGACTTTATCGCCGCCAACATCACTCCGGAGGACTCCCCACTGGTGCGGGCGGTCCAGGAGAGCGCGCGGACGGTGATGGGGCAGGAGCCTGAGTACTTCGTCGCCTGGGCGGGCGCCACCGATGGGCGGTTCTACCGCCAGGCCGGGATCGACACGGTCGGGTTCGGTCCTGGGGGCGAGCGGGCGCACGGCGCGAACGAAGCGGTCTTCGTCAACGACCTCGTCGTCCAGGCGAGGGTCTACGTGGAGACGATCACGCGCCTGCTTGGCGCCGCGTAAGGCGCCTCCGGATGGGGCTATGTTCCTGATGCCGCGCGCAGCTCGTCGGTGTAGAAGCGGATCGCGCGGTCGTAACCGCGGAGGTTCGCTTCGGCTGGGATGGTGAGCAGAAGGTCTAGCAGTTCCACCAGAGCGGCCCGCGCGTCGCCGGCACTGAAGCGCGCGAGGGCGAGGAAGACCCTGATGGCGCCGTCGGCCGGGAACTGCTCGTGGCCCTCGGTTAGAACCCGCACCGCCTCGTCAGGTTGGCCGACGTTGCGCAGGGTGCTCCCGAGGCCGACGTAGGCAGCGGCCAAATCCTCCCCGCTCAGGCCGAGCGCGAAGGCCCGCCGGTAGGGGAGGACAGCCTCTTCCTCCCGGCCTTCCCGGTCGAAGGCGCACGCCAGCTCGAAGTGCGCCCGGGGTTCTTCCGGGTATCGGGTCGCGAGATCCTGAAAGTGGGCGATTGATGCCTCGCCCCGCCCTTCCCGGGCGAGGAGCCGACCGGCCGCCACCCGCTCGTCGAAGCCGGGAGCGGCCGGTTCTCGCTCTTGATGCCCTGCCACGCCTAGGCTTTCAGCCAGCGGTCAAGCCAGGCGACGAGGCGGCCCATCAGATCAATCTGGTGGGCGCGCTCCTGGATGCCGTGCCCCTCCCGCGGGTAGCGGACGAACTCCGTGGGAACCCCGAGCGTCTTCAGGGCACGGTGGTACTCCATGCCCTGGGTCGGGTGGACGCGGGCATCCTGATCCCCGTGCAGGATCAGGGTCGGCGTCTTGACGTTCGTGATGTGGCGGATGGGCGACGACTGCCAGTAGTGGTCCAGGTGATCGTAGGGCTGGCCGGGGTAGAGCCAGAGGTTCATCGCCGGGATATCGTCGGTACCGTGGTCGGAGACCATGTTGGCCAGGCCGGCGCCCATCACGGCCGCCTTGAACAGATCGGTCTGGGTGATCGTCCATGCGGTCAGGTAGCCGCCCCAGCTCCAGCCGCCGATACCCAGTCTGTCCGGGTCCGCGATCCCTCGCTCGACCATCGCTCTCGCGCCGCTGATGAGATCCTGCGCTTCTCCGCCCCCGACGTCGTCCTGGAGCAACTGCTGGAACGGAGACCCATAGCCCGTGCTGCCGCGAGGGTTGGGCGCGAGGACGGCGTAGCCGTTGCCCGCCAGCATCTGCGCCCAGTCGTGCCAGTCGAGAAAGACGCGGTCCTCCCACTGCCAGGAGGGCCCGCCGTGGATCTCGACCACCAACGGGTAGCGTTTGCCGGGCTCGTAGTTGGTCGGGAGGGTGAGCAAGCCCTCGATCTCCACGCCGTCCGTGCTCGCCCAGCGCACGGTTTCCACGGGGGCAAGGCGCCCGCGGAATGCCTCGCCGAGTGACGTGACTGCCGCCGCGTCGCCGGCGATGTCCCCCACGTAGACCTCTTCCGGCGTGATGCCATCCGACCAGACGAACGCGACCCGGCGACCGTCGGCCGAGAAGGAGGGCGCGGAGAGGACGGTGCCGCGACCGTGAAAGGCGGCGGGCGTCATCGCTTGGAGCTCGCTACTGGCGATGTTCAACGCGTAGAGGAGACCGTGGGTGCGCTCCACCATCCGCATTCCCACCGTGCCCGGCGAGCCGGGAAGCTCGACGAGATCCTCGACAACGCCGGGGTAGCCGGGAAGGAGGTTGCGCGGCTCGCCACCCGTCACGGGGACGATCCAGACGGAATCGGACGGATCGGCGCGATGGTTGTTGGCGCGGACGGCGATCACGGGGCCGTCCGGTGTCTCCACGAAGGCGGGGTTGTGGGGCAGGACCGGGAAGGCGGCGACGTGCTTCGGCAGGCCGCCGGATAGCGGCACGAGCCACAGATCGCCCGCATCGAAGAGCGTGTTGATGTCGGGGGAGGAGGTGGTCAGGATCGCGAGCTGGGTGCCGTCAGGAGCCCAGGCGTAGGACCAGATCTGACGGGTGCCGTAGGTGAGGCAGCGGGCGCGGCCGGTGGCCACGTCAACCGCCCAGAGGCGGGTAGGCTTGAGATTTTCGTCGGCGACGATCGCGTCGTCGCGCTCCTCCTTCCGCGCTTTCTCCTCCGGTGTCTCGGGCTCCTTACGGAGCAGGGCAACCGTGCGACCGTCCGGGGACCAGGAGGGCATCGTCAGCTCACCCTGGAGGTCACCGAGAGGCCGGGCCTCGCCGCCATCGCCGTCGATCAGGTAGAGCCTGAACTTGTCGTCACCGCGCTCCGCGCGATCGGAACAGAACAGGACCTGCTTGCCGTCCGGCGACCACCGGGCGTTGGCGTCGTGGGTGGTGCCCCCGGTGAAGGGGCGGGCGGGGGCGCCGTCGCGAGAGATCCAGATTCCTTGCTCCTTGTGCTCCCCCTTCTTGCCCTTGGGTGCCACGGCAAAGAGCACATGGCGGCCGTCCGGTGAGAGGCGCGGATCGCTTGGAGTCAAGCGATCCGTTAGCTCCTCGGGCGTCAACGGCTGGCCGGACCTCAGCGCCCGATCCTCCGCGGCGTCCAGGTGCTCGCCCAGGGTCTCGTCCAACGCGGCTGGGCTGGGCACGATCTCGGTCTTGACGGTCGCGGTCATCGGACCGATCCTCCTAAATCTCTGCTGCATGATCGGGTGGCGAGGGCGCTCCGGGCGTTGCCATGCATGCGGTGGCTGGGGCGGGACGGCGTCGACGAGGGGCAGAAGCCCGCGGGATTGTAGCGGGAGCCTCGGCTGCCGGGCCAGATGGCCGCTACGGTCGCGCCGGTTCTGCGCGGTGCCTCTCGGTGGCTCGAGTCTGCTCCCAGTCGTCGCGCAAGAGCGCGTATCGCGCGTGGTCGACGCGCCGGCCGCCGATCAGGAAATAGCTACGGGCGGTCCCCTCCAACTGAAAGCCACAGCGTTCCAGCACCCGGTGGGAGGCGACGTTCTCCACCGCGGCCACGGCCTCCAGACGCCACAGGTTCGCGCCGTCCGGGGAGAAGGCCAGCGGCAACAGCGCCCGTAACGCGGCAACGGCGTAGTCCTTCCCGCGGTGGCGCTCGCCGATGCCGTAGCCGATGGTGCCGAGACCGTGCTCGCGGCTCTCGACGGTGAGGGAAATGGTGCCGACCGGTTGCCTGTTCGCCTCGACGAGCCAGCGGGCCGGACCGGCGAAGTGTGAGTCCAGCGGGACATTGGCCGTTTCGGCTAGGAGGGAGCGGAGGTCCGCCACGGTCATGGGCAGCAGCGGCTGGTAGCGAGGTGCGCTCGGCTCGGTTCGCCAGCCGTGGATCACCTCCGCATCGTCCGGCATGGCGCGTCGCAGCCGGATTGCCGGTTCCGGCCTGGTTTCGGGCGCCGTTTCCGCGGTCGGCTCCATCAAGAGCGATCCAGGTGGTCGCCGGAGGCCACGGGCACGGCAGTTCTGACCGAGACGGATGCCGCCGGCGACAGTGGCGGGGAGGATCGTGCCAGAGCCGGACCGCCGTGCCAGGCGCGGTGCCCGTGGCCTGCCAGACGACGAAGCGGGGCAGGCGCCCACCAGTTCCATTCGCCCAACAGCCGCATCGTGGCCGGCACCAGCAGGGCGCGGACGAGGGTCGCATCGACGGCGACCGCGAGTGCCTGTCCGATCCCAAGGGACTTGATGAGCAGGATTTGACTGAGCCCGAACGAGCCGAAGACGACAATCATGATCGCGGCGGCGCCGGTCACCACCCGGCCGGTTGCCTCCAGTCCGCGAGCGACCGCCAGGGTGTTGTCACCGCAACGCGCGTACTCCTCCTTGATCCGGGTCAGCATCAGGACCTCGTAGTCCATGCTGAGGCCAAAGACGAAGCAGAACATCAGCAGCGGCACCGTGGCGGGGGTGTAGCCCAAGGGCTCGAACCCAAGGAGGCCGGACAGATGCCCCTGTTGGAAGACCCAGATTAATGCCCCGTAGGAGGCCGTTATCGAGAGGAGGTTCATCAGGATTGCCTTCAGCGGTAACAGGACCGAGCCCAGCAGAAGGAAGAGCACGAGGTAGGTGACCAGAATCACGAACCCCACGGCGAGCGGAGCGCGCCGCTCGATGGTCTCCACGAGTTCCATGTTGAGGGCCGAGGCCCCTCCGACCTCGATGTCGAACGTGCCCCCGGAAAGAGCCGTGCCGTGGGTGCGTAGGGCAGCGACCAGCTGCTGGTGCGACGAGTCGCTATCGTCCCCGCTCATCGCCACTTCAAGGACGGCGCCACGCGGGGTCAGGTATCGCTGGGCGAGGGCGGCGAGTTCGGGGGTCTCGGCCAGCGTAGCAGCAATGCCTTCCGGGGTCGCATCAGGTGGGGTGAACGTCCATAGTCCGTCCACCCGCCGGACGCCGGGCTCGACGGCGAGCGCGGCGGAGAAGGAGCGAAGCCGGTCCAGGTTCGGCGCATCGGTCATGCTGCCCTGGCGGGGACGGACCAACACATAGATCGGAGAGAGGCTGGCCTGGGGATAGTGCTTTTGCACGGCATCGTAGAGCTGGCGTGCCTCCTCGTCCTGGGGGAGCATGGTCATGCCGGGGGAACCGCCGCGGAAGTCCCGGAACGGGAGGCCGGCCGCGATCAGGATGCCGAGGGTGGGGAGTAGGACCCAGAGTGGACGCCGCATCACCGCGGCGGCAAGGGAGTGCCAGACGCCCGTGTCGCGGGGATGGGTCCAGCGGCGGGGAAGCGGGATGCGGAGCCGGTCGACACGGGGGCCGAGGATGGCGAGCAGCCCGGCGAGAAAGGTCAGACTGAAGACGATGCCGAGCAGGACCACCAGCGCCCCGGCCGCGCCGATCGTCCGGAGCGCCATGACCGGGAAGAAGGCGAGGCCGGCAATCCCGATCGCCACGGTGAGTCCCGAGAAGAGCACGGCACGACCAGTCATTGTCATGGTCACCGCGAGAGCGCCCTCGGGATCCTCTGGGGAGGCGGCGATCTCTTCCCGGTAGCGGCTAACGAGGAAGAGCGAGTAGTCGATGGCCACGGCGAGGCCGATCATGCTGGCGACGTTGACGGCAAAGACGCTGGTCTCCACCGCATGCGAGAGTGCGCCGATGCCCGCGAGGGTGGCGACGAAGGCGAAGATGCCGACCCCCACCGGGAGACCGGCCGCCACGATGCTCCCGAAGACCAGGGTCAGCAGCGCGAGGGTCAGCGGCAGCGAGAGGCTCTCGGCCCGTTTGAGGTCCCTCTCCGTGACAGCGGTGAACCTCTCGGAGGCCGCGGGCCATCCGCCGACAAGGATCTCGAGACGGTCGCTGCGTACGCGTTCGCGGAAGGCCGGGTAGGTTTCGGTGGCCCGGTCCACATCAACGCCGAGGGCGACGACGGCGATGCTGCTTTGGGCGTCGGCGGCCAGAAGCGCCCCGTCGATTGCCGGGTTGTCCGTCGAGCCGTAGGTCACGATCCCGATCACGTCCGGGTCGGAGCGAAGCGGGGCGAGCGTGTCGTCGACCGCGGCCTGGAACGCGGGATCGGTCGCGGCAAGTTTGCCGGTGGGGTCCCGGAAGAGGAGGTAGTGGTTGACGCTGCGGCGGCCAAACTCGGCGACCAGCGCCTCGTCGACGTCGATTGCCTCGGAGCCGGGTGACACCCAACCCCCTGGCGACAGATTCGCAGTGGCGCCGAAGGCGAAGGGCGCAACGACGGCAAAGACCACGATGCTGGCCACAACCACGGCCCAGCGCCGCCGGTAGACGAACCGTCCCCACGCCGCGAACATTTCACTGTCCCCGGGGCGACTGAGGCCCGCGGCGTCAGCCACCTCGACCGTCCGTTCCGTTGCCACGTGGCGTGCTGCTCCTGTGAGATTGACGTTAGAGCCTGTTATGGACTTTGGGCGGCGAGGGTGAGCAAGCGCTGGAGCAT
>JADDPH010000056.1 GCA_016781925.1 Sphaerobacteraceae bacterium | reverse complement strand
GTCGCTTCCGCCAGTGAACGTCAAAGATTGGATTTACAAGGGCAGCCGCAAAGGCTGCCCTTTTCGTTTCTGCCCCTGTCGTTCTCGACCGCGCAAGGTGGAGATGTTGCTCAGCCCGGGCAGATGACGGCGGAGGGCATCAGTCGGTGGATCGTGAATGGGTCGTGTTGGTGGTGTTCCCCGTGGCCGCGGTCCGCGTCGTCCTAACCTCAAGGATCGAAAAACTGCTTGATTCCAGCTCTGAGATGTCGTGACCGTCATCGAGCAAGGCTGGGTGGACCTAGGGGGTCACCTCCGAAGAGGCGACGCAGATTGTCAAGGATCTGGTCTGGGCGGATGCGCGGGTCGGGGAGACGTTCGTTGCCCCCGTCGTCAAGACCCCACCGACCAGCTTCTTGATGCACCGGTACGATAGCCGGGTCCTGGCGAACCTGATGGAGGAGAGGATGGGCGACGAGACCGGGGACACTCTGGTTCAGGACCAGGAGAAGTCGGTCGAGAGCCGATACGAGGCTGCCATCGCGCGGGTGGACCTCCTGGTCGGGGAGATGCCGTAGTCCGGGCATGGAGCAGGCAGCTCCTCGGCTTCTCCGCTTCATCGTGCGTTCGGTCACGCCTGTTGGCGGCAAGCAATAGTGGGCCGGCGGGTCGGCGCACGAGCCTCTTTTGCACGCCACCTCCGATCACCCTCGTTCTTCTGTGGGCTAACGTGAGGATGACGTATCAGGGTGCCCCACTCCCGGGGCGTCATGAGGACCGTCCTCGTCTGCGTCGTCGGGCGCTGCGCGTACGAGGCCGTCGCGAGCATCACGACCGCTCGTGTCTCGCTGACGCTCCCCGGCCGGCCGTGGAATCCAAGATGCTGCCGGCCTGCCAAACAACCGATTCGGAGGTGTGCGTGGCTTGGACGCGGCGTGGCCAGTCGAGACAGCGACGATGCGTGCTCGGCGGGACACGGAGCGGAGGATGATGTCCTGGTTGGTCACCACGGCCACCTTTCCTCCCTCTCCGTTCCTGGGAGTGATGCACGGACGACGGACGCCGCGGAATTGACCATCCTCCCCATAGCCGCCCCTTCTCCGCTGCGCTATGATCACGCCTCCGATCTGAGGGCGGTCGGAGGAGATAAGCCGGCAGCCGTGCATTGCGGGTCATGACCGAATGAACACTTGATGTCTCGTGTCTGGCGGCGAGAGCTGGTGGAACGCCGTGGGCATGGTCGCGAGAGGAAGGGGACGCTGGCCGGCAGCGTGAGCCAACCGTTCTTCGATCTTCCACCAGGAAGAAGGAGGAAGCGCAGGGGAGCCGAGACCGGCTGACATGGTCCTCAATGGAGGTGGGTCAGTGGTGATCCGTCGACAACCGACGAAGGAGACGGAGGAAACGATGAATCGCACGTTCAAGTTCGTGGCAATCCTCAGCGCGGTGCTTGTCGCCAGTCTTGCCTTTGGGTATCGGGCGCTCGGTCAGGACACCGCTGACCGGGGCAACTTGCGCTTCGTTGTCGTGAGCCATGGCCAGGCCTCGGACCCCTTCTGGTCCGTGGTCCAGAAGGGTGTTGACCAAGCCGGCGAGGACATGGGCGTCCAGGTCGAGTACCAGGCTCCGCAGGGAGACGACCTTGACGTCGTCGCCATGAGCCAACTGATTGACGCCGCCGTCGCGTCCGAGCCAGATGGGTTGGTCGTGTCGATCCCGGATCCGGATGCGCTCGGTGACTCGATCCGGGCAGCCGTTGAGGCGGATATCCCCGTAGTTTCGATGAATTCGGGCAGCGATGTCGCGAAGGATTTGGGCCTGCTAACCCACGTCGGTCAGACGGAGTACGAGGCCGGGTTGGGCGCGGGTCAGCGCATGGGCGAGGCTGACGTCACCAATGCGCTGTGCGTCAACCAAGAGGTCGGCAACGTCTCCCTCGACGAGCGCTGCCGAGGGTTCACGGACGGACTGGCGGAGTCGGGCGGCACGGTTGAGGTGCTGCAGATCGACCTCAGCAACCCGACCGAAGGACAGCAGCGGATTGAGGCCGCACTCAGCGCAAACGAGGATATCAACGGCATCCTGACACTTGGTCCCACTGGCGCCGCTCCAGCCCTAGAGGCATTGAATGCGGCGGGCGCGGCGGACCGGGTCAAGCTCGCGACGTTCGATCTCTCGCCGGAAGTCCTTGGGGCGATCCGGGACGGCAATATGCTCTTCGCCGTCGACCAGCAGCAATTCCTCCAGGGATACCTTCCGATCGTGCTGCTAACGCTCAACGCCACGAACCTCAATACCGTCGCCAATGAGGTCGTGCAAACCGGACCGGGCTTCGTGACCCAGGAGAACGCCGAACGGGTGATCGAGCTGTCGGAGGCCGGCACCCGCTAGGGTCTAACGATTCAGAGGATGGCGGTTGGCAGCCGGTCGTCACCGTGCTCCAACCGCCGTCCCTCTTCTGGACCGGGGGGCGTCATGAGCGTGAGACAGAACGTTGCCGGACGAGGCGTTGCCGGCGGCGACGAACGGCTGGCCAATGTGAGTCCCCTGCGCCGGTTGCTCGTCCGGCCGGAGATGGGCGCGGTCGCCGGGGCGATTGGCGTCTGGGTCGTCTTCGCTATTCGGGCCGGCGATCGCGGTTTCGTGTCGATGCGTGGCACCGCCAATTACCTTGAGGTCGCCGCGCAACTGGGGATCCTGGCGGTAGCCGTTGCGCTCCTCATGATCGGCGGCGAATTCGACCTCTCGGTCGGCTCCATCATCGGCGCCTGCGGCATGATTACGGCCCTCCTTGCTGCAGAGGAGGGTTGGAACCTTGGCTTCTCCATCGCGGCGTCGTTCCTGTTTGCCCTGCTGATTGGCGTGTTCAATGGCTTCCTGGTCTTACGGACCGGGCTGCCTTCGTTCATCGTCACCCTTGGCACGCTGCTCATCATCCGGGGCATCACGATTGGCGTGACGCGCAACGTGACAGGGCGGACGGTGATCGGGGGATTGAACGACGTTCCCGGTTATGAGGGGGCGCGCTCCGTCTTTGCGAACAACCTGCGGGTGGGTGGCGCCGACTTCTCCGTGTCCATCCTCTGGTGGCTCGGCGTCGCCGCGGTTGCGACCTGGGTGCTGCTGCGGACATCGTTCGGGAATTGGATCTTCGGGGTGGGCGGTAATCTTCAGGCAGCCCGCAACGTCGGCGTCCCCGTCAGCCTGGTCAAGATCGCCCTCTTCATGAGCACCGCGGCGGCCGCCTGGCTGGTTTCCACGATTCAGGTGCTGGATGCCAAGAGCGCGGATGTCGTGCGGGGTGGGGGTGCCGAGTTCACCGCCATCATCGCGGCGGTGATTGGTGGCACCCTTCTGACCGGAGGCTATGGCTCCGCGATCGGCGCCGTCTTTGGCGCCTTGATCTATGGCATGGTGCGCCAGGGGATCGTCTTCTCGGGAGTGGATCCTGGCTGGGAGGACGCCGTCCTGGGGGCGATGCTTGTCGTGGCTGTGATCGTCAATCGCTACATCCGCACCCGTGCGATGGAGGCTCGATCATGAGTGCCATGGCGCCGCCGCTGCTAGAGGTGCAGGAAGTATCCAAGTACTTCGGCAGCGTCATCGCGCTCAAAGACATTTCCATGAGCGTGAACGCGGGTGAAGTGATGTGCCTGCTCGGCGACAACGGCGCTGGCAAGAGCACGCTGATCAAGATCTTCTCTGGCGTTCACCCACCGAGTGAAGGCCTGTTCTTGGTTGAGGGCAAGGAGGTCCGATTCACCTCTCCTCGCGATGCGCTCAACGCCGGCATCGCGACGGTCTACCAGGATCTGGCGATGATTCCGCTCATGAGCATCTCGCGTAACTTCTTCCTCGGCTCCGAGCCGACGATCGGTTGGGGGCCGTTCCGGCGCTTCAACCTGGAGTTCGCCGATCGGGTGACGCGGGAAGAGCTGGCCAAGATGGGAATTCAGGTGCGGGACACGGCCCAACCCGTCGGAACCCTCTCAGGCGGCGAGCGCCAGTCGGTCGCAATTGCCCGTGCGGTCTATCTTGGGGCGAAGGTCCTGATCCTGGACGAGCCGACGGCCGCCCTCGGAGTGAAAGAGGCCGGTGTCGTCCTTCGCTACATCGCGCAGGCGCGAGCCCGCGGCCTTGGCGTCATCTTCATCACCCACAATGTTCACCATGCGTACCCCATCGGCGATCGTTTCACCCTCCTCAATCGTGGCCGTTCCTACGGCACCTTCAGCAAGTCCGAGGTGAGTCGCGAAGAGGTGGTCGGGATGATGGCCGGCGGAGAGGAGTTGGAGGAACTGAGCCACGAGCTGGACGAGTTTGCCCACACCGATCGGCTCGTGGCCGCGAGGATGGCGGAGGCCAGCCGAGAGCTGAGTGCCGATGCGGGAACGATGCCCAGCGGACCTCAGCTGACCGCCCCGGCGTCGAAGGTCGAGCAACGGTAGTGTTCACCTCCAGCGAGCAGGCATCGCGCATCTGCCCCGGGGTGAGGTCTTCTGCTTCGCGTGGACAGCGGTGTATGCATCGGTGACCCTGCCGGGTTGGTGTTCCCCTAAGTGAGGGTGTCCTCACTGCCTCGATGGGCTGATCTGGAGGATGGTCCCTCAGTCGTCGATCGTTACCCAAGTGCCCTCGCGGCGACTCCGCGTCGCCGCATCGGCGATGAGGAGCGCCTGGAGACCGTCATTCGCGGTCGGCGTGACGGGCTTGTCACCCTGGACGGCGTCGATGAATGCTTGAAGCTCAAGCCGGTAGGCGGGTCGGAACCGTTCCACGAACTCAAAATGTCGGGTCACGACACGACCGCGCCGGTCATAGAGCCGTGTGTCCAGGTCCTCGTCCAGCTCTGTGACCACCTTGCCGGCCGTGCCATGGACCTCCGCCCGGATATCGTAGCCGGCGGGCGCGCGCCAAGCGTTTTGGACGACGCCCAGCCCTCCCCGGGCGCAACGCAGCGTGACGATGCCGTGGTCGATGTCATCGAACTCGGACAATGCCGGCTCAACCAGGATCGCGCCGGTCGCCTGGACGGCGACAACTTCATCGCCCATCAGGAAGCGGGCGGCGTCGAAGTCGTGGACACCGAGATCCCGAAAGAGGCCACCACTGGTCCGGAGGTAATCAATGGGCGGGATGCGATCGCAGGTCAGGCCGCGGAACATCTCCACCTCACCGATGGCTCCCTGCTCGATCAACGTCTTGGCGCGAGCATAGCCCGGATCGAAGCGGCGCTGGAAGCCAATCTGAAACGGGATGCCGGCCCTCGTGATGTCTGCGATGGCCGACCTGGCGCCGTCGACCGAATCTGCCAATGGCTTCTCGCAGAAGATCGGTTTGCCGGCCAAGGCGGCCTCAGTGGTGTGTTCCTGGTGGGCGTTGGACGGCGAGGCGATGACCACAACATCCACGTGTGGATCCCGCACTAACGCCGCGACATCCGCCACCAGGGGGCAGGGAGCTGAGCCACTCGCCTGGAACCGGGACCGATGGTCGGAGTCAACGACGGCCGCAACCAATCGTGCCCCACGGATCGCGCCCTGGAGATGCTCGGCATGGAGGGAGCCCATGCGACCCAACCCGATCACGCCGACGCCGAGGTCCGCCATGCCATCGACTCCGCAGGTTGGGTGACTGACTATGCGCCTGGGACTGCCCCCGGCACCCTGACGATCAGTAGTGGAACCGTTGGTGGGTCTTCGCCTCGCGGTAGCGATCAAGAGCGTCTTGAACGCCGGCCTGCGTGGACACCTCTGCGACGGGAACGTCCCACCAGCTCTCGTAGGATGGCACCCGAGCGTTGGCATCAACTGGAACGTGAATGAGCGTCGTGCGGGCCTCGTCCTTGGCGCGATTCAGTGCATCGCGCAGCTGACCTTCGTCCATCGCGTAATAGGCGGCGGCACCCAGGCTCTCTGCGTTCTTGACGAAGTCGATCGGCACCGGCGGGCCATCGAGCCTGCCCGTGCCGCTGTCCCGGAAGCGCAGTTCGTTGCCGAAGGCTGGGGAGCCGGCCGACATCTGAAGACCGCGGATGCACTGAAAGCCGCTATTGTCGACGAGGACAATTGTCAACTTGTACCCCTCCTGGATGGAGGTGACGATCTCCGTGTGCAGCATCAGGTAGCTGCCGTCCCCAACCATGACATAGACCTCGCGATCAGGGGCGGCCATCTTGACGCCGAGGCCACCGGCGATCTCGTAGCCCATGCACGAGTAGCCGTACTCGACGTGGTAGCCCTTTGGGTCCTCGGGCCGCCACAACTTGAGGAGATCGCCCGGCATTCCGCCAGCGGCACAGACGACTACATCTCTGGGACCGCTCACGTCGTTGACGATCCCGATCGCGTTCGCCTGGGTCAGACCGTTGACCTCGGTAGCTTGGCGTTGGGCGTCCACCGCACCGTTCCATTCGTCCTTGAGTGAGCGTACAGTGCCGCCATAGGCGTCGCTGGTGTGGTAGGCGCTGCTCCGCAACCCGTCCAGCAGGGCACAGATACCGGCTCGCGCGTCGGTGACGAGGGGCACGGATCCAAACTTGGCGGCGTCCATCGGCGCGATGTTGAGTGCCACGAATCGGACGTCCGGATGCTGGAATGCTGAGTGAGACGCCGTGACGAAGTCGGCCATGCGGGTACCGATGACGAGAACGAGGTCCGCGTTGCGCGCGAGCCGGTTCGCTGCAATTCCGCCGTTCGCCCCTATCGGGCCGACGTTCCAGGGGTGGTTCCAAGGGAGGGCGCCCTTGCCGGCCTGGGTCTCGCAGACCGGAATGCCGCACGTCTCGGCGAGATCCGCAAGGGCAGCCGTGGCGTCCGCGTAGATCACGCCCCCGCCCGCCACGATGAGGGGACGCTCGGCCTCGCGCAGGAGATCCACGGCACGACTCAGTTCACTTTGGGCCGGCTCCGGGCGCGGGATACGGTGGACGCGCTTCTCGAAGAAGCGCGATGGGTACTCATAGGCCTCAGTTTGGACATCCTCGGGGAGAGCGATCGTCACCGTGCCGGTCTCGGCCTGGTCCGTCAGCACGCGCATGGCTTCAGGGAGACTGGTCAGCACCTGCTCCGGCCGGTTAATCCGGTCCCAGAACTTGGACACCGGCCGGAAGCAATCGTTGACGCTGAGATCCTGGCTGCCGGAGTGCTCAAGTTGCTGGAGCACGGGGTGAGGCAGACGGCTCGCGAAGGTATCTCCTGGGAGGAGGAGGACGGGCAGCCGGTTGATCGTCGCTCCAGCCGCCGCGGTCAGCATATTGGTCGCGCCCGGCCCAACAGAGGAGGTGCAGGCGAAGGTCTGCAGGCGGTTCTTCATCTTCGCGTAGGCGGCCGCAGTGTGGACCATCGCCTGCTCGTTCTGGGGGCGGTAATAGGGAAGGTCCCCGCCGACTTCTTCTAGTGCCTGGCCGATGCCGGTGACGTTGCCATGGCCAAAGATGCCGAACATGCCCGGGAAGAGACGCTGTTCCTGGTCGTCGCGGGCGGTGTACTGCTGGCTTAGGAAGCGGACGATAGCCTGGGCCATGGTCATGCGGGTCGTCGGGTTCATAGGTGTCTCCTCGCCGGACCAGTGTCGCAGTCTCTCCGGTACCCTACCGACCGGTTGCACGCTCTCCAGATCTAGGGCGGCCTGGTTCAGTTGCCCCAGAGAGCCGACCGACTGGGGCTAGTCCCGCCAACCGGCCTGCCGGTTGACCCGTTCGTCGATGTCGCGCCAGGAGCGAGCGCCCTCGTTCATCTCCTCGGTCCACGTATTCCGTACCCAACTGTAGACGGGATCGTCGGACGGCTGCATCGTGCGGATCGCCTCATTTCCGGCCAGCACGTTGAGGTAGTACCCGGTGTAGCCGTGGGCGACAGCGAAGACGTGGTATCCCTCAGGGACGAGGAGCGTATCCCCGTCCCTGATGACCCATGCTTCATCCGTGCGACCATCCGCAGTGTACAGGCGTTGGAAGGCGAAGCCGTCGTCGGGGTGGATGCGGTAGTAATAAATCTCTTCCAGATCCGCCTCGGCCGGCAGGGCGCTGACGTCGTGTTTGTGCGGTGGGTAGGAGGACCAGTTGCCGCTCGGGGTAAAGACTTCGACCACGAGCAGCCGGTGGGCCGAAAACTCCGGCTTGATGATGTGGTTGATCTGACGGGCGGCATTGCCCGCCCCTCGAATCTCGACCTGGACATCCTCCGGGCGGATCAAGACGGGCTCGTGATCCTCCTCAGCCCGGGCACGACAGACCGCGATCTCAAGAGGCTCCTCCGCCGTGATCTGATACTCCGTGCGCCGGGGGAGGTAGAGCGCCCACGGCTGACCATCGAAGACGGTGCGTCGTTGGCCCAGGTTCCAGGTCTGCCCGAGCGCCGTCACGAGGCACCGGCCGCCAAGGGGCACCAGCGCAACCTCATTCGGGCCTGTCGCGTTGCTCCAGGTCTCCCCGCTGTCCAACCGCCGCACCTGAAGCCCGGTGTAGCTCCAGCCGGCCGTCTCCGGAGTGACGGAGAGCAAGTCACCGCCCCTGCCATCGAGACCCTGGGACTTGAGCAGGAGACTCGTGTCCGACGTCATGCGTGTTTCATCCGAGCGAACTCCTCTACGCGGACCGGTCGATTGTCACGACGCGCCGCCTCGGCCGCGTAGGCGAGCACCATCGCCGCCCTTCCGTCCTCACCGGTGACATCCGGAGATTCGCGGGTGCTGCAGCCATCCACGAAGGCGTGCAACTCCTCCTCGTACGCCTGGTCAAATCGATCCAGGAACCAGCTGACGTGGTCACTTTTAACCCCATCCTTCGAGAGGTGCAGCAGTGGGGTTTCACGCGCGTAGCCGACGAAGATCGCCCCTTCGCTACCAAAGACCTCTGTCCGAACGTCATAGCCAAAGCCTGACCGACGGCTGTTGTCGATCACGGCTAAGCCGCCGCCAACAAAGCGCAGGGTGACGATGCCGGTATCAATGTCGTCAAGTTCGGCAAACATCGGGTCGACGAGGGCAGCACCAACCGCGTACACCTCCTCGACCTCGGCCCCCATCAGCCAACGGACCGTGTCGAAGTTGTGGATGGTCATGTCTCGGAAGAGGCCGCCACAGCGGGCGATGTATTCCCGTGAGGCGGGAGTTGGATCTCGCATGGTGTCCCGCAGGGACTCGATGCGACCGAGCGTCCCCGCCTCAATCATCTCCTTAGCGCGTCGATACCCTTTGTCGAACCGGCGTTGAAAGCCGATCTGAAGGCGAACACCCGATCGCTCCACCGCGTCCAGCGCGGCGTCGGTGGCGGCCAGATCTAGAGCTATGGGTTTCTCGCAGAAGACATCCTTCCCGGCCTCTGCCGCGGCAATAATGTATGGCGCGTGGGTCTCCGTGCTCGAAGCAATAACGACAGCATCAATGTCTGGGTCGGCGAAGAGCGAGGTGGCGTCGGTCGTCCATCGCTCAAGCCGGACAGTGGCAGCGGTGGAGCGGGCGGCGTCGGGAACCGCATCGGCAACCGCGACCAGATCTGCCCGGGGCACGCGGGTGGCAAGCGTACGGGCGTGACGTTGGCCGATGCGGCCCGCCCCAATGAGCGCGACCCGAACTCGTTCCGGCATGATGGTCTCCAACTTCCTGCCAGGGCCTGATGAGGGCGGTGACCGCGTCTCTCCACCCCAACCGTGCCCTTCATGCCCTGGCGATGGGCCTGCCACCGCTGCAGTCGGTCTGACCAGCTGCGCCGGTGAGCCGTGCCGCCATCATCGCAGGGCTTGGAGCAACTCGCGGGCGGCTGCGGCAATGTGTCCCGGAGTGAGTCCGTACTTTTCCAGAAGAGCGTCGTTGGGGCCGGATTCACCATAGGTGTCTCGCCATCCGATCCGGCGCATGGGAGTCGGACGGTGCTCCGCCAGGGTCTCGGCAACCGCGCTGCCCAATCCCCCAAGCACCGAGTGATCTTCGGCCGTGACGATGGCGCCCGTCTGTGCCGCCACCTGGACGATCGCTCCGAGATCGAGAGGTTTGAGGGTCGGGAGGTGGAGCACCGCCGCATCCACCCCTTCAGCACGCAGCAATTCGGCTGCTTCCAGCACCCGGACCGTCTGCACACCTGTTCCAATCAGCCCGATGTCCCTCCCGCCGCGCAGTAGGACGGCGCGGCCGATCTGGAAGTGGTGATCCGGCGGAAAGATCGTCGGGCTTGGGTCCCGCGTGAGGCGGAGGTAGACCGGCTCTGTCATCTCCATCATTGCGGCCATGGCCCCGCGCAGCTCAACCGCGTCGGCAGGTGCAATGGTGACGACACCAGGCATCGACCGAAAGACGGCCAGATCTTGGACCGCCTGATGGGTCTTTCCCGTCTTGCTGGTGAGGATGCCGCTATAGCTGCCGCAGAGCTTGACGTTTAGCCCGGGCTGGGCCACCACGACCCGGATCTGATCCAGCGCTCGCTTGGCGAGAAAGGCCGCGAAGGTACTGATCCAGGGGACGTACCCAACGGTGGCCAGGCCGGCGGCCACGCCGATCATGTTCTGCTCCGCGATGCCCATCTCCAAGAACCGGTCTGGGTAGGCGGCCGCGAAGATGTCGGCGCGGGTGGAGTTGGCAAGGTCGCCGTCAAGGACCAGCAGGTCGAAATACTGATGGGCGAGGTCCACGAGACCTTGACCCCATGCCTCGCGCATGGCCACCGGCTGACCGGTGCTTGTCGTGGAGACAAGGGTTGTCGCGTCGATCACGTCAAGCCTCCGGGTTTGGACGGGACGCCGTGCCGTTCAGCTCGGATAGGGCCTGCTGCAACTCGGCGTCGGTGGGCACCTTGGCGTGCCAGTTGAAATCTCCTTCCATGAAGGAGACGCCCTTGCCCTTGACCGTGTGGGCGAGAACCAGCGTGGGCTGCCCGCTATGGACCATCGCCTGGTCGAACGCGGCTCGGATGCTCGGGTGGTCATGTCCATCGCATTCGACGACGTGCCAGCCGAAAGCGCGGAACTTGGCGGCCGGATCGTCGATCGGTCGCTCCCGTGTGAAACCGCCCGCCTGCGGCCAGCCAAACTGGGGAAGACCGTTGAAATCGAGGATCGCGATGAGATTATCGAGTTCGTAACGGGCGGCCGTGAAGGCCGCCTCCCAGACCTGCCCCTCCTGGATCTCTCCATCGCCAAGCATGACCCACGTCCTGAACCCCAGATTGCGGAGCCGGGCACCGAGCGCCATGCCGACACCCGGCGAGAGGCCCTGCCCAAGGGATCCAGTGGACATGTCCAAGCCAGGCAGCTTCGTCATATCCGGATGGCCCTGGAGGCGGGAGTCGATCTGGTCGAACGTGTCGAGTTCCTCGATCGGGAAGAAGCCACGCATCGCGAGGACCGCATAGAGGGCGATCGAGGAGTGGCCCTTGCTGAGGATAAACCGGTCCCGCTGCGGCCAGTCGGGCTGATTGGGGTCGATCCGGAGAACGTCGAAGTAGAGCGATATGAGCAGGTCCGTGGCCGAGAATGGTCCGCCGAGGTGACCGGCCCCGGCCCGGTGAACGGCACGGACGATCAACTGTCTCGCCTCGGCGCTCAACGCCGTCAGCTCACTGATGGAGCGTTTGTCTTCGGCGCTCTGGGACACGATCTCCCGTTCGGCTCGTATCGTCATCACGTCTGCTCACTTTCGGATCATCACGACCGCGTGCGCCGGCACGCCTTTTAGATGCCGCATTGCTCCCGCAAGTACTGTCGGCTGGCGGCAGCGCTTTCCGTGGGAGGACGAGAGCTGGTGTCCTGCTCGACGACAATCCAGCCCACGTATCCGGACGTGCGAAGAGTATCGACTACGAGCGGAATGTCGACGATGCCGTCACCAAACTCGCAGAAAATGCAGTGGCGGAGCGCTTCAAGAAAGCTCCATCGTTGCTCCCGAGCGGCCATGAGCGCCGTAGGGCAGACATCCTTGAGGTGGAGGTACCCGATGCGGTCATGATGCTCGGCCACAAATGCCGTCGGGTCGCCGCCGCCATAGGCGTAGTGGCCGGTGTCGAAGCAAAGGTCGACGGTCGGGAAATCCAAGCCGTGCAGCAGGCGGTCGACCTCCGACGGCGTCTCGACAAAACTGCCGACGTGGTTGTGGTAGTGGGTGCGAATGCCCCATGCAGCCGCTTGCACGGCCACCGACGTGAGGTTGCGTCCCAACAGAGACCACTCGCTGTCGTTCAGCCCAGCACTGCCATCCAGGGGAACGTGGCCAGCGAGCGAGATTCGCTCCGGCGTCATCGCGTCGGCCACGATGAGGTCGGCACAGCCCGTAGCCGCGAGCGTGGCCAGGAGACGTTCAAGGGCCCTCCGCTCCCCCTCTAGGCGAGCGTCATCCCGGAAGTGCAGCCATTGATAGGCACCGGAGAGGCGAAGGCCACGCGGAGCGAGTGAGGCGCGCAACTCTTCCGGGTCGGTAGGGAACTCTGCCCCGTACTCCGTGCCCGTGTACCCGGCCGCCACCATCGCATCGAGGATTGCGGGGAACGGGAGCGGGGTTCCCCAGTCTGGGAGATCGCGATTGTTCCAGTTGACCGGAGCGGTCCCGACGCACGGAAGAGCATCCGGGACTGACACGGCAAAGGTCCCCATTGTGGGGTCGTTCACGAGGATCCGGTCCACGGCGATGCTCCGCGCCTTGTTGGTACGACGGCGTCATCCTACGGGTGAGTGATGGGACGTGTCAAACGCGATCGGCAGAGCCTTAAGGGATCGGCCTACGGCGGGGTCACATCCGCTTGGAGGTGTTGATAGCCCGGCGCGCCGGGGAGGAGGGGTGACTGACGCCTCGCCGCCGGAGTCGCCTACCCTCGGCGGCTTCCGTGGGAAAGCTTGTCTCCCTTTTCGTGCCGCTAGGAGGAGTGAACCGGCAGCTAAACCCTGTTTAGCGCGATGGCTTATGACGTATCACGAGAAACATTCCCAGCTGGGCCGCCTGCCACCGGCGCACAGCAACCCGATCAACGCTTCAGTGTGTATTCCAGACCCCGGCCTATGGGAACCGTGACGGTTTCGACATCCACGCGTTGACGAAGCATCTCCTGGTACGCCGAGAGGTCGTGGGACAGAACGTTGTCGGCGAGGACAAGACCCCGCGGCCCCACCAGATCAATCACCGCGGCGAAGTGGGTGATGTAGTCATCCTTCTCGGCGTCAATGAACACGAGATCGAACGGACCTTGCAGCCTCGCCACAATGGACCTGGCGTCTCCCGCCTCCACCCGTGCAACGTGATTCAGCCCAGCGTTCGTAAGGTTCACATTCGCCTCTGCGGCACGGGCGGGGAGGATCTCCGTGCCGATCATCTCACCTCTCGCCTGCTCCACCGCGAGCGCGAGCCAGATCGTCGAGACGCCGTTGGACGAGCCAATCTCCAGAACCCGCTGGGCGCCGATGCTCGTTGCCAGCAGGCGCAGGAAGTGGCCGGTATCACGATCGACGTTGCGCGTCCGCTGCGACGATGGGAGGTTCGCCGCCCGCTGCTCCGCGTCAGCCACGTAGAGGCGTTGCAGGGTTTGCTCAGCCGCGGAAGTCATGGGTGTCGCTCCACGGTCTCGACCACCAGCGCCTCAAGGACAGCGCGGAGGTCCGTGAAGACAAGATCGGGCAGAACCGGCGCATCGGCAATCTCCTCGCGCGTTGAGACCCCAGTGAGGACCAGAAGCGTGAGCATGCCGGCCCGGTGCCCGGCGAGGATATCCGTGTCGAGGCGATCCCCGATCATCACCATGTCCCGAGGATGCACTCCCATGTGCTGGGCCGCCTTCTCTAAGATCCGTGGCGATGGCTTGCCAATCACCGTTGGCTCACGTCCGCTCGCGGTTGCGATGGCCGCGACGATGCTGCCAGCGCCCGGTACCAACCCGTTTTCCGTTGGCAGCGTGGCGTCAGCGTTGGTGGCGACGAAGAGTGCGCCGTTGCGGATGGCTCTGGTAGCGGCCTGCAGCTTGTCGTAGGTGAAGGTGAGATCGAGGCCGACGACGACCGCGTCGGGTTGTTCCTCCTCGTACTGAACCGGCCGAAACCCTGTATCGGTGAAAAGTTGCTCTCGGAGAGCCGGCATCCCGACCGCGAAGATAGCCGCATTCTCCGGTAAGGATTCTCGCAAGTAGTCTCTGGTCGCTGTGCCGGCGGTCAGGACCCGCTCTGATGGAACCGCAATCCCCATTGCTGCGAGTTTGGCCTGGTAGTCGGCTGGCGAGGCCATCGAGTTGTTGGTCGCCAGCATGTAGGGCTTTTGCCGGAGTTCGAGGGCATTGAGCAAATCGACAACGCCCGGTAGGACCTCTCCGCCACGGTAGAGGACGCCATCCATGTCGAAAACAAATGCACTGGCCGTGCGCAACTTCAGTCGGGCATCCTCTGCCGGCGCCGGGTCATCCTCCAGCACCATACGGGAGGTGTGGCCTGCGTCTGACATCATGTTCCCCCTCGAACCCGCCCGAACAGATAACCAATGTCTCACTCTAGCCGAACGGTGCCGGGCCGGTCTACGCACGACCGAGGATGCGGATTCAGGAACGTCTGATCGTGAAAGCGCAAACTCTGGAAGGGGCCGCTTAGGCGCGGGCTAGGTGGAGAAGATCAACCGGCTTCGGTAGCAATCGTCCCCCGATTCCCTGACCACTGGTGACATGCACTGCCTCGCTTTCCCAGCCGGGCATAGGCCACCCCCGGAGGAAACCTCCGAGGGTGGCCGTGGGCAGAGAATGTCCGCTTACTGGACCGTCATTGTGCCCACCATTCCAGCCGCCTCGTGGCCCGGCACGTCACAGATAAAGTCGTACGTCCCGGCGGGAGCGTTGATGACGACCTCCTGAGTTGCGCCCGGGGCTATCTCCACCTTGATCCCGAGTTCCTCGATGACGAAGGTG
>JADDPH010000088.1 GCA_016781925.1 Sphaerobacteraceae bacterium | reverse complement strand
CGCCCCCCAAAGGGCCAAACTTAAGGAGGGCCGGGACAATGATCCCGGCCCTCGTTTTGTGTCACGGATATTTCACGCGCCAGGCGCATCCCGGTGACGCTCTGTAGGGTTGGAACGCCTCTAGCAAGGGACGTTTCCGCCCCGTGTGAGGTTCAGTAACGCCTACCGGTTCATCATGTTCTTGAAGGCGATGGCTGCAATGCCGCCGAGCGCCGCCTTTGCGAGCGGGTTGTCCAGCATGTCACCCATGCCGCCACCACCGCCGCGCTGGCCGCCGCCACCGCCGCCCATCATACCGCCGAGCATGCCCCCGAGGCCGCCCTCACCGCCGCCACCGCCGCCAAAGAGGCTGGCGAGACCATTGGGTTCCTCCCGCTGGTAGCGAGAGGTCAGGCTAGCAAGTTGACGTGGGTCGTCAAGCTGCATGTCTTGACCCATGCCGCCGCCCATCCGCTGCTGAAGCATCTGGCCGAACTGCATCCGGTGCTGCGGGTCCATGCGGCTGAACGCCTGGTGGGCCGACATCTCGTACTCCTCCGGGGAGAGGTGCTGAGAGGCCCGCTGGTAATGCTCCATCGCTTCCTGGCCGGAGAACCCAGTGGTGGGATCCCCACCCTCCTCATACCGGCTGACGAAGTCCTGGGCCGTGGAGCGGTGTTGGTCGGTGTCGCCGCCGAACAAGCCCTTCATGATCGAGTCCATGATGTCGTTCCTCCTCCTTGCTTCGACCCGAGCGAACGGCGCACGGGTCGTCGACGCCGTCTTAGAGGCAGGAACCGTGCCAGGCAGAAAGTTTGGGTGTAGCCAACGCCATCGAGCAGCGCCGGTCTATCGGAGCAACTGGCGCGGCGGTCCGTCATCAGCCCCGGCAGCGCTACCCGACGCGTCGTGGACGAACGCGACGAGCCGGGTGAGCGTTTCCGCGGGAGTCTGGGGGAGGATGCCATGGCCCAGGTTGAAGATATGGCCGGGGCGTCCACCGGCACGACGGAGCACATCTTTCGCGCCGGCCTCGACTGCCTCCCATGGCGCTAACACCAGGGAGGAGTCCAGGTTGCCCTGAATTCCCTGGTCCAGGCCGATGCGCGCCCATGCCTCGTCCAGCGGCAACCGCCAGTCGACGCTGACGAGATCGCTTCCCGCCGACCCGATCTGCTCTAGGAGGGCCGCCGTGCCGGTGCTGAAGTGGATCGTGGGGGCAGCGCCCCCCAGCGCGCTAAAGATGCGCCGGGTATAGGGGAGCACGTACGCGTCGTAGGCCGGTGGCCCGAGAAGACCCAGCCAGGAGTCGAAGAGCTGGACGGCTTCGGCCCCCGCCGCCACCTGGGCCTGGAGGTACCGAATGACGACCTGCGTGAGTTTGTCCATCAGCCGGTGCCAGAGCTCTGGCTCCCCGTACATCAGTGCCTTGGTTCGCGGGTACTCCCGCGAGGAACGGCCTTCCACGAGGTAGCAGGCAAGCGTGAACGGGGCACCGGAGAAGCCGAGAAGCGCGGCTCGCTCTCCCAGTTCCCCCTGGAGAAGCCGCAGGGCATTCATGACGTAGGGGGTCGCCTCCTCCGCATCGATCACGCGGAGGGCATCCACGTCCGCCGCTGTCCTGATGGGGTGATCGATCACCGGCCCCACATTCGGCTCGATCCGAAACGGGACCCCCATTCCGTCCAGCGGCAGCATGATGTCGGCGAAGAGCACGGCCGCGTCGACCCCAAAACGCCTCACGGGCATCAGCGTCGCCTCAGCGGCCAACTCCGGCGTCTTCGCCACGGTGAGGAAGTCGTACCTCTCACGCAGCGCCCGGTACTCAGGCAGGCAGCGTCCGGCCTGGCGCATGAACCAGACAGGCGTCACGTCCGTGGGCTGACGCTGGGCAGCCGCGAGGAACCGGGATCGTCCCGTCATCGGAGCGGTGTCATCCTCACCGCCGATCGCGCGCCCGGTGGCCTGCCGGCCGATGCTAGTCGTCATCCTGCTCCTATCTCTCAGCGGCAACCAGCCGCACCCCCATCCCTCATCAGGTGCCTATACCGCGGCGGTTTCCCTCTGCAGCGCCAGCGCCTCCAGCATCCCCGCGGCCGTGGTCGCGACGCAGGTGAAGATCGGCACGTCCGTCAGGGTGTAGGCGCTAGACATCGAGGGCCGAAGCTCCTGCACGAGATCCAGGAAGTCTCCCGGCTCGTCCGTCTCGAACGCGAGGACAAACTCCTGATCGTCCAACCCGAAGGAGTACGTCGTGTTCAACTTGACCGACGAGTAGGTATGGCCAATGGCCATGTGCTGATTCATGGCCTCCTGGCGCTCTTCCTTCGCCAGCCCGTACCACTCCCGCACTTTCGTGAGCGGATAGACGAAGAGGTACTTGTGGTCACCCGGCGCAAGGCTGAGGCGCGTGAACTTGTCGCGACCCGGGCCCGAGTACTTCTCCACGTAGTTGGAGTGCTTGGTCATCGACAGATAGGAGAACGGCGTCGTGAGCCAACCCGCAAGGGATGTTCCCATCAGCTCGCCGGACATCCGCTGAATATCGTCCAGCTCGTAGCTGACCTGCCAAATCATGAAGTCGGTGTCGCCGCGGGTGCCGACCGTCGAGTAGCACCGAACGAGGTTTCGCCCGGCCCACTCCTCCACCACTGCGCGGAACTCCTCTTTCTGACGATCCCGCTCCATCGCATCCAACCTGCGCCACTCCGATGTGATTTTGAAAAAGGTGAATTTGACGAACTGCCGCCGGCCGGGCTGGACCCGCACCGGGGATTGAGCCTGAGTCTGATCCATGGTTGCTCTCCTAATCGTCAAAGGCGCACTAATGATCGACTGCGGCGCGAGGACTTAGATGCCGACGCGGCGCCGTACCTCGGATCGTTCCTCTTGGAGCCAACGAGCCGCGTCTTTCGCGTGGTAGGTGATAATTCGGCTTGCTCCGGCCCGCTTGATGGAGGTAAGCGTCTCGAGGGTCACGCGGCGCTCGTCGATCCAGCCGAGGCTGCCGGCGGCCTTGACCATCGCGTACTCCCCCGAGACGTTGTAGGCGATGAGCGGCGCGTCGATCGTGTCCCGGGCGCGGCGGATGACATCCAGGTAGGGCAGGGCCGGCTTGACGATGACGATGTCTGCCCCCTCCTCCAGGTCAATAGCGATCTCCGTCATCGCTTCCCGGGCGTTGGCAGGGTCCATTTGATGGGAGCACCGGTCTCCGAAGGCGGGCATGCTGGCCGCCGCCTCGCGAAACGGACCGTAGAACCCGGAAGCGTACTTGGCCGCGTAGGACATGATGGCCACCTGGGAATGACCCGCGCGGTCGAGGGCGGCCCGGATCGCGGCGACCCGCCCGTCCATCATGTCGGAAGGGGCAACGATGTCGGCACCGGCCACCGCCTGGCTGACCGCGGCGCGGGCAAGCAGGCCAAGCGTCCGATCATTGTCCACCTCCCCGCCGACCAGAATGCCGCAATGCCCATGGTCGGTGTATTCGCAGGCGCAGACATCCGTGATCACCAAGACATCAGGCGCGTGCCATTTGATGGCTCGAACCGCCTCTTGCACGACCCCATCGGGGTCGTAGGCGCCGCTGCCCGAAGGATCCTTCTCGGCTGGGATCCCAAAGAGCAGCACGGCACCGATGCCGAGTTCGGCCAGGTCGTCCAGTTCCCGTGGCAGCTCGTCCACGGAGAGCTGGAACTGCCCCGGCATCGAGCCAATTTCCCGGCGCACGCCGGCTCCATGGGTCACGAACAGGGGATAGACAAAGTCCTCGGGAGCCAGCGTGGTCTCCCGCACCAGGCGCCGCACCGCGTCGGTGCGCCGCAGCCGCCGCATCCGGCGAAATGGTGGGAAGGTGCTTCCCTGCCCCGCCGCAGCTTCCTCCTCGGATGGCACGAACATCGGCTCCCTCATCGCGTCGCGTGGCTGGGGACAGATAGGATCGGCTCGGTGGTCGGCGAGGGCTCCGTGGTCCGGGCTGCCGCGTAGTGCTGAATCAAGGCCTTCACGAGCCCGCCCACGGTCGACTCCTCGGCCACGACATCCGGTTCGATCCCATGCCGTCGCGCCGTCTCGGCGGTCATCGGTCCCACGCAGGCAATGACCATGCGGTGAAGGACATCCGAGGCGTGACCGAGATCATCGACGAGGTTGCGGACGCTTGACGGTGACGCGAACGTCACGGCGTCGATCTCCCCACGCAGCATCCGGTCGCGCACCCCAGGCGCGAGGGCGATCGCCGAGGTGCGGTACGTCTCGACAGTGTCGACGGTGGCACCGGCCGCTCGAAGCCCCTCCGCAAGCGTTTTCCGGGCCAAACTACCCTGCGGCAGCAGGACGCGCTGTCCGGCCACACCCAGACCGTTCAGCACGTCGAGAACTGCCTCAGCCGTGAATTTTTCCGGGACCACGTCCACGGACACGCCGTGCCCCTCAAGTTCGGCCGCAGTCGCGGTGCCGACCGCGCCGACCTTGGTTGCGGCAACGATTGCTGAGTCGTGGCCGAGCTGCTGGGAGCGCTGCCACACCTGCCGCACCGCGTTGACGCTCGTGAACACGACCCAGTCATACGCGCCGGCTCGAAGTTGTTCGATTGCCGCATCGACGGAAGCCCAGTCCAAGGGTGCCTCAATTTTAAGCATTGGGGCCTCGACGGGCTTAGCCCCAACTGAGAGGAGCGCTTCTGATAGGTCTCCCGCCTGTTCTGGCGCCCGCGTCACCAGCACGGTTAAGCCGGAAGGCGGCGACACCCGTTGAGGCGCGGTGCCAGGAACGACATGGCCCGACCGTTGGACGGAGGACAGCATCCGGCGGGCCAGATCCATTGCCCGTTCTTCGGCCGCCGCGACGGGCAGGTCCACATCGTCCCACTCCACCCGCCGACCGTCTTCGGTGGCCAGCATGCACCGGAGGCGAAGCCGGTCGCCGACAACCTCCGCGTATGCGCCAATCGGCGTGGTACACCCTCCACCCACGCCTCGCAGGAAGCCGCGCTCCACGCGGACCGGCACGGACACCGACGGGTCATCGAGCTCGGCCAGGAGCCTTCCTGGCCCCTCGTCGTGAAGGCGTGTTTCTACTGCTAGCGCGCCCTGGCCTGGCGACGGGATGGAGCGATCGAGCGGGAGGTACTCCGTGATGACACGCTCCCAGCCCATTCGAGTGACGCCGGCCGCCGCCAGGACGATCCCGTCAATGTCAGTTTCCAACGCTTTTCGCAGGCGGCTGTCGACATTCCCCCGCAGATCCACGATCCGAGCATCAGGCCGCTGTGCCAGGACCTGAGCTGCGCGGCGGCGAGACGATGTCCCGATCAGGGGCGACGGCGGCAACTCGGCCAACGGCCGGGCGTGGCGGGACACCAGCACGTCTCGCGGGTCCTCCCGGAGCAGAAAGGCGGAGAGCACCAGGCTCGGAGGTCGCTCCGACGGCAGGTCCTTGGCAGAGTGAACGGCTGCGTCAATCGTGCCTCCCGTCAGAGCGGCCTGAAGAGCGGAGGTGAAGACGCCGCGCCCACCAATAGCCGTCAGCGGGGAGGTCTTGTCGACATCACCTTCTGTCTGGATCACCTCGGCCACCGTCTCGACGTTGGGGTGGCGGAGGTGAAACGCACGCTCGACCGCCTGCGTCTGGGCGAGAGCCAGCGCGCTTCCGCGGGTGCCGAACCGGAGGAGAGCCGAAGGTGTGCTCGGGGGTGCCATCCTAGCTCGCCCCAGTCCGCCGGCTCGTCACGTCCTGAGAAGGCCGCCGCGCAGGATGCACCCCACGGCAATCCCCGGTTCCGTGGCGCGGAGACCGACGATAGCCAGATGTGGGAGCCAAAGCGACCACGGCGAAAAACCTCGGTAAATCTCGGATTTCTGTGCAAATCCCGGCAACTACCCGATTCTAGGCAGGCGCCTTTTTGAGTGTCAAGGTTGCCAGTGAAGGCCGGGAAGGCGTGCCGGACTTGATGCGGACTTGAGGGGATCAAGGCCACGGGGCACGCGTGGAGTCCGACGCAAAAAGCAGGCGCTCCAACGGGCGCGCCTGGGGAATCCCTGGTCGCTCTCTCCCCATGGCGTCTCGGTTATCGAGCCAGATCTTTGGGTCCCTGGGACCTCCCCTTTGTGGTACACTTCGCGCTTGCGGGTGCGATGGGCACCCGGTTTTTCGTGCGCCCTCGTCTCAGGCACTCGCCGACGATGGCCGCGAATCCTGAGAGACGAGCGATGACCGATCCCCACATCGAAGCCGATCCCGAGGACCATTACGAAGGCGACCCAACGCCGGCCGATCCCGGCCCGGAAGTCGAGGCTCCGCAGGGCGATGCGACCGACACGTCGTCCGCTTCACCGGAGGACGGGCGTCAGGCACGCGGAAGCCAAGGTTCCGCGGCCCGTCGCACCACCCCAACACGAGCACCGAAACCGCTTTCACCCTATGCGGTGATCGAAACGGGCGGCAAGCAGTATCGGGTGAGCGTTGGCGACCAGATCGCCGTCGAGCGTCTTCCTGCAGAAGCGGGCGGTGACATCACCATCGACCGCGTGCTGCTGCTCGGTGGAGATGGGGCAACCCGGGTCGGCACGCCGACTGTAAGCGGTGCTGCGGTGACAGCTCGTGTTGATGAGCACTACCGCGGCGAGAAGATCGTCGTCTTCAAGTACAAGGCGAAGAAGGGTTACCGGCGACGGATCGGTCACCGGCAGTCACTTACCCGCCTCATCATTACGAACATCGCCGGCTAGGCGCCTTATCGCGTTCCACGCGAGCCACCGGTTGGTCTACCGAGAAGAGAGGAGCAGGCCATGGCGCATAAAAAGGGGGTCGGGAGTTCCCGTAACGGCCGCGACAGCCGCGCCCAGCGGCTAGGCGTGAAGCGCGCCGACGGCCAGGCGGTTCGAGCCGGTACGATTGTCGTCCGCCAGCGGGGGACGGAGTTCTGGGTCGGCAACAACGTCGGCATCGGCAAGGATCACACGATCTACGCCAAGATCGACGGCGTGGTTCGGTTCGAGCCAGTAACCCGCAACAAGCGCAAGATCAGCGTCTACCCGCAGGAGATGTACCCGGTCGGTGGCGGCACCTTCTACGCTGACGGGATCGGCGCGACCGAGGTGGTTGCCGAGCCCGTCACCATGGCGGCCGACTAGCCCAGGTCATCTCGTTCCCCGTTCCCTGTGCGAGCTGGAGAGATCAGCTCGTCATTCATGTATTCACGGAGTAGCCCCACATGAAGGCCGCTATCCATCCGAACTACGTCGAGGCGACGGTCACGTGCGCCTGCGGCAACACCTTCACGACCCGCTCCACGAAGCCACAGCTTCGGACGGACCTCTGCGGCGTCTGCCACCCGTTCTACACCGGCGAGCAACGGATTGTTGACTCCGCGGGGCAGGTAGAGCGCTTCATGAAGCGTATGGAAAATGCGTCGGCAAACACGGCGCGACCCTCCAAGCGGAAGCAGCGGCTCACCGCCCGCGCTGAAGAGCGAGCCGCCCAGCAGCGGCAGGCCCAGGAAGCGGCGGCCGCTGCCTCTGCCGAGGAGGCTGCCCAGGTCGACACCCGCCGTGCGGCCCGTGCCGATGGCCCGGAAGGCGCTGACGCGCCGACCATTCCGACTCCGATCCAGCCGGACGCCCAGGCGGCCGGCGTCGAGACTGGAGAGGCAGCGGCGCGGCGGTAGCTCCGACCCAGTCCTCGTTCACGGACGAACACGCGGCGACGGGCGGTCCCTGTAGGACCGCCCGTCAGCTGTTTAACACCGGCTCTTACGGCGCCCAGAACCGTTCATTCGAGACCACGCAACGACACAGCGGCGTCCGTGGACCTGTTCCACCCGGCCGAGGCGAGATGGATGCACTCGCGCCCCATGTCAGGCCGCCTGCAGCGCTCCTGCCCCTACTCCGCCAATCCCGCAGCTGCCGCCTGATCGAGGGTGACCTGAGCCATTTTGATACTCGCGGCGTCAATCATCTTGTTGTCGACCGCGACGGCGCCCCGGCCTTCCCGGTTCGCGATCTCGTAGGCGTCGACCACCTTTCTTGCCCAGGTAATCTCCTGCTCTGTCGGGGAAAAGACCTCGTTGGCGATCGCGACCTGGCTCGGGTGGATGCACCACTTGCCGTCGAAACCGAGCGATCGCGCCAACAGGCATGACCGCCGGTAGCCTTCCAAGTCGCGGAAGTCGGCGAACGGACCGTCCATCACCTGAATCCCCGCTGCGCGGCCCGCCACCAGAATGCCGTGCATCACGTGGTGAAATCGGTGACCGGGGTAGGCGGCATCCCATTCGTCCATGGAGCCAATCGACACGGCGGGCATTCGGACGGAGGCGGTGTAGTCGCCGGGGCCGTAGATGAGCGTCTCGATTCTTCGGCTCGCCTTGGCGATCTGGGGCGCATGGATCAGCCCCTCCGCCGTCTCAATCTGTACCTCGAGCCCAACCGGGTGAGTGAGGCCCTTATGGGCTTCAATCTGGGTCAACAACGTCTCCACCACGTAGACATCCTCCGGCCGGTTTGCCTTTGGTTGCATGATCAGATCGAGCTGGTCCCCCGCCGCCTCGACCACGTCAACCAGGTCACCATAGAAGAACGGGGTGTCTAGCGCATTCATCCGAAAGAGGCGAGGCTTGGTCCCCCAATCAAGCTCCTTGATCGCCCGGATCACGTTTGCCCGGCTCGCCACTTTTTCGTTCGGCGCCACCGAATCTTCCAAATCGAGGAAGACAACATCGGCCTCGGAGGTGACGGCTTTGGCAATCATGTCCCAGTTGGACGCCGGCACCGCCAGCTCACTTCGCTCCAGACGCGCCATCGGCTCACCCTCCCCTGTGACGAAATCTCGCCCCCACAATCACCACCCAGCAGCGGTCTTCGTCTGATCCGTCACCGTACCGGCGGGGCGGCTGAGCCTACGTCGCTGGTGAGGCCAGGTCAACCCTGGCGGCGCCGTTCTGACGAACACACCCAACACCATGGCCTTACCTTGACCGCTAGCCAACAAGGGGAGAAGCTTCCCTTCCGACCGTCACTGAAGCGTCGGTGCCTCAGCGCGGCTGGCGCGAGGTGGGACAGAGCAACAGTGATCGACCTGGAGGGCTCATGTACGTGGTTGCCGCACGCTACTACGCGAAAGAAGGACGGGACGACGAGGTTGCCCGGCTCCTCCGAGCGATGATTCCAATCTCGCTGGCTGAACCCGGCTGTGCTCTCTACACGGTCAATCGATCGACCGAGGACCCCCGGCGGTTCCTGCTGTACGAGCAGTACCGTGACGAAGCAAGCTTCCAGGCTCACACGGCGAGCGAGGCCTTCAAGGAGCGTGTCCTCGGCCAAATCGTTCCTCTCCTGGAGTCGAGGGAACGCGACTTCTTCGAGACCGTGGACCCAACCTAGCGAACCAGGACCGATGAGGCTCCTGAGCCGTGAGCCCTCGACCTTCTCCGGACCGGGCCAACCCGTGAGGAGAGCGTCACACCATCTCCCTTCTCGCGAGAGGGCGTGACGGACCGAGCCGCCATGAGCGGCCGACAGCCCGGCAGCGGCTGACTAGCGCCGCACCCGGAAGGCCGACATCGGCGCCGGGTGGCTCTGGTTATCCTGCTGGTTCCTGCTGGCCTACCCATCCGCCGCTAAGACGGACGGAAAGGGACCCTCCGCCCTCACGCCAATCGGCGCGAGGCCGGAGTACAGAAACTCCCAGCTCTTCTCGTACACCTGCTCAGCCTGCCACGGGCCGCAATCGTCAACGAAGCCGCTGATCTCAAGAGTGATCTGGCCATGAGCAAGCGCCCACATCGCGTTGCAAATGAGATCCGGATCCTCCGCTCGGAGGGCGCCCATCTCAATGGCCTCCCGGACCACCGTCTCCAGTTTCTCGTGAACGGCGTGGCCGCGGGCCTTCTCCTCGTCTCCTGGGCGATAGGAGGCATCAACCCGGCCAAAAATGAGGAAGTAGAGGTCCGGGTTGTCCAGCGCGAAGCGCCGGTACGCTCGGCCAATGGCGGTCAATCGGTCGACGCCGGGCCGTGAGGCAGCAATCGCCGCGTCGAACGCATCGCAGAGCCGGTCGGTACCCTCTACATAGAGTGCGTTGAGGACCGCATCCTTCGATGTGAAGTAGTCGTACAACGTTGGAGCTGTGACGCCAACCGCCCGACCCAGCGGGCGCATAGCAAGACCCTTTACGCCACTCTCCTGCAGGATCTTGCGAGCTGCGGCAAGAATGTCTTCACGCATCAACGCCCGCATACGCTCGCGGCGGGTGCCTCCCGGCGCCACGACCTGATCACCGACGGACACGGAACTCTCCGAACACGAACTCCAAATGCCGAACATCGTTAGCCTACCCAAACGCGATCGTAGTGTCAAGCAGCATTGGTAACGCGTCACGGCCTTGCTGACGGGCCTCCTCCATGCGACGATCCATCGTCTTGAACACGCCGGAGCAGGACCGATCTAAGGAGCGATGGTGAGAGAACGTCTCTTCCTGAACGGCGATTTTCGCACCATGAACCACTCGGCACCGGTGGCATCGGCGGTGGTTACGGCAGACGACCGCATCGTCTACGTCGGCGATATCGTCGGTGCTCGTGCTTATGCTCACGCGGGTGCGGAAGAGATCGACCTCGGAGGTGCCTTCGTGGCGCCGGGCTTCATCGAAGCGCACAACCACATGATCGGCTTCGGCCTGACACTCGGTGACATTGACGCTCGTTTCCCGACGGTTCGCTCGATTGCCGACCTCTGCGCCGCGATCGGCAGGCGCGCTACCGAGACCCAGTCGGGGTCATGGATCCTGGCGCGGGGATACGACGACAACAAGCTGGCAGAGCGCCGTCACCCGACCCGGCAGGATCTTGACGCCGTCGCCCCCAGTCACCCGGTCTTCCTCGTCAATGGCTCCGGCCACATGGCCGTCGCCAACTCGCTTGCCCTCGGCCTGGCGAAGGTGGGAGGAAGCACGGCCTCACCACAGGGTGGTCATATCGTCCTGGATGACGCGGGCGAACCAACCGGCCTGCTCCAGGAGACCGCGCAGGAACTCGTACGGCGCCAGATTCCCAAGCCCACTCGGGACGACATGGCCCACGCCCTCCGTCGCTGCGGGCAGCACTATCTCGCGGCTGGCATTACCAGCAGCCACACCGCCGGGGTGAACAGCGCCGACGAGATGGCCGCCCACCACCTGGTCACGTTTGATGGCTCGCTGCCGCTCCGCACCTATCTGATGATCGGGCGACCACTGCTCGGTTTGGTCGAAGACCTCGGGCTGCGGACCGGTCTAGGTGACGAGCGCCTTCGAATTGGCCCAGTCAAGCTCTTCTCCGACGGCTCGCTCATCGGACGCACCGCAGCGGTCTTTGAACCCTTCCTGGAGGACCCACGCCCGGACAACCTGGGCTTGGAGATGATGCCGCAGGAAGAGCTGGACGAAACTGTGCGTCGAGCCCATGACGCCGGCTTCCAGGTCGCCACCCACGCCATCGGCGATCGGGCAATCCACATGGTCCTCTCCGCCTATGAGCGAGCCCTCGCCGCCAACCCACGGCCGGACCACCGCCACCGGATCGAGCATTGCGGCATCTGCCGCTCAGAGTTAATCGAGCGCTTGGCCCGGGGCAGGTTTCTCGCCGTCTCGCAACCAATCTTCGTCACGGAGTACGGCGATGGCTTCCTCCGCCATCTCGGCCGCGAGCGGTGCGCGCTCACCTATCCGTTCCGCTCACTCCTCAATGCTGGGGTCGACCTCGTCTTCTCGTCCGACTGCCCCGTCTCCGCTTACGAGCCGCTGAAGGGCATTCAGGCTGCGGTGACCGAGCAAACGGGGTCCGGTCAGCCCTACACGCCAGCGGAGGCGATCTGCGTAGAGGAGGGCATCCGGCTCTACACGATCGCCGCTGCCCGGGCCTCGTTCGAGGAGACCGACAAAGGATCGATCGAGGTCGGAAAACTCGCCGATTTCGCCATCCTCGCCCATGACCCTGCCACAGTGGAGCCGACCCGAATCGCCGATGTCCAGGTCCTCGCAACGGTCGTCGGGGGAGCCACCGTCTACGAAGCATGATGTTCCCCAAATGACTCCATCCGGGGATGGAGCAGATCGACACCATCCATCCCTAGCAACATCCCAAGTTCGCGGCAATGGGAACCAGCTTTCAGGGAGTGAGATGACACTGGACATCGCCGATGCGCGGGTGATCGACATTACGGTACCGCTCTCTCCCGCTCTACCGGTGTGGCCCGGCGACCCAGAGGTGCGAGTCGAGCCCATGATGCGAATCGCCTCCGGTGATGTCGCAAATGTGAGCGGCATCACCCTCTCGAGCCACACCGGCACCCACGTTGACGCCCCCTGGCACTTCATCGAGAACGGCGCCACCCTTGACGACATCCCGCCGGAGCGATGGATTGGGCCGTGCGTGGTCATGGAGATCCCAGCGGAAGCGCGCCGGGTCGAGCCGGAGCACCTCGACAGCGCCAACCTTCCGCACGGGATCGAACGCATCCTCTTTCGTACGGCCAACTCGGCACTGTGGGAGGCGGGTCATCACCGTTTCCACGATGATTATGTCGCGCTCTCTCCTGCCGGGGCACGGTGGATCGTGGAACGCGGTATCCGTCTGGTCGGCATCGACTACCTCTCCATTGAGGCGTTCGATGACCAGGAGCACCTGACCCATCGCACGCTGCTGGGCGCCGGCGTCCTGATCATCGAGGGTTTGAACCTCACCGCTGCTCCCCCCGGCGCTTACACCCTCCTCTGTCTCCCATTGAAGCTAGCCGCGGGTGACGGTGCCCCAGCCCGGGTGCTGCTGGTCCAGGCGCCATGACCCCGTCTTCTGCTACTGCCCGTCGCAGGCGCCCGGCACGGACGACTCGGCCCTGGTCGGCCTCTATGGCTCCTCCACCGTGACGGCGTCGAGGACGCCCCGGATCGCCGCTATCGGCAAGGCGAGCTGGCACCGGCTCTCGGTCGTTGACAGCTATCCTGCGAGGGGAGGGTCCGCGATTGTCCAGGCCGAGCATTCGCAGCCGGGCGGCACCGCGAGCACTGCCGTCGCGCTGGCTCGGCTTGGCGCCGAAGTCTCATTCGCCGGGATCGTCGGGAATGACGCGGAGGGTGCGGCCCTGCGAGCGTTCCTCGACGCGGAAGGCATCGATTCGGGATGGCTGGCGGTTCGGCAAGGCCAACCGACCGACACCTCGACGATCATCACCGGGGGCGGCTCGCCTGATCGCACCGTCCTCTGGCGCCCCGGGGCGCACATCGTTCGCGGTGACCGGCTCGACATCGCTGCCGCGTTCGACCACGATGTTGTTTTTCTCGACATGGCCGATGCCCCACTTCGGCGCTTTCTGACCGATCTCCCCGCTCATACGCTGCCTCGGACGCGGCTCGTCGGTTCCCTGAGCGATCTGGTCAATGCAGGTCTCCCGGACGCCCTTGAGGTCGCTATGCGTCACGATGTCCTCCTCGGCGCCGAGCGGGACGTGGAGGCTCTTGCGGACGCCGCGACCCTTGACGAGGCAGTCGCGACCATCCAATCAAAGATGCGGGGCAGTAACCTTCGCTCCCTCGTCGTCTTCCGCGGAGCGCGGGGGTGTCGAATCTGCCTGCCGGCAGAGATGTGGGATATCCACGGATTCCCCGTCGCCCGGCGAGCCGGCGCGTCCGCTGACACGGCGTTTACCGTCGGGATCATCTACGGAGTTGCCCGGCGCTGGCCCTGGCCGGAGGTCGGTCGCTTCGCCAACGCGGCTGAGGTTCTCTCAATCCAGGCCCTTGACTCACACGACAGACTGCCCTCCTTGGCCGAGGTCAGGACGTTCCTGGAGCACCATCCGACTGGCACGGCGCCATGAGAGCTGGCGTGAACCTTGCATGCTCTGGGCACCGTCGGTGCCTTCTCGTCGGCACAGCTTGTCACGGCAGGAGGCCACCGCGGTGAGTGTTGCGGGTTCCATCCTTCTCCACGACGAGGCGAGCGGATCAACTGCCTCAATCCTGCCGTCCCTCGGGTTCAACTGCTACAACTTCCAAGCGGTCGTCGCTGACGATCCGGTCCAGGTGCTCTGGGCCGCGCCGGATTTTGGGGAGCCGGGGAGCCGGCCGTCGCGCAGCGGCATCCCCATCCTCTTTCCGTTCGGGGGTCGTCTGCGCGGGCAGTCGTTCACCTTCGCTGGGCGAACCCATCGTGTCGACGCGGCTCAGGTGAACAACGGGAACGCGATTCACGGGTTTGTCCTGAACCGTTCGTGGCGCGTCCTGGAGCAGGCATCGAATCGCGCCGTTGGTGAGTTTCAGGCGTCCATCGACGAGCCAGCCTTGCTCGACCAGTGGCCCGCGGATTTCCGGCTCCGCGTCACCTACACCGTGGAGCGCGCCTCCCTGCGCATCGACTTCGAGGTCTATAACCTTGCCAACGGCCCCCTGCCGTTCGCCCTCGGAGCACACCCCTATTTCCGCCTTCCTCTCGGCCAGGGGGATCCGAACGCCTGTCGCATCACCGTGCCGGCACGCGAGTATTGGGACCTCGCCGATGGCATTCCCACGGGGCACCGGGCTCCGGTGGACGAACCGCGCGACCTCTCTGCCGGCCGGCGGTTCGGCGCGACTGAGCTGGACACCGTCCTGACGGACCTCCAGGTTCAGGACGGGCAGGTTGTGACGTCCATCGAAGATCCACAATCGGGTCATACGCTGACCCAGACCTTCGACGCGACGTTTCATCACTGCGTCGTCTTCACCCCGCCCCACCGAGAGGCGATCGCTATCGAGCCCTACACATGCGTTCCCAACCCCTTCGCCTTGGAGGACGCGGGCGTGCGAACAGGTCTTCGCATCCTGGACGCCGGCCAATTGTTTGCCGCATCAATCCAGATTCAGCTCACCTAACTTCGGAGGACA
>JADDPH010000059.1 GCA_016781925.1 Sphaerobacteraceae bacterium | reverse complement strand
GCCCGGGCGGCAACTGTCGCCCCCATTTGATCGGCCGTCCGGATGGCGGCGACAACGGTTGCCACCAGGATGGGGATTCTGGCGCGTAGGCGCTCGACGCTCGTTCCCCCGAGATCAAGGCCGCGCGCTTGCTGAGCATCTGAGATCGCTGCGAACCGGGTGGCGAGGGTTGGAATCGTACGGAGTCCGATGGCCACGGCGACGCCCCAGCCGTGTGGGAGGCCGAGGCGGACGAGGGACCGCACGAGGTCCCGTTCCGACGTGGTCGCCAGCCAGCCATAGACAGCAAAGCTGAGCGCCGCTAAACGCAGCACGGCTGCCATGCCACGGAGCAGTGCAGGGACTGTCAATCGGAGCGGACCCAGGTCCAGAAGGACAGGCTGTCCCGCGCGGTCGAAGAGGGGCCGCAGGACAAGCACCAGGGCCAGCAGCGGCAGCAGGGAGCCCCATACCTGGCGCAGACGAGAGGCGGAGACACCTGAGCAGAGCAGCAGGGCATGGATCATCACGATCGTTGCTGCCAGGAACACCGGCCCGTCTGCAAGAAGCAGGGAACCACCCAGGGCCAGGAGCGCCACGAGTTTGACCCGGGCATCGAGACGATGGGCGGCGCTCTGCCCCGGGACATAGACATCGAAGGTGACGCTCACGGACCCGATGTCCCTGGCAACAGGTGACGTGCGCGCCAGAGGGCGGCGTACGCGTCACAGAATTCTTCGGGGTTGAGCACGTCAGGCCGCATCCCACGCGGCGCGAGCGCCTGGGCTAACCTCGTGACGGGCGGCAGGGCCAGGTTGTTTGCTGTCAGGAGGGAAAGATCGGTCATGACCGTGCGGGTCGGCCCGTCGGCGACGACCCGGCCACCCCGGAGGATGACTACCCGATTGGCCGTGGCGGCGACGAAGCCCATGTCATGGCTGATGAGGAGGACAGCACCTCCGTCAGCAACATGGTGCCTCACCACGGCCTGCACCCGATCAACCGCCCAGGCATCGAGACCATCCGTCGGTTCATCCAAGACCAGGACATCAGGGGTCAGCGCCAGGACGCCTGCAAGGGCGACGAGTCGGCGGGTGGACCTGTTGAGCAGGAATGGGTGGTGTCCCGCGACGCCGCCCAAGCCGAGTTGCTCGATGACCATCCCGGCGCGGCGCTCCACTTCTGCCGGGTCATGACCCACATTGCGGGGTCCGAAGCTGATGTCCTCGACAACGGTTGCCGCAAAGAGTTGGTCATCCGGGTTTTGGAACGCATAACCGACGTACCGGGCCAGCCGATGAATCGGCACCTCCCGGGTATCCACGCCATGGACCAGAACCCGGCCGGAGCAGGGCTTGAGCAGCCCATTGACGTGGCGGGCGAGGGTGCTCTTGCCTGATCCGTTTTGACCAACCAGGGCAATCAGTTCCCCGTGCCCAATCTCCAACGTGACATCAGAGATTGCCCGACCGGCGCCGTCTCCCGTGGAACCGTAGTGGTACGAGACCGACTGAACTTGGACGATGGGCACGCGATGTGTGCCGCTCACGTAACCGAGCTGGGGACAGAATCCCTGAGAGCAGGAGGCCTCCGCTCAAGCGCATCTGTGAGGGATTGGAGCGCCACCGCGTGCTCGAGAAACCCGAAGTCGGTGCCCAGCATCGCGTTGAGCCGTTCCGCCAGGTCCAGAAGTGGCGGTGCCGTGAGGCCGATCTTCCGCAGCTCAGAACCATGCATGAAGACCTCTTGCGGTGTTCCCCGTCGCACCACGCGGCCCGCATCCAGGATCAGAAGCTCGTCGCTGAGCGCGGCCAGCAGATCCGGATCCTGGGCTGCCAGGATGATCGTCGTGCGCTTCTCTGCAATGAGCGCCCGAAGAACATCAACGACGGCGGTCGTGCCATGGGGATCGAGGGCGGCGGTCGGCTCATCAAGCACGAGGACCGCCGGCTCCATGGCCAGGGCAGCAGCCACGACGACCCGCTGCTTCTCGCCGCCGGAGAGCTCCGACGACCGTTGCCATCGATAGGCCCCCATGCCAACCCGGTCCAGCGTTGTCTCGATGCGTCGCTCGATCTCCGCCGGCGGTACGCCCAGGTTCTCCGGACCGAATGCCACCTCGTCTTCCACGGACCGTCCAATCAGGCTGGTGTCGGGGTTCTGGAAGACCACAGCTACCCGGGACGATAATTGTGCGATCGGACGTGTCCTCGTGCTCCAGCCGCCGATCGTCACCTCGCCACGGACAATGCCCCCGGTGGTCTGCGGGACGATGCCATTGAGGGCCAGGCAGAGCGTGGATTTGCCGGAACCACCCGAGCCGTAGATCCCGACCGTCTGCCCAGGCTCGGCCCGGAATGAGATGCCGTCAAGAGCCTGAACGGGTGCGAGGCCGGGACGCAAGGGAGGATAGTGAAACGCGAGATCGCGAACGATCACCGTCCCCGGGGCGTTCGATGCCTGCCCCTCTGGTTTCATGCTGCCGGTCCTCGTTCAGCCGTCACCGGCCGGTCGCAATCCCATGGCTGGCGGCAAGCGTAGGCTAACCGATTGGGCGGCCATCTTAGCGCAGCCCTGAGTTTTGAGGCGCTCCACCGCGTGCGGCTTGTGACCCTCAGGGGCATTCACGGCGTTGGGAATGCGCCGGGATCAGTACCCGCTGTCCGAGCCGGAGAATCTCTGGGGGCGGGTGTGGGTTTGACGCCGCCCGCTCCCGTCAACTGGCGGATGGCGCGGCGTCTAAGATGGCCTCGGAACGGGCCGGTCCCACACAAAACGTCCTGCGTCCTGGTCCGTGAGGTGAAGCCTGTGATGCTAGACTTAGCGAGTGGCCACCTCAAGCGTTGCTCCGTTGCTCGGGTCGCAGTCGTCTTCAGAGGTTAGCGCTCCCGCTGTCTCGACTGCCCCCGCGACACGACACGGCTGAGGATCAGCACATGGCAGTTCCCGGACGTGCATCGTCCGACGCCTACCTCGCCGACCCAGCTCTCGTGCAAGCCTGTATCGACGGCGACGAGGGTGCCTGGGACGAGCTTATCGCACGGTACAGCCGACTCGTGTACTCCATTCCGCTGCGAAGCGGTTTTTCGCAGGATGACGCGGACGATGTCTTTCAGAACGTCTGCGCCATCGTCCTGCGTGACCTTCACACCCTGCGCGACCAGACACGCCTCTCGTCCTGGCTCATTACCACAACCCACCGAGAGTGCTGGCGCCTCCGAAAACGGTCCACTCTCCACACCACGTTGGATGACACGGTCGTCGACACGAGCTCGCCAGCGCCTGAGGATGTCCCGCGATGGGAGCGTGAGCAGGTTCGAGAGGCAATTGGGCGCCTCAACGACCGCTGTCGTGGTTTGCTGACAGCTCTCTTCCTCGATCCGGACGAACCAAGCTACGAGGAGGTCGCTGACCGGCTTGGGGTGCCTCTTGGAAGCATTGGTCCTACCCGTGCCCGCTGCTTCAAAAAACTTGAGGCGGTGCTGCTGGAAATGGGATTCGAGCCGGATCGGTGAGGATCGGACGGAGGCGGTTCGCAGAATTTGTGACCGAGTAGGCATTTCATGTATTTTTTCGGGCCGGTCCTTCCTCTGCTCCACTGCACACCAAGGAGCACGCATGAGCAGCCATCCGGTTCCCTATGAGCGGCTGATCGACTACGCCGCGGATGACCTGAACGACCTGGAGGCTGCCGCGGTAGCAGGGCACGTCGCAACCTGCGGGGAGTGTGCGGCCACTGTCTCCCGCTATCGCGCCGTACGTCGCATACTGAGTTCAGCCGAGACCATGGCGCCGTCGCTGGCGGCACTCGCGCGGGCCCGGGCACTCTTTCGGCACACGCAGCCTTCTGTCCAGGCTGGCCGGCTGCAAGGGTTGCTCCCGGTGGTGGCCCGGCTCGCATTCGATAGCTTGAAAGGTCCTGTGCTGATTGGCGTACGCGGCACAGGAAATCCCCGCCATATCCTGTTCGAGAGTGAGGTGGCCGACGTCGACCTCCAGATGGAGCGAGTGACCGAGCATGGGGAGACGGTTTGGCACATCATTGGCCAGGTCGGGCTCGACGAGCCGCCCCCGGTGATCCCCGTCGCGCTGGTCCGAACCGGCTCTGCTCTCCCCTCGGTCGAACTGGACGCGGATGAGCATGGCATCTTCAGCATCCAAGCCGTGGAAGGGCACTACGCTCTCCACGTCCGGCTGCCCTCGACGCTGCTGATCCTGCCCGATCTCGAAATCGGATGATGATGGTGCCGAGTGGCGCCGACCTGTTGGCGGAGACCACCGCTCTTCCTCCAGAGCGGCGCCTGTCTCATCTCCAGCAACTTGGCCACGTGGAGCCTTTGCTCCTGACCATGGGCGACGAGGCAGAGCGGTTGGCGACGGTGGAGGTCGCCCGCGCGGTCACGGCATGCGAGCTTGTCGTGGCTTTGGCCGACGAGGGCGGAACGCCTGTCACACGTGCTCGCGCTCGTCGCGCTCATGCCCAGGCCCTCGCCCAGGCGGGGCAGTTCTTTGATGCGTTGGCCCTGGCGGAGGAGGCCGCGAGGATCGCGGAGGAGGCTCGTGAGCCGATTGAAGCGGCTCGTGCGAAGCTTGCTTCACTCCACGCGCTGGCCAGTCTCTCCCGATTCGATGAAGCCATCGCTGCCGGTGAGGCGGCTCGGGCTGCATTCGTGGCAGCCGGCAAGGAAACGCTCGCCGCTCGTGCCGATATCAATCTCGGCGCGACCCATCAACTGCGTGACAAACCGCATCTAGCCCTGCTCCATTTCGATCGAGCGCGAGCCGCGTTCGTCGATGACCCCGTTATCCTCGCCCAGCTCGAAACCAATCGTGGCAACACGCTGATGAGTCTTGACGACTTCAGCGGTGCCGAGGTCGCGTTTATGGCTGCCGTGCCGGTCTTCGAGGCGAACGGCCTCGGATGGGCCGCCGCCATCGCGGAGGGCAATCTGGCGTACCTCGCGATGCGCCAGGGCCGCCTCGAGCGTTCCCTCTACCACTTTGAACGGGCGCGGCGCCATCTGGAGGCTGACGAAGCGGGGGCTGAGCTCGCTCGCCTCCTCGCCGAGCAAGCCGATGCGTTCGCGACCCTAGGTCTCCTGGACGAAGCCCGAACCACCTACGAGCGGGTCCTGCCTGAGCTGGAGGCAAGCGAGCTCGTACTTGAGGCTGCCCATGCACGCGCCGGACTCGGGCGGGTTCTGGTTCGCCTGGGACAGCTCCAAGAGGCGGAGCGCGTGCTAGCCGGTGCAGCGACGGCGTTTGAGGCGCTCGGTCAGGGGACCGCCCAAGCCCGGGTCGACCTTATTCGAGCCGAACTTGCCGCCGGGGAGGGCCGCCTGGATCAGGCACGAGCCTTGGTGACCGGCACCTTGGAGGTTCTCCGGGAACGGCCGGCGGAGGCAGCGGTCGCACACTACCACCTTGCCCGCCTCGCTCTGATTGCCGGGGACCTTCCGACGGCCGCCTGGGGGTTGGATGCCGCCATGCCGGCGGCAGAGCGCCTCCAACTCGCACCCCTGCTTGCCGACTTGCTCCATCTACGCGGTCTCCTTCATCGAGGGCGAGGTGAGCAGAACCTCGCTCTCGCTGATCTTCGGTCCGCCGTGGCGCATGTCGAGCGCGTGCGTGGAACGTTGCAGGCCGAGCAATTCCGGGCGGCATTCCTTGGAAACCGCTTGGCCATCTACGCGGATCTCGTGGTCCAGGCGCTCAGTGGAGATGGTCCGGATGCGATTGCCGAAGCGTTCTCCACGGTTGAGCGGGCCAAGAGTCGCGCCTTGCTCGACCTCGTGAGCGGCGCTCTCGACCTTGGGGACGGAACCGAACCCGATCGGGATGATCCGGCGGCGGTGAGGCTGCAGAACGAGATGGCCCGGCTGCGCGCCGAGCTCAACTGGCGTTACAGCCAGTTAACGGAGGTCGGCAACAACAAAGCCGGGCCTCCCAAGGCAGACGATTGGCACCATGCCGTGCAGCAGTTGGAGCGCGACCTTGAGGCGCTGCAGAACCGCATGGTCGTGAGCCGCGGCGCGGCAGGGCATGACACGCCACCGGTTGATCTGGCAACTGCTCAGTCCCTGGTGCCCGCTGGCGGGGCGCTGATCGAATACTTCCTCGCTGGCGACCAACTCATGGCCTTCGTCCTCCATCGTGACCGCACCCAGGTGTTCCGATCCCTGGCTCGTGTCCAGGGTGTCGTCAAGCAGCTCCGTCGGGTCCGCTTCCAGATCGACCGGGCGCTGGTGGCCGGCGACAAGGATGCGGTGCGCGCGAACCGCCTGCTCGCCGATGCGCGCCGCGAGTTGATGGCGCTTGATGCCGTCCTGCTCGCGCCGCTACGCGCAGCCTTGGGTGATGTTCAGCGCCTGGTGATTATTCCCCACGGGCCGCTGCACGCCGTTCCCTTCCATGCGCTCTGGGATGGACAGCAGTACCTGATCGAGCGGGCCGAGGTTCTCTATGCGCCGAGCGCCAGCCTGCTTGCGAAGATAGGCCGCGAAGATAGCGTGCGGTCCCACAGCGGCGCGCTGATCGTCGGCGTGCCGGATGAGATCGCCCCCCTGATCGCCGATGAGACGCGGCGGGTCGCGGCGGCACTCGGAACGGATAACGTCTTGCTCGGTCCGGACGCCACCGTCGAGCGGGTCACCGCGGCCGCCCAAGGGGCCTCGGTCGTCCACCTGGCTTGCCACGGCAGATTCTCGCCCGAGAGCCCGCTGACATCGGGCATCAAGCTGGCCAATCGCTGGATGACCGTTCGCGATAACTACAAGCTGCGCTTGCCGCAGGCGCTGGTGACATTGAGCGCGTGTGACACGGGACGCAACGTGGTGGGTACGGGGGATGAGCTGGTGGGGTTGGTCCGGAGCTTTTTGGCTGCGGGGGCATCGTCGCTGGTCATGAGCCTCTGGACCGTGAACGACGAGAGCGCGGCGATTGTAATGACCCACTTCTATGGCGGGTGGCGGGGAGGTGCCTCGCCATCATCGGCCCTCCGTCACGCGCAGTGCATCATGCTGGAGCAGCGGCCGCACCCCGCGTTCTGGGCCCCGTTCATCCTGGAAGGTTCACTATGATTACCAACCTGCCAATCTCCATCTGGTCCCGACGGTTTTTCTGGCTGGCTCTCATCTTCGCGCTGGCCATCAGATCCACGCCGGTGGCGGTCGCCCTCGCGGAGGGTGAGGAGGATGGAGGTGCCCCATGGCAGGCGCCGTTCGTCGACAATGACGGTGACGAGACCACGGATGGCTTCCGTGCGGAGCAGGTCATCGTCCGGTTGGCACCGGGAGCGGATTTGGCCGCGTTCAATGCGCGCAACGGAACGAGCCTGCTCGCCGAGATCACGTCCCGGAATATCTACCTCCTCCAACTGCCCAGCGGTAGCGACGAGGCAACGTCGGAGGGCGTGCTGGGCGACGATCCAGACGTTGTCTGGGCTGAGCTGAACTTCGCCAGCCAAGCCCCAGAGGGGCGGCCTCGAAACTTCTTCGTCACCGGTGCGAGTGACGAGACCTCGTACAGCGGCCAGTACGCCTCGGACCTGCTCGGTTTGGACGTCGCCCACGCGTGTGGCACCGGCACTGGCGTGGTGGTGGCGGTCATTGACACCGGAGTCGATGCGGCACATCCAGCCCTGGCAGGTCGCGTGCTCGGCAGCGGCTGGAACGCCTTCGAGAACTCGCCCGACACCTCAGACGTCGGCAACGGTGTGGACGATGATGACGACGGAAGCGTGGACGAGATGACGGGGCACGGCACCCACGTGGCGGGCGTCGTGGCCCAAGTGGCCCCCGATGCCGCCATTCTGCCGATCAAGGCGCTCGACAGCGACGGCGTCGGGGACGCGTTCTTCCTCGCCGCGGGGATTTATTACGCTATCGACAGCGGTGCCAGCGTGATCAACCTTAGCCTCAGTTCGACGCAGAACACGCGGGTCGTTGCCGAGGCGGTGGCGGCGGCGGCGGCGTCGGGTATCGTCGTAGCCGCGGCGGCCGGAAATCTCGACCGGCCCCAGCCGCCGGAGTACCCGGCGATCGACGCCAACGCGCTCGGTATCGCTGCCACTGATGCCAGCGATCTCAAGAGCGCCTTCAGCAATTACAACAGTGCCCTGGACATCAGCGCGCCGGGAACCGACATCGTCAGCACGATGCCCGGCGGTGGCTACGCCTACTGGAGCGGCACGAGCATGGCGACGCCGTTCGTCTCCGGCGCGGCCGCCCTCGTGATCGGGGCCGGGATGGGCGCCCGCGATCAGCTCGCGCAGACGTCGGTTCCCCTGGACGGGCTCAACCCGAGCTACGGCGGGCTCCTTGGTGCGGGCCGTATTGACGCCGCAGCGGCGGTCGGCTGCGGGACGAACGCGACGACGGACGCTAACACATCGAACGTGACGACGACGGCCAGCGGGACCAGCGAGGCGACGGAAACGACGACTGGAACTGCGGTCATCGTCGGCACCAACGGGGACGGAGCGAACTGTCGCATCGATGCGAGCTCCGAAGCAGACGTCATCACCGTGGTCCCTGAGGGCACGACGGTGGATCTAGCGGGGGACCTCGTTGGGGAGTGGCAGCCGATCACCTGTGACGACGTCCTGGGGTACGTCCACAGTCAGTACCTCTCCTACGGCTAACCGTTCATTGGGGACCCCAACGGCCTGGATCGATGGTGGAGCGCGGCCCCGGGTCCGGATCGTTCTCGTTCAGGCAAAGCAGGCAGGGCGGGTTTGAGCGACTGCCGCGGCCGGTTCCGGGTTGGCTCCGGGACAATCGTGCCGCTCGGGGGATGACCGGCCGGTTTCGGCGACGGGAGGCTCGGGCCGCGGGCAAACACCCGCTGGCTCCAAGGCACATGGCTGCCAAGTAGCTGCCCTTCAGCACCAACCCCAGGCGCTGTCACGTCCGCAGCCGTCCGTCAAGCTGGCGTGGCGAGCGTAGCGCGGGTATTGCGCCCAAGGCCGGACCCTCACCCCCGGATCGGTTGACCCGCCTTCCCCGGCCCGACGATATTCCTCCTTCAGGCGAAGTGCGATCTCCTGCGCCGCCCCACGGCTGACGACAGGCCCAGCAGGTGTCAGCATTGGCGCGGCTAGGGCCCGGGACGTCCTAAGACACTGCCGTTCCCGGTGCTCCTTTCAATCCGCCTACGGATTCATCTCTGAGAAAGCGTCCCCGGATGTATTTATCGGGCGCTTGACGGCCTCTACTGGGATGGACCTAGCGAGACGAGAACTTCGGCCGCTCTGACGAGGGAAGGGCGCGGTCGAGAAATCAACGACCTAGGAGGAACCCATCCATGAATCGACGACTTACGTCCGCCGTCCTCGGCGGAGCCCTCGCCGCCGCGCTGTCCTTCGGGAGCGTAGGCGCGCAGGAGGCGACCGACCTGGACTTCGACCTTGACAAGGTCAACGTCAGCCAGAACGGGGCGCAAGGTCTCGTGGCCGCCGTCGTTCAGGCTCAGGATCTGGTCGATGTCGAGGACAGCACGATCGACGTCGCCGTGGTGGAGTTGAACGACTCCCTCAACAACCTTCAGGCGCTCAACAACGTACTGAACAACAACGACATCGAGGTCGACATCCAGGATGTCGAGGTCCTGAGCAACAACCAGGACTTTCTCAATATCCTTGAGGATGCCGACATCTTCATCGGTGACGTGGTCGGCGTGGAGATTCTCGACGGCGGCGACTTCCTCATCTTCGTCGACTAAGCTCCAAAACTAATCGCTGGCCGGCGTGCCGTTGTCCCTACGCCCGGCAGAGGGTCGGGCGGGGCGGGGCGCCAAGCAGCCAACCAGGATCCGGTCGCTAGGTCCAAGGAGTGGGAGGGGGGCATCCGGCCTCCCTCCTTCGTGCCCGCTGCAACCGGAGGGAGTGGCGACCGGCAGGTGCGTTGCTGACAGACATGCGCCGCTGCCAGCATCACCAGGAGAGAGATGCAGACGCCCCGGTGATCGCCACGGTCTGGGCCGACGGGCATGCCGACAACCGAGGCCGGGGTGGATGGTCCGGACCGGACCTGACGTGTCCGCCCGTTGCATGGGGATCGAAGCCCGGTGCAACGACCAGGTCGAAGGTTGCAGATGGAACCGGGGTCCTAGGCGGCGTGGGGTCGGATGGTTCCTTTGTACGGGATAGCCTCCAACCAGGGCCGGTGAGCAGGCTTGGCCCGTCCTAACCGGACACCCTGTCGGTCGATCCGCCGGCCTGAGCCGCTTCCGAATTCGCCACGAAGAGACCTCCCTCGGATGTATTTTTTCGCCTCTCCATGTCCTCTACTACTGAGTACCGCCCGACTTGTGTGGCCGCCGCATTCGGGTTGAACGAAAGGAGGGATTGGCGGCAGGGGCTAGACACTGGCGGTTGGGCCGCTCAGTGGCGTTCGAACGGCTGGAGACGGCATTCGTGGCCGACCGGGCCACACCGAGAGGGAGAAGTTAGGGCATGAACGTGTTTGCAGGAGAGACGGGCCGCAAGTTTCTGGCCCTCGTCGCCGCACTGGCGTTGGCGTTCACCATGGCGACCGCCGTGTCTGCCGATACCGGCAGCAACAACGGCGGGAACAATAACGACGGCGACGGCATCGTCAACGTGGACAACGACGGCGACGACGTCGATGACGTCGACGACGGCGGCAGTGGCAACGGCGGGAACAACAACGACGGCGACGGCATCGTCAACTCGTAGGCGTTCCACCGCCCGTCCACGCGACCTCTAGGGGGCGGTCCTCCCGCCCTCCTGGGAGACCATCGGTGACGGGACCCGGTAGGCGCGTCGAGATCAGGAACCGGTGGGCGGCGCACAGAGCCGCCCACCCCTTGGCCGGCAACGGGCCGACCGAGCAACCACCGATGGCCGGCAAGGCCAGAAGGGAACGGTACGGCATGACGTTCACGGCACGGGTAGGCCGCGGCCTCCTCACGCTCACGATGCTGGCGGCGCTGGTGCTCGCGTTGATTGGCGCACGACCGGCGTTGGCGAATGAGCCCGGGACCACCTCGACCTCCACCTCGACCAGTTGCAACAACGACATCTGCGTCACGGAGACGAAGACCTGCGTTGCCGATGCCGAAGGCAACGACCAGTGCTCGACGAGCACCTCGACCTCGACGGGTGGAAGCACGGACGATGGGAGCACGGATGACGACTCCAGTTCCGGCTCCACCTCGACGAGCTGCAACAACGGGATCTGCTCCACGGAGACGGATCCGAACAACACCTCCACCTCGACGTAGCAGCGTCGGGGCGCAGGTCGACGAGTGACCGCAGCCTCCTCTCCGGAACCGGTGAGGTCGGAATCATCCGCGGCTCCGGAGAGCTGCTGCTGAAGCCGGGCCGGGGGCGGCGACCGAATCTTGGTTGCCGCCCCCCTTGCGCGAGGAAAGAAGACCGGGGTTGAGGGACCGCTGGTTGTTTCGGGACAAGTGCTGGTCGTGATGTCCACTTGCCGGCCTAACAGCCGGTTCGCCGGCCGGCCACGTCGAATCTCCGTCCGAGCCATCGACGTCGCCTCGGACCACGTATCTCCACAATCATCGTTAGGGGCTTCTTTCATGGGTACTCAGGGATCTCAGTTCAAACGAGGCCAAGGCGGATCGGAATCTGGGATCGCTAACATTTGCGGCAAGATCCGGTCGTGGTGGACGATGCGCGACGGATGCGTCTCTTGGCTCATTGGGCGGAAGCTGGGGGTGATGCGCGGTTCTTGGCCAACGAGGGCTGCCCTGGTGTTGATCGTTCTCGCCGCCGTGTTGCTGTCGGCGCGTGGGGCGAGCGCGGCGGATGAGGAGTGCGAACTCCGTCTGATCGGGCGCAGCGAGCCCGTCGAAGTCGGCGTCCAGGGCAGCTCCCAGGCCAAGGAGCAGCAGGCAAGGGTCGATACGGGCGCTGGGTACTCGTCCATCGATGATGACTTCGCCAAGAGCCTCGGCGTCGACCTGGAAAACGCTGAGACGATCACGATCCGATCCTCGCTGGGTGAGGAGAGGCGACCGAAGGTCAATGTGCGCCTGCGGGTTGCCGGGAAGACCATCGACACCGAGGTGACGGTCACCGACCGGGATGAGCGCACGCACCCGATGCTGCTGGGCCGCCGGGACCTGGCCGGCTTCGCCGTCGATCCGTCCCGGGAGGACCTCACCAGGCCCGACGGCTCTGCTGGGAACTCCACGGACGCGCTGTGCGCGAGCGGAGTCATAGGGACCACCACGACCCGGTCGGAGGCGCTGACGCTCCTGGCCACGATTCCGTTGACCGCGGCGATGGTGGTTGGGATCAGGACGCTGATCGGCCTCGTGACCTTCGGCGTGTTCGCCCCCATCTTGCTCACCATCGCCTTCGAGCAGGTGGGGTTTGTGCGGGGGCTTGGGATGTTCGTGGCGATCCTGGCGTCGGGGCTGGTGATTCAGCCGTTGCTGAGGCGCCTGCATCTGCCGCGCGTCGCCCGTCTCGCCGTGCTGATCGCCCTCGTAGTGGAGGTCATGCTGATCATTGATCTCTATCTGGAAGAGTTCATTCCGGGCGGTGCTGGGGCGGCAGCCTTTCCGGTCGTGGTTCTCGCGATCATGGTTGAGCGCTTTTGGACCAACTGGGAGGAAGACAGCCTAGCTACGGCCTTGAAGACGTGCGGTTGGACCCTCGCGGTGGCATCAGTTGCGTATCCGATCCTGGTTAGCGAGCCCGTGCAGTCGTGGGTCAACCAGGCCCCGCTGATGGTCGGCCTCCTCGGCGGGCTGCTCTCTCTCTTGTTTGGTCGGTATCGGGGTTTGCGCCTCCTCGAGCTGACTCGCTTTCAGCCGGCCGCCGCCGAGCCGCGGCCAGTCGTCACTGAGCGGAGATCATCATGATGCACTTCACGGCCGACCGATGGTCCGGGGTCTTGGGGATGAACGCTCGAAATTTGTACGTCGAGCGGGAGAACACCCTGGAGGCCATCCGACTCGTCAACAACAAGCACTTGACCAAGACGGCGCTCCAAAAGGCCAACGTTCCCGTCGCACCGACACTCGCGCTGGTCCGCGACCGGCGGGAGCTCGCATCCATTGAGTGGCAGGCGCTGCCGGACTCCTGGGTGGTCAAGCCAAACCGCGGCCGCCAAGGGGCAGGGGTCCTGCTCGTGGCCGGTCGGGATAGTTCCGGCTGGTGTAGCGCGTCGGGCCGTCACCTCGACCAGATTGAGGTGGAGCAGCAGATTCGCGAGATTCTGGAGGGCGAGGTCTCTTCCGGCATCGCTGACCGGGACGACGCGATCATGGAGCCCTTGATCGTGCCCCACGAAGCGCTCAAGGAGGTGGTTCCGGTCGGACTGCCCGACATCCGGATCATCAGCTACCACGACATGCCAGTGATGGCGATGTTGCGCCTGCCGACCCGCGCGTCCGGTGGGCGGGCGAACTTGCACCAGGGAGGGATCGGTGCGGGGGTGGACCTGGCGACCGGAAAAGTGTTCCGGGCAATGATGAGCGGACAGCCGGTCACCCACCACCCCGACACGGACGCGCCACTTATCGGCCTCCAGGTGCCGGACTGGGACAGGGTTGTTGACGCGGCGAGCCGGTCCGGCAGCGCGACCGGCCTGGTGTACGCCGGTGCCGATATCGTGGTGGACCAGGATCGCGGGACGGTGGTGCTGCAGGTCAACGCACGACCAGGGCTCGAGATTCAGAACGTCAATGGCATGGGCCTGGCGGACCGGCTAGAACGGGTTGCGGCGGCATCGTCGACCCCGGCATAGTAGATTGCGTCCGCCTCGGAAGAGGGACAGGTCTTCCGGCCCCTCCAAGAGTCACGCGACCTCCGTTTCAACACTCGCCATCCCGCTGAACCGTACACGCGACTCCTCCGTGGCCTGAGGGTTCCTCGGCGGCAGACGAGGTCGCGCGGTCTCGATTCGGGCACGACCGCCTTTGTCTCAGCATCCAGGCTGTGGAGACCTGCGCGCAAAGGCGACTGCCCTCCGAGGCTATCGGTGAACCGCTGGTCAACGGACGGTGTGCGGTGATGAGCCGTAGCCCTTCAAATGCTTACCAGAACATGCGCGCTTTCAAGGCGACACATGTATTTTTTCGGCCCCTTGTGGTCTCTCCTCTATACCCGCTGGTGTGCGGCCGGCGGGGCCGCGGAATCGGTTACGGGGGAGGTCAGGGGAGAGATCTGAAGGTTGGGTGCCGTTCTCCCGTCCTTCGGCGGTCAACGATTGATTGGTCGTGTTGGGACACCGACGGACTGGACCGACAGACCGAGCAAGCGGGACCGCTCATGGGTACGGAAGCACTGGATCCCGCGTTCGGCGAACCTGTTCGGTGCCGATCAGGGATGTGGGTCGGACTGGCCGGGGACGCTACCTACGAATTCCTCGGGATGGGATCACGGCGTTCTGGTCGCTGGGCGGTGCGCTGGTCATGGTGATGGCGGTGGTCGGACGAACTGTTCGGCGGCCTGCGTAACGCCCGAGCGATCGATGGGCCCCGAGGAGGGGCGGCGGGGGCGCCTCGCGCCCCTCTTCCAGCCCAAGAGTTCGGCGGGTAACCGCTCCCGTCCCGGCGGTGCCGCGCCCGGGCGCCAGACGCCCCCGCCGCCCCTCCTCCCGCAACCGGCGACAGGCCTGCATGAGACATGGGACTCGCCCGCAGGCTCGTCTCCCTTGTGTAAATCACGGTGTGCATCGTCAGCAGATGCGACAACTGCGAGCGGACGTGCTCGGCCGTGTGGACGAAATCTTACGGTCGTTTCCCTCAATGCGGAAGGAGTGTTTTCGATGGCGAAGCAGAGGCCCTCAGTGGGTGGTGACGCACCGAAGGTCGGCGGGTCAGCTGCAGGTGGCTCCGATGGGCTTTCAGGCGTGACTGATCAGGTCCAGGAGGCGGCCGAGCAGGTCCAGGAGCAGGCGGTGCAACTGGTGGATCAG
>JADDPH010000064.1 GCA_016781925.1 Sphaerobacteraceae bacterium | reverse complement strand
GGGAGTCATGTTCGCGCTCGTCTTCGTCATGACCTACGTACCGAAGGTGCCGATCGGGCCAGGCGGCTATGTGCACCTTGGAGACGCGGCGATCTACGCAACCTCCTTCCTCTTCGGGCCGGTCGTTGGTTTCTTTGCCGCCGCCTTTGGCACCACCTTCTCGGACCTCGCCGCCGGCTACGGGTCCTACACTCCCGGCACGTTTGTCATCCACGGCCTGCAAGGGCTGGTTGCCGCGGTGATTGGCGGGGCTATCGTCGTTGGAGGGTACTTCCTGTACCAGTGGTTGGTGCTGAGGGAAGGGATCGGCCCGGCTGGAGCGGCGCTCTGGCCCAACACCTTCCAGGTTCTCACGGGGGGTATTCTCGGCGTGCTGCTTACGACGGCCGTGCTGCGAGCCTACCCACCCGCGGCGTCCCTTGGTCAGCGCCCCACCTGGACGGAGGAGGAAGCGTAGACTCGTCCTCCCCTCCGCCGCCGTCTCCCCTCCGCGGGCCTAGCTACCTCCCGCATCGGACGTTCTTGCCTCCCTCCATGCCGTCACCGAGCCTGAACGGTCAGCCAGCTTCCTGCAGGAGGTTTTCCTCACGTACGAGGTCGATCACGAGGGTTCGGTAGCCGACGGTGTCGAAGAGGACGACCATCTTCTCCCCTTCGTAGCGCATGACGGTGCCCGCGCCCCACTTCGCATGCTGGACCTGCGCGTTCACGGGGAACGGGCGGTCGCTCGTCTCGTCCACTCCGGCCGCGATGCCGGCATCACACGAGTCGCAGTTCCCGCACGGGCCTTCCCGGGCCTCCCCGAAGTAGTTGAGCAGATAGTTACGCCGACAATCTCGCAGCTCGGCGTAGCCGCGGATCATCTCAATCCGGGATTGGGCGTACTTTCGCTGGTGGTCCTGGGCCTCCACGGCCTTCTCTACCACCGCGTCCAGGTCGTCCGCCCGAACATCGTCGACCACCTCCCCAGATGGAAGGAGGTCGACCGCATCGACTTCCTCTAGCCGGTTCAAGGTCCGGGTCAAGCGGGCCTGCGGCAAACCGGTCTCATCCCCGAGCTCTTTCGGGTCGATCGGTTCGTCGTGGTTGCGGATCGTCTGGACGACCTGGGCCACTTCGTCGACATCGATCTCGCCGGCACCGGAGAAGAAGCGACGGAGGTTGAGGTCCTTTGGCTCGTAGAAGAGGATGGCGCGCGCGGGTTTGTCGTCGCGTCCGGCGCGCCCAATCTCCTGATAGTAGGCATCCACCGAGTCACTGATGTCGTGGTGGAAGACGAATCGCACATCCGGCTTGTCGATACCCATGCCAAAGGCTGTCGTTGCCACGATGACCGCCACCTCGTCGGCCATGAACGCGCCCTGAACTTGCTCTCGCTCCCCGTCCTTCATCCCGGCGTGATAGGCCTCGGCGGCGACCCCCCGCCCTTGCAGGGCCTCCGCCACCTCTTCCGCGTGGCGCCGCGTCGCGACGTAGACGATGCCGGAGCCCTCCGCGTCCACCACGCGTTGAATCAGCGCCTCCCGCTTCGCCCCTTCCTCGTGCACGCCCTCAACGAAGGTCTCCACGCCGAGCCAGATATTAGGCCTGTCAAACCCGTGGACGACGATCTTTGGGTCGCGCAGGCCCAACCGCTCGACAATCTCCGTCCGGACTGGCGGAGAGGCGGTTGCGGTCAACGCCAAGGTGGTCGGGCGGCCAAGTTCCTCGATGATTGACCCAAGCTTGAGGTAATCCGGCCGGAAGTCGTGCCCCCATTCGCTGATACAGTGAGCTTCATCGACGACAAAGAGGGAAGGCGGTGCCGCTCGAAGACGGGCCATCGTCTCCTCGTTGGCAAATTGCTCCGGGGCGAGGAAGAGAAACTCGAGCGCACCTTCTTCCAGTTCCTCGAATGCCTCCTGGCGCGCGGCCGCGCGCATGGCCGAATTGACGTGCGCCGCGCTCCCCGCCTCGTGCTCCTCGATACTCTCCACTTGATCCTGCTGGAGCGCAATGAGAGGTGAGACGACAAGGGTGGGGCCCTCGGTTAGTAGTCCGGCAATCTGGTAGATGGCGGACTTGCCCAGTCCCGTCGGCAGAACGGCGAGGGTATCCTGCTTGTCTAGGACGGAGCGAACCGCGTCCGCCTGTCCTGGGCGCAGGTCGTCGTATCCGAAATGGTCCCGGGCGACGTCTTCGATGCGTTGGTCCATCCGACGTGTGGGGCTCATAAATCGTCTGTTTCTCCTGTGCTCCGTGCCAGCATCGCCTGCCCCCCGATGGGCTCCGCCGGTCTGCTGAACGCAAAGCGGACGCCACCAGAGCGAGCGACCGATCGAGCAGTGCATCACCGGATGCGAGATTCGCAAGTTTCCGGACTTCATGGGGTGCAAGTCCCTGGCATGAGGGTTGCCTTTGAGCGGTGGCAGGGCCGGACGCGCCGGGTGGGCCGCCCGAGATGGATCCGCGAATCAGACGGGAGAGGGGACTGAGCGATGAAGCTGCTTTCCACGAAGACCCACGGCATGGTCGATTATGCGAGCGCACCGCTCTTGCTGGCTCTTCCCCGGCTCTTGAAATGGAATCGAAGCGCCACCACGCTTCTAACCGGCGCGGCGATTGGCGCAACTGTCTACAGCGTTCTTACACGCTATGAATTGGGGATTTTCAAGCTGCTGCCTATGCGTGCTCACCTCGCCCTCGATGGCATGAGCGGGGCGCTTCTGGCCGCGGCCCCCTTCTTCTTGCCTGAGGAGGATGAGGCGGTGACCGCCGGGCTGGTGGGTATCGGACTCTTTGAGATCATGGCCGCTCTGACGACGGAGACACGCTCTCCGGAGGAGTAGAACCTCACCCGCCTGACGGGTCGGCACATTGACGACAGGCGGGTAGACTTCGATGCACCGATACGTGATCTGGTGCACGGAGCAATCCTGGATGCCATTCTCAGCCAGCCCCGTCAGAAGACTGGCCGACACCGCATTGGTTCCGAAGCTCGGGGACGGCCAGGCGTTTCCACCGGCTGCCGGGGGCATGAGGCGCCGCGATTTCTTCGCTGATATCGTCGCGCATCTTCGCTCGAGCTTATCGACCGAGCTGCAAGCGTTTGAGCATAGCCTGAACGCGAGCTTACTTAAGGTGTACTACGGCAACGAGCGAGTCCACTATGAGGTCTGGGCGAACAGTCAGACCTGGACCATTGAGATCGGGCTTCACTTTGAGGACGGCCCGATCACCACGGCCGCGTATCTAGCGCACTTCGACACTCACATCGTCGAGCTCAAGCACCTGCTCGGCCCGGGGGTGGAGTTGGAGCGATGGACGTCGTCTTGGGGGCACCTCTACGAACTGATGCCGTTGACGACGCTCGATGCCGACCTGGCGCGTGAGGCAGCAGGTCGGCTCTCGGCCATGATTGATGTGCTCCAGCCGCTGGTTGTCAGCGCTGGGATCGAGGCTGAGCGGTCCGCTTCTCCTCTGGAGAACGAAGCCCGCGGCCCCTGGCGGAAATGGCGCCGCGGGGGACGATAGGAGCGCATGGACGGTAGATAGCGAGACTGGCGCGGGACAGCTTCCCGCGGCAGTCTCGCGCTCGTCTTCTCCGGTACCAGCAGCTTGGGCGCTTACTGCCCGCCGCGTGCCGTTTGGTACCGGCGGTTCACCTCGTCCCAGTTGACCGTGTTCCACCACGCGTTGAGGTAGTCCGGGCGCCGGTTCTGATATTTGAGATAGTAGGCGTGCTCCCAGACATCGACGCCGAGGATCGGCATTTGGCCGTCCATGAGCGGGTTGTCCTGGTTGAGTGTGCTGGTCACTTCCAGGTTGCCGTTCTGGCCTAGCACCACCCACGCCCAGCCGCTGCCGAAACGGCCGGCGCCGGCCTTGTTCACGGCCTCCTTCATCGCGTTGAAATCGCCGAAGGAGGAACGAACGGCATCGGCGAAGTCGCCAGTCGGCTCGCCGCCGCCGTTCGGACCCATGATTTGCCAGAACATCGTGTGGTTGACGTGCCCGCCACCGTTGTTGCGAACAGCGGTCCGCTTGTCCTCCGGCACTCGGGAGAGATTCTGGATCAGTTCCTCAGGAGACATGTTCTCGAACTCGGTCCCCTGGACGGCGTTGTTGAGGTTCGTCACATAGGTCTGGTGGTGCTTGTCGTGGTGAATCGACATCGTCTGGGCGTCGATATGCGGCTCAAGCGCATCCGGCGCGTAGGGCAGCGGGGGAAGCTCGTAGGTCATTGTGGTTTTCGTCCTCCTTCTCTGTCGTCCCTGCCCGGGCGCATGCCCAAGCACAGGCCAAGCGGCGTCCATCCGATTGCCGCTGCCCAACCCTCCTTGTCCAGCAAGCCCCGTACCAGAGACTTGCGGAGCGTCGCCGAGGAGTGCATTTTGGGTGGGTGGACGGCCTGACGGAGGAGTGGACTACGCTCGTTCGCTAATTCCAGCTCTGGTATGGCTCGGAGTTTCCCTCCCAGTCTCCCTCGGTCGCTCGGTCGTCCTCGCCCTCCACCAGCCGGACGAAGGCCGCCAGCCGGAACTCAAACAGCGCCGCGAATCGCTGCGCTCCATCGAGGCGGGCAAGCCGCACCACTTCCTCCATGGCGGTCTCAACCTCGTCTGGATCGCTCACGTTGGCATCCTGGCGGCGCCAATTGAGGAACTCCAGGTGGTACTCGGCGGCGGCGAGGGGATCACCGTGGGCCTCGGCAATAGACGCCAGGTGGGTTGTGGCCTCGGCGATCGTGTCTCCATCCTCAGTCGCCAGGCCGTGAGCGAGGACGCCCTCCCAGAGGGTGTCTGCGAGGGCGTCATCCTCCTCCTCCACCAGCTCAGCAAGCTCGGCGCGGGCCAGGACGCGATCCTCATCATCCTCCGCTTCAAGCAAGGAGCGGACAGGTTGCAGAAGCTCCCGCTTGCGACTGAGGTCGCCCAACCGGAGAGCAAGCCAGACCGCGACGGTGCCTATCCCCGCCCCCTTCGCGGCTTGCTCCCATTCCTCCCAGCCGCGGCTGAGGGCCGCGTCCAACTTGGGGTCCGCGGTGAGGGCAATGGGCTGTCCTGCGTCTGGCTTTGGCGTGCTCATGAGGCGGCTCTCGTTTGGCTCAAACGGATCAGCGTTTCTCGGTGAGAAGAAGTGTAGCGATCTAGGACTTGACACGTCGCCCGCGCGTCGCTAGGGTAGCGTCATGCAGCACCATGAGATGGGAGCAGTCGGAGAGCAGACGGGCGCCACGACGGTTTCGTCGTGGTCGTTCTGGTTCCGCTTTACCTATCTGCCCCCGGCGGTGCTGGTGGGGTGCGAGGCGCGTATGAGCTAAGCACTCTGAAGAGTCGAGACCAGCAACGCCGGGGAGCCGAGGCCAATGCCTCGGTTTTTTGTTGCCCACGGGCTTGGACGGACCTAAGCCCGGCACGACAGATGGAACGGAGGGAACCGCCATGATCGTCACCATCGCCGCCGACGCCCCTGCTAACACGACGACGTCTATCCTCGCCGCCGCGGCCGCCTCGGGCCTCGGTGCGCGCTCCATGCCGGACGGGCGGGGAGGCGAACTCGTGGGCGTGGACGGGTTCCTGCCGGCCGATGTCCTTGCCCTCCCCGGGATTGGAACAGTTCACTCGATTCATAAACCGTATATGCTGGCCAGCAAGGAGCACCGGTCGCCGAGTGTGGTCCGCGTGGGTGACGTCGCCATCGGCGGGGCTCGGCCGGTGTTGATCGCCGGGCCGTGCGTGGTGGAGAGCCGAGACGATCTGCTTCAGACCGCCATCGCCTGCCGAGCGGCGGGAGCCGAGATCCTGCGCGGCGGTGCGTTCAAGCCGCGCACCTCGCCCTACGCGTTCCAGGGGCTTGGGGAGGAAGGCTTGCGTCACCTTGCCGCCGCGCGCGAGGTCACGGGCATGCCGGTGGTCACGGAGGTGATGGAGCCGGACCAGGTAGACCTCGTGGCCGAATACGCGGACATGCTGCAGGTAGGGAGCAGGAACATGGCCAACTTCCCGCTCCTGCGCCGGGTTGGACGGACAAGCAAGCCGGTTCTCCTCAAGCGGGGCTTCTCCGCCACGGTCGAGGAGTGGCTGATGAGCGCGGAGTACATCCTGGCGAGCGGCAATCCTCACGTCGTTCTGTGCGAGCGCGGCATCCGCGGCTTCGATCCGCTCGTCCGCTTCAATCTGGACCTCAACGCCGTGCCGCTCGCGAAGGAGCTTTCCCACCTGCCGGTGCTGGTGGACCCCAGCCACGGGACCGGCAAGCGGTCGCTCGTGCCACGGATGGCGCTGGCCGGCCTGGCGGCGGGGGCTGACGGTCTGATCATCGAAGTGCACCCCAACCCGGATACGGCCCGCTGCGATGCGTCCCAGACGATTACCCCGGCCGAGTTGGCGCGCATCCGGCAACGAGGGGACGCCCTCCACGCGGCACTCGCGGGCGTTGATGAGGACGAAATGGGCTTGGAGCACGCCGACCTCATCCTCACTGCGTAGCGGGGATGCGTTTGCATTAGCTGCTGGCCCGGGCCTTGCGGCGCTTGTCCTCCAGCACGCCCTGTCTTTGGCACGCCCCAGAGGGAAGCGTCGGGGATTTCCATGCTGCCGATCAGCCGCCCTGAAGCGAACGACGAGATTCGCGAGCGCTTGAGCCTGCGGGAGTGGTGGCCAACGCTGATCGCCGGTGGTCTGGCGCTTGTGGTCATCACCGGCCTGCTCTATCTGTTCGACGAGGTCTCGTCCCATGCGCGGGCGCCGGTGCTCGAAGGGCTGACCAACTCCGTCTTCTGGTTGGCATCGGCCATGATCGGCTCCTGTGCGACCATTGCCGCGCTTATGCTGACAACCCTGACGCTGATGGAGCATCTGGACACCCGGCGGATGGGACCGCGCTTTTTGTTTCACCTCCGTCTGACCGTGCTGGCCGCATTGTTCACGGTCGCGCTCGCCATCCTCTCACTGGTCCTGACAATCTTTCCGTCTGCCGGCACGGAGGACTTTCAGCCCGAGCAATGGCAGATTGACGCGACCTTCTACGGGATGGTCGGCCTGACCGCGATGATGATCGGCTCGTTCTCGATGGTCCTCAGTTCGCTCTACTCGACCATTGCGGATGTCTTCCGTAATCTGCCGCAACGGTGGGTGGAGGACATCCTGGCTGAGGATGATGAGGACACGGATCAGGTTTCCGTCGCCCCATGGGAGGGTTCAGGAGCGCGGCGTTCGCCGTCACCGACCCGGAAGGCGGACCAGCCGGTCGCGGATTAGACCCTGGCCGCACGCCGGACCCTCGCGACATGGCGGATCGCCCGGGGCCCTGAGGCGGGACACCAGCGCGTTTGTCTGCTCTTCTTGCCGACCCTAACATTCCATCCGTCCGACTTCTTGGTGCAAGATCGACAGCCCACGTTCGCTGCGAGCGGCAAACGCTCTAGAATTGACGAGCGTGAAGGACAACTCTATTGGCTATCAGGCTCGCTCCAGGCTGATTATGGTGCCGTAGCCCCCCTGCTCAAGGATCGACCCTCGTGACGATGCCATCTCTCCAGGAACATCAGACGTTTGTCGTCGGCACCGCCGGTCACGTCGACCACGGAAAATCGACCCTCGTCAAGGCGCTGACTGGGATCGATCCCGATCGCCTCGCGGAGGAAAAAGCCCGGGCAATGACCATCGACCTCGGTTTTGCCTGGCTGACCCTTCCCAGCGGGCGGGAGGTGAGCATCGTGGATGTCCCAGGCCACGAGCGGTTCATCAAGAACATGCTCGCTGGCGTCGGCGGGATTGATGCCGCCCTCCTCATCGTCGCTGCCGACGAAGGGCCGATGCCGCAGACGGCGGAGCACCTGGCCATTCTCGATCTGCTTGGGATCGGTTCGGGCGTCGTGGTTCTGACGAAGGCCGACGCCGTCGACGAGGAGTGGCTGGAGCTGGTGCGGGAGGAGACGCGGGAGCGCATCGCGGGCACGACGCTGTCCGCGGCTCCCATCGTGCCCGTCTCCGCCGTGACCGGTGCCGGGCTAAAGGACCTCCAGACGGTCCTCGACGCGGTACTCGCGGGGAATCGTCCCCGGCCAGCCGGGACCCGGCCCCGGCTGCCTATCGACCGTGTCTTCACCGTTAGCGGCTTCGGCACGGTTGTCACTGGAACATTGAGCGGCGGTGATCTGACGGTTGGGCAGGAGTTGCGGGTGGCTCCCAGGGGCCTCACAACTCGCATTCGGGGCCTGCAATCCCACATGACCAAGGTGTCACAGGCCCATCCCGGGAGCAGGACAGCCGTGAATCTTACTGGTCTGGCCGTGGAGGACATCCAGCGAGGGGATGTGCTGGCCCTGCCCGGTCTCCTGGCACCGACACAACGGCTGGACGCTCGCCTTCGCCTCCTCGCCGACGCCCCGGCGCCGCTGGAGCAGAACGATGCCGTCGATTTTTTCACGGGCGCGGCTGAGCTGCCGGCCCGCCTGACTCTGCTCGATCGTGAGGTTATGCGCCCCGGCGAAGAGGGCTGGGTCCAAATCCGTTTTCGCGAGCCGCTCGCCGTGCTCAAGGGAGACCGCTTCATCATCCGTCGCCCATCGCCGAGCATCACCATTGGCGGCGGGGAGATCGTCGATCCTTCCCCGCCGCGCCACCGGCGCTTCCGACCCGAGGTGGTTGGCGCACTCGAAACCCTGGCGACCGGCAGCCCGGACGAGATCGTGCTGCAGGCGCTGGAGGAGTCGCCACGGGAGGTGCGCGGGTTGAAGGGAGGTCACCTAGCGGGGCTGGCAGACGGCCAGATTGATGCAGCCCTGGCCCAGCTCGTGGCAGAGGGAGACGTGCGGGCGCTTGGTGACGCCGACCCTGTAGCTCTCCGTCCAGCGCGATTCGTGGTCGCGGCGACCTCCTGGGCGCGGTTGCGCGATCGTCTGGCAGCCGCGCTGGGCGAATTCCACGCTCAGCAGCCACTGCGTCGGGGCATGCCCAAGGAGGAGCTGAAGAGCCGGCTGAAGCTCGCCCCGCCTCGTCTCTTCGATGACGTGCTGGCAACCGCCGAAGCAGACGGCGTGGCGCGCGACGATGGGTCTACGGTGCGCCTTCCCGATTTTGCGATTCGTCTTGATCCAAAGCGGCGGGACCTGGCCGATCGGTTCGTTGGAGCACTGGAGGCGGCACCGTACTCGCCTCCGGCCCCTACTGAATTCGGGCTGGATCCGGAGACGCTTGGGGCGCTGGTGGACCTCAATGAAGTGGTGCGGGTGGCCGAGGGAGTGGTCTACGCACCGGGCGCCTATGCCTCGATCGAGCGCGAGGTGCTGGCTATCATCGATCGTGATGGCAGCGTGACTCTCGCGACGTTCCGCGATCACTTTGGCACGAGCCGCAAATTTGCTCAGGCGACGCTCGAGTACCTAGATCAGCGCCGGATTACCCGGCGGGTGGGAGATGAACGTGTGCGGTATGCCGGTGCCGGCGCGGCGTCCATGGTCCGAGCGGAGGGAGGGGGCTGATGGAGCATCGCCGTCGACTCGGTGAGAAGAGTTTGGCGCGGGACGGGGTACTCGATCTCCTGCTCGCCCCGTCCCACCACCTCTTCATCTCTCCCCACTATGACGATATCGCTCTCTCCTGCGGTGGAACAGTTGCCCTGCTTGCCCGCTACCGACGCTACCCACGCGTCGCGGTGGTCTTTGGGGAAGAACCTCCGGAAACGATTGAGCTGACGCCGTTCGCTGCAAAGACGCACGCTGCCTGGGGAATGGAACCGCGGGAGGTTGTCGCGGTACGCCGCCGCGAGGAAGCGGATGCTGCGGATCTGCTCGGGGCGGAGGTCACCCTACTGCCGTTCCACGATGCCATCTACCGGGGACACCGGTACGTCGGAGACGAGACCCTTTTTGCAGAGCCGGCGCCTGATGAGGGCGACCTGCCGTCGCATGTCGCCGCCGAGTTAGGTCTCGTCGCCGACCAACTGGAGGAGACGCGGCTGTACGCCCCGCTTGCGGTGGGTCGGCATGTCGATCACCAGATCGCCTTTGCCGCCGGTGTGATGCTGGCACAGGAGGGATGGGAGGTCTGGTTCTACGAGGATCTCCCCTACGCTCTCCAGCCGGGGGCTCGTGACGATCGCCTCCGCTCGGTCGGGGAGCCGCTGCGCGTCGCAGGTGAGGTGGATGTCAGCGGAACATGGCAGACGAAGGCCGCGGCCATCATGGCCTATCCGTCCCAACTCCCGACGGTCTTCAAACGCGCTGGGATCGGTGCTTCCCGTGAGGAGATTGATGCCGGCATGCGCGAGTACGCCGGGCGGGGCCGCGCCTCCGTCCCGGTGGAGTGCTTTTGGCGACTGGATCCGAGCCACACACCGACGGGCGGCTCGTCATTGTCCGGCATGTAAATCCTGGTTAGGCCAGCGCGGCCGAGTGAGTTTCTTTAGGGGTATTGACACTCCGTCAACCCGCTGCTAAAGTGTACGTACTGAGACACCCGAGTCCCGCGGGGGCGGGAAACGACTGGAGCCGGAGTGATCCGGTAGCGGTCGGTGGGGAGTTCATCTGAAGCCGTCAGGCGACGATGGGCTCGATCAGGTGGGCCGGCGTACGGCATCTCAAGGTGTCGGGCGCCGACGACGACGGGGCCCGGTGGCAACACCGGCGGCTCGGGTCGATTCCAGGGCGGAGCTCCTTGCTGCGCCGTGGGGGCCACAACCGGAGAATCCGCGGCTTGCCGTGGGGGCCCGGTCTCCTGAGATTCCGGTTCCTCCTTGAGGGCCGGAGACCCGAGACGGTGCGCTCAGGGTGAGCCGCCGACGACTGCGCAAGCGGTTGTCGGCGGCTCTGTTGTGTCGAGCGCCGCCTTTTGTCACGAACACGGGGGGGATCTGAGGAGAGTGACGATGCCAGCCGTGGGATCAGGCCCGCTCGCGCGATTCCGCGGGACTGATCCGTCCCCCCGAACTCACGATGATGTGGGGTGGCATGGGGGTTGCGATGACGTAGTCAGGGACACGCTGGTGTCGGGTCCTCGTACCTCCCGCGGACAGCACGGAAATGCGCTGTGCGGCGACGGCAGGGAGGCGTAACGTGTATATCGGAGTCGGTGCAGTCACGCTCATCGTGCTGATCGTGCTGCTCATCCTTCTGTTCTAACGCCACTTCCGGTCACCTGTGGCTGGCAGCGACGAGAAGGGGTCCCGTCACGTTGGCGGGATGATGCCGATACGGCTCGAAAGGAGACGAGACATGTACATCGGTGGTGGAATCGTTGCCATCCTGCTGATTATCCTGCTGCTTATCCTCATCTTCTAGGGTCCATCGCGGCAGCGAACTCAGGCCGGGAGCGCGTCAACTGACGCGCTCCCGGCCTGAATCTGTTTTCGCCGCTCGTTGGCCGGACATGCCATTGTGGTGCTCCCGTTTCAGTGCACGACCACGGTGGAGGTCATACTGGGGTACCTCCGACCCAATGGGGGCGCGGCTGGAACAGTGAGGATCCGACACTGGTGATCCAAGTGACGGTTCTTCACCTGCTCAAGTGCATTTCAACGATAGACCCGAACCAAAATGTCGGTGGGCTTGAAGCCGTTCGTGGCGGTCTGATCCTGCGGGCAGGCAGAGATGCCGACGAGGGTATCGGTGAGGGCGAGCAGCAGCACGTAGTCGTTTCGCTCAGAGAGAGGCTCCCGGATCTCCAGTTCACCACGCTGCCGGATGGCCACGTTCATGAACCAGTTGACCGGGTCCGGTAGTTGATGGTCTTCCACGCCATGTTCGGCTAGTGCCCCAGCCAACGCTTCCCGGCAGTTGGCATGCCCTTCAAGTCCGAAATCGTCCGCGTACCGCTTCGGGTCACAGGCGGCGAAGAGCATGTCGTGCCGGCCGACCGTGTCCTCGACGATCTCGAAGAGCGGGGTGCGCCGGTTGGACAGGAGCTTCGTCCCCGTCTGAAGCATGATTGATCCGGCGCCGCTACGGGTGGCCGCGACCGAGAGGTGTTCGGACCGGTCCGGTGTGAAGGCCACAAAATCGGCGACCTGTTTGCCCTGAACGTCGGTGATCTGGAGGTAGTGCCCGGCCTTCACGTCGGTCGCGTAGGCTTGTCCTGGCTTGATCTGGCGGGCCTTGACGGCCATCCGGCCCTGCAAGGTCTGGCTCATGCGATTGCTCCGAATGCTGTCGAACGGCGCGGCACCCGTCCGGTGCCCACGGACGCGAGAACCCCATTGTCGCAAAGGGCCCAGGCTAGGTTCAACGCGATCGGCTCAGCCCGCCGCGGGGAGGTAGCAGGCGAGCCTGGATTGCTGCTGTCACGTCTGTAGGTTCACGCTCCTGCGTCCTCGGCCGTCACGAACAACGTCGGAGGGGGTGAAGCATGGATAGCAACGGGAGGCAGGGAGTGTGGGGATGCCGAGTCGAGACCGTAGGTTCAGTGGCGAGCCGTCGGGGCGGCTAGGTGAGGTCGTGTGGCTGTCGGTCCGGCTGGGCCTGACGGCCTTCGGCGGGCCAGCCGCCCACATCGCCATGCTCCGGTCGGAAGTGGTCGACCGGCGCCGTTGGGTCGGGGATAACCACTTCCTGGACTTGCTCAGTGTTACCAACCTGATCCCCGGTCCCAATTCAACCGAGATGGTGATTCACGTAGGCTACGAGCGGGCCGGCTGGCGTGGTCTCGTCGCCGGCGGAGTGGGGTTCATCCTGCCGGCGGCGACGATGACGCTTGGATTCGCCTGGCTCTATGTTGCCTATGGGACCACGCCCGCCGGAGATCAGATCCTGTATGGCATCAAGCCGGTCGTCATAGCGATCGTCGTGCAGGCGTTGTGGTCCCTGGCCCGAACGGCGTTACGGGGGATTCCTGCCGGGGTGGGCTGTGGGCTGGTCGCTGCCCTCTACCTCGCGGGGGTCCATGAAATTGCCCTGCTGTTCGGCGGCGGGCTCGTGGGACTCGGAGCGCGAGCAAGACAACTCGGGATAGGTCAGCCGCGAGCCATGTCATTTACCGCACTCCCGTTTGCCGGATGGCCGGCGTGGGCCGACACCGTGACAGGACCGCTGGTGGACTACGGACACATCAGGATCTTTCTGACGTTCCTCAAGATCGGATCGGTACTCTACGGCTCAGGGTATGTTCTCCTCGCGTTCCTCCGCAACGACATCGTGGACCGGTACGGCTGGCTGACGGAGCAGCAGCTCGTGGACGCCGTGGCGGTCGGCCAGTTCACCCCTGGGCCCGTCTTCACCACGGCGACGTTCGTGGGCTACGTGGCTGGTGGGGTCCCGGGGGCCGTGCTTGCCACCGTCGGCATTTTTCTGCCGGCGTTCGTTGCCGTGGCTGTGGCGGTTCGCTTGCTGCCCCGGCTGCGACGCATGGCGTGGGCTCGGGCGGCTCTCGACGGGCTGAACGTGGCGGCCATTGGATTGATGGTGGCTGTCGCGTGGACGCTCGCGAGGGCGGCCCTAGTCGACTGGTTCACCCTCCTGGTGGCCGCAGTGGCCCTAGTGGTGCTGCTGCGTTACAGGGTCAACTCGGCTTGGTTGGTGCTCGGCGGGGCCTTGCTCGGCCTGGGAACCAGCCTCTTCTCCTGAATTTCCGTGGGAGCAGGACATTGCCCATCGTGAACGGGCGCTCTCAAGTCCGGACACCTATTCCCGCCGGCAGGCCGGGCGAGTCAGGGAGTGGACGGCAATCCATGCCCACAGCGGGAGCAAAAGATGCCCGGAGGGGTCAACCGACGGCAGTTCGGACAGACCAGGCGCTCTCCACCGATCTCAACGGCTCGCCGGTCCTGATTGAGCGCGCGATGCACGACGGAGCGGGCGACCAGGACCAGGCCGAGGAGGACAAGGGCATGCCACAGCAGTTCGACGACTGTGCCGGAGCGGGCGAGCAGAAGCCCGCCTGATGCGCCACCGATGGCAGCCAGCAAGCCACTGGCGAGGGGGATCGCCAGGTCGCGAGAGCGCTGGGTCAACGCGTAGTGCCACAGTGCCGCCGCGACGAGCGATGCGGTGAGCACCAAGACCAGCGGCCGGACCAGGACGAGAGCGATGAGCGCCGCTGTCCAATCGGAGACTCCGCCGCCTGGATTCGAGCCGGCCACCAGTGGCCACGCGTAGACGATCACTCCGCCGGTCGCGAAGCCACCCCCGGCGGCAGCGCCCAGCGCGATCCCGTCCATTACCTCGTTGCGGTGGAGCGACCAGCGGCGGAGCCAGACGGGAACAGCAAGCTGGGCGATGAGGCCGAGCAAGGGGGTGAGCGCACCAGCGAGGAGCAGCAGACCGGCCGGAGGGCCAGTCGTGATCGGCGCAAAGCTGCCGACGAAACCGGCGGCTCCGGCATTCAAATGGGTGCGGTCGAGCCAGATCTGATCGACGAGCAGCGTGTTGATCAAGGATACCGCGGCCCCGCCCAGCGCTCCGGTCGCGCCAACCAGGAGCAGGACACGCCATGGCTCCTCCTCATAGAGGTCGAGCCGAGCAATGTAGATCAGCGTCAGCGTGGGGGCCACAGACGTCGCCACCGCGACCGCGATGCCGGGCTGGTTGGCCAGTAATGCCACCAGAACCAGAGCCAAACCGGCCACGACGGCAGGTCGGGACGCGTCCTGACCGCGAAGGGACGTGGTAATGGGCGGAAGGAGGCGCCTGGCTCCCCTCGGCCGGGTCGCCAGCATGACCCCAGGATCTGACGCGTTCTCTCGCTCCCCGTGATGAAGGGCATCGGCGGCTGAGGGAAGCCGCGCTGCGCAGTGGCCGCAGTAGGTGAGGGGAGCTGTCTCCCCTCCGCATGCCGGACAGACAAGGCTGCGCGCCAGCCCTGTCTCTCCCGGATTGGACAGTTGGTCGATGCTATCGTTGCCGGCCCGCCCTTCCACGAGGCTTGCCTCCCGGTGTGCTCCACGGCGTGGAATCGAGACGACGCGCCGATAGTATAGATAAGCCGGTATGCGGCGGCGTGGACCTGCTGGCGACCATCACCGGGATGACCCAGGATTGATTCCCGGGCGCAGGGGACGAGCGCCATACTATGGCTCCAACGACGTAGTGCCGCTTGCG
>JADDPH010000037.1 GCA_016781925.1 Sphaerobacteraceae bacterium | reverse complement strand
CGTCCCCACGTTCAGGTGCGGCTTCGTCCGCTCAAACTTCTGCTTCGCCACCGGTGCTACTCCTCGTGGTGCCGGGTCACTGCCCGGACGTAAAAAACGCCGCCTTCACGCAGAGAGGCTCCCTGGCGGAGCCTCCCGGACCGTCGAACAAGCTGGAGCCCACACCCGGACTTGAACCGGGGACCTCATTCTTACCAAGAATGTGCTCTACCAACTGAGCTATGTGGGCCCGATTCTCCGCCGACTCCGCGGCTCGCCTTTCGCCTGTTCGGTGGGCAGGGACGGATTCGAACCGCCGTAGCTTTCGCACCTGGTTTACAGCCAGGCCCATTTAACCGCTCTGGCACCTGCCCGTGCCGCTCGTCCCGAGCGCCTTCCGCCTGCCCATTCCCTTTTACCGGAGCCGACGATGGGACTCGAACCCGCAACCTGCTGTTTACAAAACAGCTGCTCTGCCAATTGAGCTACGTCGGCAGGTGGGTAGCCTCGCGCCATCCGGTAGTATAGGAACGGCTCAAAATGGTGTCAAGAATCGTGCGGCGGCGTTGTCCAGACTGGGTCTCGACGGCACCGATGAGGGGAACGCATGCCGAACGCTCACGACGCCAAACCCACCCTGTCCAACTCCCGGAATCCCGTCGTCCTCGTCGTCCTCGATGGCTGGGGCATCGGTCGCGAGGAACCGGGCAACGCGGTCCTTGCCGCCGCCACGCCGACCATGGACCACCTCCTGGCCACCTACCCGCATGCCACCCTCCGGACCTCCGGTGAGGCGGTCGGCCTTCCCGCTGGGCAGATGGGCAACTCCGAGGTGGGCCACCTCAACCTGGGCGCTGGCTTCGTCGTCTACCAGTGGATCACCCGCATCGACCGCGCGATCGCCGACGGCAGCTTCGCCACCAACCCCACCTTCCTGGCCGCCTTCGCCCACGTCGAGCGCTCGGCCGGCAAGCTCCATCTGCTCGGCCTGCTCTCGGATGGCGGGGTGCACAGCCACGTCCGCCACCTCCACGCCCTGCTCGACCTCGCCGCGGCGCGAGACATCCGCCGGGTCTACCTCCACGCCTTCACCGACGGCCGCGACACCGCGCCGGACAGCGGCCTCGGCCACGTCGAAGCCCTTGAACGCCGCTTCGCGGCCGGCGGTGGTGCCATTGCCACCGTCAGCGGCCGCTACTACGCGATGGACCGCGACCACCGCTGGGAGCGCACCGAGAAGGCTTATGACGCCATCGCCCGGGGCCTCGGTCCGCGAGCCGCCTCCGCGTCAGAAGCGGTACGGGCGTCTTACGCCGCCGGCATCACCGACGAGTTCGTCCTCCCCACCGTGATCGAGCAAGACGGCGCTCCCCTGGCCACCATCGGGGCGGGCGACGCCATCGTCAGCTTCAACTTTCGCTCCGACCGCGGTCGCCAGCTGATCGAGACGCTCGCGGTCCCGGCCTTCGCCGCGTTTCCCCGCCCTCCCCTCCCGGAGAATCTCTTCGCGGCCACCATGACGCGCTACGAGGAGAGTCTCCCGGTTCACGTCGCCTTCCAGCCGCAGGATGTCCTCCACCCCGTCGCCCGCGCCGTCAGCGAGGCCGGCCTAGCCCAGTTCCACGCGGCGGAAACGGAGAAGTACCCGCACGTCACCTTCTTCTTCAACGGCGGCCGCGAGGATCCGTTCCCCGGGGAAGAGCGCGCGCTGATTCCTTCGCCCAAGGTCGCCACCTACGACCTCCAGCCGGAGATGAGCGCCGCCGGCGTCACCGACGCGGTGGTCGCCGCCATCCGGTCCCACCGCTTCGCCTTCACGATCGTCAACTTCGCCAACGGCGACATGGTCGGCCACACGGGCGTCCTGCCGGCCGCCGTCCGCGCGATCGAGACGGTGGACGCCTGCCTCGCCCGGGTCGTCGACGCCACGCTCGCCGCCGGCGGCGTCGCCCTCGTCACCGCCGACCACGGCAACGCCGAGGAGATGATCGACCGTGCCACCGGACGGCCGATGACCGCCCACACCACCAACCCCGTGCCCGTCGTCCTTGTCGCCCCGGACGGCCACCCGGTCCGCAACGTGGCCCTCCGTCAGGAGGGCGTCCTCGCCGCCGTGGCGCCGACGCTCCTCCACCTCCTCGGCGTCCCGATCCCGGCCGACATGACCGAGGCGTCGCTCATCCGTTGACCGGCCGTGTCGGCGCCCTCGGTCACCGGCCCACCGCCAGCGCCCGCCTGCCCGGATAGCCCGCGCTGTCGCCAAGCCCCTCCTCGATCCGCAAGAGCTGGTTGTACTTCGCCACCCGGTCGATCCGCGACGGCGCGCCGGTCTTGATCTGGCCGGCGTTCGTCGCCACCGCCAGATCCGCGATGAAGGTGTCCGCGGTCTCACCGCTCCGATGCGAGATCACCGCCGCAAACCCCGCCCGCTGCGCCAGCTCGATCGCCTCGAACGTCTCCGTCAGCGTCCCGATCTGGTTGAGCTTCACCAGGATCGCGTTCGCGCTCCGCTCCCGGATGCCCCGCTCCAACCGCTCCGTATTGGTCACGAAGAGGTCGTCGCCCACGAGCTGCACCCGATCCCCGATCCCTTGTCGCAGTTCACCCCAGGTCGCCCAGTCGTCCTCGGCCAGCCCGTCCTCGATCGACACGATCGGGTAGCTCCCGACCCACTCGGTCCAAAACTGAACCATCTCCGCTCCCAAGAGCGTGCGGCCCTCGCCCTCCAGCCGGTACGCGCCCTCCTCGTAGAACTCCGTGGCGGCCGGGTCCAGGGCGATCACCACGTCCTCTCCCGCCCGGTAGCCGGCCCGCTCGATCGCCCGCAACACCACCTCGACGGCCTCCCGGTTGGAAGGCAGGCTCGGCGCGTACCCGCCCTCGTCGCCGACGTGGGTGCTGGCACCCCGCTCCTTCAGGACCGCCTTGAGCGCGTGGAAAATCTCTGCCCCCCAGCGCAGCCCTTCCCTGAACGACGCTGCCCCGACGGGCATGACCATGAACTCCTGCATGTCCACGTTGGAGCCCTCGGCGTGCTTGCCCCCGTTGAGGATGTTCATCATCGGCACCGGCAGCGTCCGGGCGCTCGGCCCCCCGAGGTAGCGGTAGAGCGGCAACCCGACCGCCTCCGCCGCCGCCCGTGCCACCGCGAGTGACACCCCGAGCAGCGCGTTCGCGCCGAGCCGCCCCTTGTTCGGCGTCCCGTCCAGCTCCCGCATCAGCCGGTCGATGCCCACCTGGTCGAGCGCGTCCAGCCCGACCACCGCCTCCGCCAGCTCGCCGTTGACGTTCCCGACCGCGGTCAAGACCCCCTTGCCGCCGTACCGCCCCTTGTCGCCGTCCCGCAGCTCGACCGCCTCGTGCGCCCCCGTGGACGCCCCGGATGGCACCGCCGCCGATCCCGTCGCCCCTCCCACAAGCGCGACCTCGACCTCCAGCGTCGGGTTTCCCCGCGAGTCGAGAATCTCACGTCCAAACACCGATTCAACGATGGTGTGCACCGCCCCAATCCCTTCCCACCCGTGCAAGCATCCTCCGCTTGGGACGCCGCGGGCCGCCTTCCGCCCGTTCGTCTTGCCACCCTACCGCCGAGTATAGCCAGCCGCTTCCCGCCGTTTGCTATACTCCTCGTCACATCCTAAGAACGCGAACGGCGATGACGGAGCCGAGTACCCGTCGTCGCGCCGGCCAGGGAAGGCGCGCCAGGGACTGGAAGCCGCCGCGGTCGCGCGACGGGGAAGTTCCCTCCCGAGCCGGACGGTGAACGCGCTTCGCGCCGGTAGTCGTCCCTGGTGGCCCACCATTACCGGGCGGGCTGTGACCGACCATCGCGTCGGGCACGGCCGAAGAGCGCGCCGGTTCGCCGGCGAACCAGGGTGGTACCGCGTGGCGACCCCTCGTCCCTGGCGAGGGGTTTTTTGTTGCCCACGGTGCCAGAGCGCACTGCGAGTGAGGACGGGATGACCGCCGTGCCCACTACCGACGCGAACCTCGACGAGATCCGGGGTGGGGCCCTTGCCGCCCTGGAGAACGTGACCAACCCCACCGAAGCCGACGCCTGGGAGCGGACGTACCTGGGCGCCAAGGGGGAGTTGACCGCCTTCCTTCGCCGCCTCGGCTCCCTTCCAGCCGATGACCGTCCTGCCGCCGGCCGCGCCGCCAACGCGCTCAAGCAGGAACTCACGGCCGCCTACGAGACTCGCTCCCAACATCTCGCCGCCGCCGATCTCGAGCGCCGGCTGGCCGAGGATGCCATCGACATCACGCTCCCCGGCCGCGAGCCGGCGCTCGGCGTGGTCCACCCGGTCTCGCGGATGATCGAGGAACTGAGTGACATCTTCGCCCTGATGGGCTTCCAAACCGTCTTCGGCCCCGAGGTCGAGACGGGCCGCTACAACTTCGACTTGCTCAACATCCCGAGCGACCACCCGGCCCGTGATGTCTGGGACACCATCATCGTCGAGTCGGACCGCGAAGAGATCGTCCTTCGCACGCACACCTCGCCGATGCAGGCCCGCACGATGGAGCAGACCGAGCCACCTGTGCGGGTCGTCGTGCCCGGCCGCGTCTACCGCTACGAGGCGCAGGACGCCTCCCACGAGTGGATGTTCCACCAGTTGGAAGGCCTCGCCGTCGACACGAACATCACCATGGCCGACCTCAAGGGCGTCCTCCGGGAGCTCGCCCGTCAGCTTTTCGGGCCGGAGCGCCGCATCCGATTTCGGTGTGATTTCTTCCCCTTCGTCGAGCCCGGCGTCGACTTTGCCGTCGACTGCGCGATCTGCAACGGGCAGGGCTGCCGCGTCTGCAAGCACTCCGGCTGGCTGGAGATGGGCGGCGCCGGCATGGTTCATCCAAAAGTGCTCCAGGGCGTCGGTTACGACCCCAAGCGCTACACCGGCTTCGCGTTCGGCCTCGGCGTCGAGCGGATGGTGATGATGAAGGAGGGCGTCGGCGACGTGCGCGCCTTCGCCGGCAATGACCTCCGCTTCCTCCGCCAGTTCGCCCGCTTCGCCGTCTAGCCGCTCCGCGACCTCCCCGACCCTGACCGACGAAAGGACCACGATCCATGAAGGTACCGATGCGGTGGCTGGCGGACTTCGTCGACACCGGCCTGCCACCCGCCGAGCTGGCCCGGCGCCTGACGATGGCCGGACTCGAAGCCGAGAAGATCGAAGAGATCGGCGCGGGCTGGAACAACGTCTTCGTCGGTCACGTCGATCGCGTCGAGCGCCACCCCGACGCAGACCGCCTGGTCCTCGCGGATGTCCAGGCCGGCGAGCACCGGCTCACCGTCGTGACCGGTGCGCCGAACATCGCCGCCGGCCAGACCGTCGCCCTCGCGCTCGCGGGCTCCCGCCTGATCGACGGGTACTCCGACACCCTCCAGTACAAGACCCTCAAGCCAGGCGTCATCCGGGGCGTCCGCTCGGATGGCATGGTCTGCTCGGAGAAGGAGCTTGGCCTTTCAGGGGAGCATGAGGGGATTTTGGTCCTCGAGCCGGAGGCGCCAGTTGGCGCGCCGCTGGCCGACTGGCTCGGTGACACGGTGATCGAGTTCGAGATCACGCCGAACCTCGTCCACGCCTTCTCGGTCCTCGGCATCGCCCGTGAGGCCGCGGCCGTCGCCACCGCGCCGCTCCGCCTTCCTCCAACATTCGATCTCCGTACCGCGCCGGCTGCCGACAACGCGCTCGTCCAGGTCGATGCCCCCGATCTCTGTCAACGCTACGCTGCGGTGGTCGTCGAGGGGATCCGGGTTGGACCCTCCCCTGCCTGGCTGGCACGTCGTCTCGCCGCCTCGGGGCTGAGGTCCATCAACAACGTCGTCGATGTCACCAACTACGTGATGCTGGAGTGGGGCCAGCCGCTCCACGCCTTCGACAAGGATCGGCTCCACGAGGGTCGCATCATCGTCCGCCGTGCCGCGGCCGGCGAGACCATCGAGACGCTGGACCACCAGGTCCGCTCGCTCGGCCCCGATATGCTGGTCATCGCCGACGCCGATCGCGCCGTCGGTGTCGCCGGCGTGATGGGCGGTCTCCACAGCGAGGTCTCCGACGACACCACGACGATCATCCTTGAGGCCGCCACCTTCGACATGCGCTCCGTCCGGCGAACTGCTCGTGACCTCAGGCTCCGCACCGACGCCTCGGCCCGCTTCGAGCGCGGTCTGGACCCCGAGCTGGTCGGGCCCGCCGCCGCCCGCGCCGCTCGTCTCCTGCTCGACTTGAACCCGGACAGCCGCGTCACAGTCGTGCGAGATGTCTACCCGCAGCCGGTGCAACCGCACTCCATCATCATGCCGTTCGGACTCATCGAGCGGATTCTTGGGGTAGCGTTTGATCCGGCAATCGTCCTCGACGCGTTGACCCGCCTCGGCTTCGACCCGGCACTCGCCGCCGACGACGATCAGGACCGGTTGACGGTGCAGGTGCCGACCTACCGGCACGATGTCACCCTCCCCGAGGACGTGGTCGAGGAAGTTGCCCGAATCGTTGGCTACGACACCCTGCCGGAGACGCTGCCGGCCGGTCGCACTCCGCCCGTCGTCCGGGATCCCATGTTCCGCCTCCAGACCGATCTCCGTGGTCTCCTCGCGGGTGCCGGCTGCACGGAAACCATCACCTACGTCACCGCCTCCGAGCAGCACCTCCTCACCCTCGGCGCCGACGACCAGGGCGCGGTTGGCTTCGTTCATCGGGCGCCGCTCGCCGACCTCGTCCGGCTGCGGAACCCGCTCCAGAGCGATCGCTCCCTCCTCCGGCCCACCATCGTTCCTTCCCTGCTGGAGGTCGCGGCCGAGAACCTGAAGCACCAGACGGCTGTCCACCTCTTCGAACTTGCGCGGGTCTACCTGCCGCAAGGACGCGACGCGCTTCCCCGCGAAGCCAACGTCTGCACCCTGCTGCTTGCCGGTCAGCGGGATCCCGTCAACCGATTCGCGACCCCGGGGGACCTCGACTTCTTCGACATCAAAGGCATCGTCGACGTAGTCGCGAGCCATGCCGGCGTCCGGCCGTCGTTCGATGTTACGGCGCTCCCCGGCTTACATCCCGGTCGCGCCGCGACTCTCTCCCACGCCGGCAAGCCCGTCGGCGTCCTCGGTGAGCTTCGCCCCGACGTCTCGGCCCGCTTCGGCCTGGCAGACCACCGCGTCGCCGTGGCGGAGATCGACCTCGACGCGCTCCTGGTCGCGGCCCAGGCAGCGACACCAGAGGTTCGAGTGCCCCGCTTCCTGCCCGTCCAGCAGGACTTCGCCGTCGTCGTCGCGGAGGAGACACCGGCGGCGGACGTTGAGCGTGCCCTCCTCACGGGTGCTGGTGCCCTCGCCACCGACATCGCCCTGTTTGACGTCTTCCGCGGGACGCAGATCGGCGAGAATCGGAAAAGTTTGGCCTACCGTGTCACGTTCACGGCGCCGGACCGCGCCCTCACCGACTCCGACCTCGGCAAGGCGCGCGGCCGGATCGAGAAAGTCCTTGCCCAGCGCGTGGGCGGAACGCTCCGTGCCTAGCAGGGACGACTGGCAATCGACGCTCCTGGAGCACCCGTCGTCGTCGGAGGGGTGCCTGGCGGCGCACTGGGCGCCCCCGTCCGGGGACCAAGCTCGCCAGGGCCCTGACCGTCGTCCCATCCGGCACCCCATCGCTCATGAGGTCCAAGAATGACGCCCCCTACCGCGACCACGCCATTGATCCGCCGCACCTCTGATGTAGACGAGGCCCGTTCAGCCCTGTCGCGTCGCCGCGGCTTCGAGGAACCCCGCCTCTCCCCCCGGATGCGGGAGGGAATCCGCAGGGTCTTCGGCGAAGACCTGACCGCCGACCAGGTGGTGGACCGCATCCTGGGAGAGGTTCGGCGGGAGGGGGACGAGGCCCTCCTCCGCTACACCGAAGCGTTCGACGGCCGTGTCCCCGATCCGCTCAAAGTCCCGCCGTCAACCTGGGACGAGGCCCTCGCCGCGCTCGACCCCGCGCTGCGCGACGCCCTTTCCCTGGCCGCGGACCAGATCGCCGCCTTCCACCGCAAACAGCTCCGGACCTCCTGGGTGGACTACTCGCCGGACGGCGCCCTCGGTCAGATCGTGCGACCGCTGGAGCGGATCGGCATCTACACCCCGGGCGGCACCGCCGCCTACCCCTCTTCCCTACTCATGACCGCCGTGCCGGCGAGAGTCGCGGGCGTGGCCGAGGTGATCGTCTGCGCGCCGCCGGGTCCCGACGGGCGCGTCTCGACCACGGTCCTCGCCGCCGCCAGGATCGCCGGCGTCGACCGCGTCTTCGCGGTGGGCGGGGCTCAGGCGATCGCGGCCATGGCCTACGGCACGGACGCCGTGCCGCACGTGGACAAGATCTACGGCCCGGGCAACATCTTTGTCGTCCTCGCGAAGCAACGGGTCTACGGCACGGTCGCCATCGACCAGCTTCCCGGCCCCACGGAGACGCTCCTCGTCGCCGACGAGAGCGCCAACCCCACCATCGCCGCCGCCGACATGCTGGCCCAGGCCGAGCACGACCCGATGGCCAGCGCCACCTTGCTGACCACAAGCACCGATCTCGCCGACGCCGTCGCCGCCGCTCTCGCCGAGCAACTCCCATCTCTCGACCGCCGGGAGATCGCCGCCCAGGCCCTGGCCACCAACGGCCTCATCGCCGTCGTACCCGACGTCGAAACCGCCCTCGACCTCGCCAACGCCTACGCCCCGGAGCACCTCTGCCTGCTGCTCCGGGATCCGTGGCGGGCAGTGCCGCTGGTCCGCCACGCGGGCGGCATCTTTGTCGGCGAGGACAGCCCTGAGGTCCTCGGCGACTACACCGCCGGCCCGAGCCACGTCATGCCCACTGGCGGCACGGCTCGCTTCTTCTCCCCCATCCATGTCCAGGACTTCACCAAGGTCATCAGCCTCGCCGCCGCGAATCGCGCCGGTCTCCGCCGCGTCGGTCCGGCCGCTGCTGCGATCGCCCGCGCTGAAGGCCTCACCGCTCATGCGGCCGCTATGGACCGCCGCCTCCATCGATCCAACGACTGACCGCTGGGACAGACTGGCGAGAACTCGGCGAGCGGCACGCATGCAGGGCGGGAGGACCGGAGCGAACCTGCTGCGGCTCTTACCACGTCCGGTTGATGACGCGGTCCAGTCGCCTCTCCCCGGTGATAGCAACCCCCGATCCCTCGCGTTAGGACGGAGGGCAAAGGAGTGAGGGCTTTCGTCTGCCGAAGGCCACTGCGTCCAACCAGAGTCGGTCTTACCCCTCTGCAAGCTGACGGAGAGCTGCCAGCACCCGCTCCTCGACGGATTGACCCGGCTCCCGCCCGGTGCGCATGACGGCGCCGTGCGCCTCCGCCACCGTGTAGCCGAGCGCCCGTAGCGCTTCGACGACCTCGTTCTCCTCAGCTGAGGGAGCCGTGACTAGACCGGCCCCCGGTGCCCCTGCCGGCAGCTTCCCGCGCAGCTCCAAGAGCAGCCGCGCCGCGGTCTTCTTGCCGACACCCGGCACCGTTGCCAGGAGGGCGGCGTTCTCGTGAGCCACCGCATCGTAGAGCGCGTCGGTCCGGACGTGCGACAGAATGGCGCAGGCAAGACGCGGCCCGACCCCGGTCACGCTGATCAGCGTCTCGAACAGGCGCAGTTCCTCCGAGGTCGCGAACCCGTACAGGGTGAGTTGATCCTCCCGCACAAACAGGTGCGTCAGCAGTCGCACCGCATCACCCACCTTGCCGAGGTCCGCGATGGTCGTTGCGCTGGTGCCAACTCGGTAGATCACACCGCCGACATCCACGAGCACGGCATCCGCCGTAGCCGCTTCCAAACGCCCTCGGAGTCCCGCGATCACGCCGCGGCCCCGGCCGGGAACGGCGGGATCCGATACACCCGGTGGGCGGTCCCGCTCAGCAACGCCGCCGCATCCTCCTCCGACAATCCCAGATCCAGGACCCGGCGAAGAAACCGGTCCTGGCGGAGCACCGGGAAATCACTGCCGAACATGACCCGCTCCGCGCCAACGAGGTCGATCACCGTCCGGAAGACCGGGAAGCGGTAGAGATAGGTCGAGGCCGCGGAGTCGTACGTCACTCGGGCTGCGACTGCTGCCACTTCCGGCATTAGCTCGTAGAAGGGAAGCCCACCACCCCAGTGCGCTGCCACCACCCGCAGATCGGGGTACGCGGCGAGAAAGGCCAGCAAGCGATCCGGCGTGGCCGTCCCCTTTCCCCGATAGACGTGCCCGACTGGCTCGGTGGCGTGCAGCATCAACGGCAGGTCCAAAGCCACACATGCGTCCACCACCGGACCAACATTGGCGGGCCGCATGAGGTCAAACCGCTGCGCGTCGGCGTTCAACTCGCCGACCCCGGACGCACCGAGTGAAACGGCACGTTGGACCTCTGCGCCCGCCGGCGCGCCCTCCCCGGGTGACACCGTTGCCAGCCAGACAAGGCGCCCCCCACTGGCACCGCATGCCTCCGCTAGGTAGTCGTTGTGCTCTCGACAGATGCCCGGATCGTGCCAGGGGAAACCACAGACCACAGCGCGGTCGATCCCGGCCTTATCCATGCTCCGAACCAGGTCTTCACCTGTCACCAGCAGTGCCCTTGGGTCCGCATAGAGTTGCTCGAACCAGAGATCTCGCCCCACAAACGCATCCCGCCCCCGAACCACCTCCGGCGAGAAAATGTGGGTGTGGGCATCAACGACACCCGTTATGGCGCCTCCGTCCCGGCTCTCCCTGAACCCCACCAGACCGATCCTATCCGAGGAGCGCCAGTGCCAGAATGACCAGCGCGATGAAGACCACGGCCCCGAGCAGCACCAGCGCCGGCACCAGGTACGTCCCCAAGCCGCCTCGATCCGCACCGGCGCCAGCGAGCACTGGCTCCAGCACCCGCACGGGCGTCACCTCAGCAACGACGGCACTGACGTTGTCGGTCGTGCCCCGCTCATTGGCGAGTTCAACGAGCCGCCGGGCTGCCGAGTCCGGATCGTTCCGGAGCAGCACGGACACGAAGTCGTCGTCCTCGACAACATCGTAGAATCCATCACTGCAGAGCAGGAGACGGTCTTCCGGGAGCAGCGTCAGCTCGAAGATGTTGGGCATCTTCTGGTCGAGCTTCTCCCGCTGTCCCAGGGCGTGGGTGACGATGTTTCGGTGAGGGCTCTCTCGGGCCTCCTGCTGGGTGAGCGTGCCCTGGGATACCTGTTCGGCGACAAGCGAGTGGTCCTGCGTGATCTGAGTGAGGCGGTTCGCCCGCACCAGGTAGGCGCGGCTATCACCGACGTTGGCGATGGTGACGTACTTGCCGCGGGTGGCAGCGACAACCAACGTCGTGCCCATCATGGCGCCGTCGCCCGCTTCACGCCCATTCCGGAAGATGGTTCTGTTGGCCTCCCGGAACGCCTGCTTGAGGAGGAGGGCCATGTCCGTGTGTGGATTGGAAACCAGCGCCGCCTGGACCGTCTCGATGGCGAGCTTACTGGCCACCTCGCCCCGTTGGTGGCCGCCCATCCCGTCGGCTAAGGCCATCAGCGTCCCAGCGTCCGCGATCTCTGCGCCACGAGCGACCGGCGGAATTTCGGCGATCAGCACGGCATCCTCGTTGCCATCCCGACCACCCGCATCCGTCGCCGCGCCAACAGCGATTCGAACCTCGTTGTTCCCCTCGTCCACGCCCTGGTACCCCGTCCTGGTCCTGTCTGCGACAGGCTGCCGGCAGGACCACCATGATTACGACAAAACGGCGCCGGATCATAGCACGGAACGAACACCATAGTCCGCGGCCAACCGGTGGCACTTCGCCGTCGGCCGACCTCGCCGCCCCGAACATCCTTACCTCGGATGCTACACTCAAAATCTCTCGTACCCCGCGTCCCCGCTGTTCCGTGGCACGACATCAGCCGGAGAAAGGATGCTGCCCTGCCCAGCCGACCACTCCCGCTCTACCTGACGACGATCCTGCTGATCCTCCCTCTGTTGGTCGCGTGCGGCGGCGGTGCATCGGGAGACGCGCCCCCGCGTGCTGAGCAGCCGGGTAGTCCCATCTCGGCGTTGGCAACACAGGCCGGCGCGGGCGAGGCGACTTCGGAAAACTCGCCCATGTCCGTCCTGGCACTCGCGAGCGAGCGTCTCTCCAACACGGAGACCGTCCGATTCAGTCTCGCAATCCAGGGCAAGACCTTCATTGACCCGGCTCGCACGATCCAACTTCTGAGCGCGAATGGTCTCCTCGTCCGTCCCGATCGGATGAGCTCGTCGTTCAAGGCAAAGGTCGCGGGTGCCGTGGTGGCCCTTAGGCTGATTACCATCGGCACCACATCATGGATGACTGACTTGATTACCGGCAATTGGGGGATCGCCCCAGCCGAGTTCGGCTACGAGCCCAACATCCTCTTCGACAGCGCCAGCGGGCTTGGGCCGGTGATGATGCAACTCCACGAGCCCCGGATGGTGGCTCCCGAGGAGATCAGGGGGCGGGACGCAAACCACATCGTCGCCAGCGTGCCGCGCCCGATCATCGATCCCGTCACCGCCTACACGATGACCGGAGATCCGGTGGCCGTCGAGGTCTGGACCGACCGTGAAACGGGCGATCTGCTCCGCATCAAGTTGACCGAACCGCCGTCACCGGAGAATGACGAACCGGCGACCTGGGTCCTGAACATCTCCGACCACGGCAAACGGGCGACGATTGAACCGCCCGTCTAGGCCGGCGACCGCCGTGAGCGACGGCCCCGCGTCGTTGCCTGCCGCGGCCACATCTGGCCTCGCTGTCGCGCTCCTCGCAGTCTTCATCGGCGCCCTCGACTTGACGGTCATCGCGACGATCCTGCCACGCATGATCGTGGACCTTGAGGTCAACAGCGCCGACGTCGATCGCTACATCTGGATCGTGAACGGCTACTTGCTAGCCTACGTCGTCGCCATCCCGATCATGGGCCGCGTGTCGGACCTCATCGGCCGCGTCAGCGCCTTTCAGATCGCACTCCTGGTTTTTCTCGTCGGCTCGATCTGGTGTGCCCTTGCTGACAGCCTGCCAGCGCTCATCATCGGCCGCGCCGTTCAGGGTACCGGAGGTGGCGCCCTGCTTCCAGTGACGATGGCGCTGGTCGCGGATGTGCTGCCCCCCAGCCGTCGCGGCACCGCGTTGGGACTCGTCGGAGCCGTAGACACGTTAGGCTGGGTCCTCGGTCCAATATGGGGCGCGACCGTGGTCGGCGTCCTCGCCTCCCAAGAGGAGGCCTGGCGGTGGGTCTTCATCGCCCACGTTCCGCTGGGCGTGGTCGCCGCCGCCACCCTCGCCTATGTCGGACGGCGACGGCTGCCCCGGCTTGAGCGCCACCACGGGCGCCTCGACATCCTGGGCACCCTGCTGCTCGCGCTGTGCCTCGTGCTCCTGAACTTGGCGCTCTCCTCCGGCGGTGAGGTGGGTGGCACGACCGGAACGGGCCTTCGCGCACTCGGGGGCACGAGCAATCCCCTTGCCCCCTATCTCCTACCGCTGCTGATGGGGGCGCTTCTCGTGGGCACGATCTTCATCTGGTGGGAACGCCGTACCCCCCATCCCGTGTTACCGATTGAGTTGTTCCGGCGGACGCCGTTCTCCGCCGCCGTCGCGGCAAACTTCATCGTCGGCGCCGCGCTCATCGTAGCCATGGTCGACGTGCCGGTGCTGGTCGCGCTGCTAGTTGCCGAAGAGCGCGTCAGCACCTCCAGCGCCCTGCTGCTCGCACCGTTCACCCTGCTCATGGCAGTACTCTCCTTGCTCGGCGGGTTCGCCACTGCCCGGCGTGGAGAGCGGATGACGGCCGGCACGGGGCTCATCCTGGTCACGGTGGGTTACGCCGCCATCTGGATCGGGATGGGCCAGGAGAACTCGCGCTTCGCCGCGATGCTGCCGGGTCTCGTCCTCAGCGGCGCGGGGTTTGGACTCGTGATTGCCCCGCTGGGCACGAGTGTGATCAATGCCGCTCCCGCCGCCGATCGCGGCATCGCCGCCGCGCTCACCCTCGTCTTCCGCCTGCTGGGAATGACCGTCGGCATCTCCACCCTGACCGCCGTTGGGGTCCGCCGGCTCCAGTCCCTGACCGGTCGGCTCGACCCCATCGTTCAAGCCCCGGGCGAAGGCACGGCCCAGTTCCTCGCCCGTCAACAGCAGTTCATCGAGGAACATGCCATCCCGTTGAGCGTCCAGGTTCTCCGCGAAACCTTTCTTGCCGCGGCCGTCCTCGCCCTGATCGCTCTCCTGCCGGTACGTCTCATGCGCGGCGGCGCGCCACGAGCGGCGACCCAGCCAACAACGGACGCTGCGAAGGGAGAGCGGGATCGACGACCCCGCACGGCGGCTCGGCCGCGGTAGATCCGACGCCTGCCGGATTGAGCAGAGTCACGGTTGAGCGTGTCGCCCCCGGGCCGTCTTGAGGCCATGCCAAGCCACCAGCGCCGGATCTGTCGCCTGGGATCGACCGCGGTGAAGCATGGTCCAACGAGCAACGAGCTACGAGAGGGCTCCCCGCAGGGCCGCGACCGAGCGCTTGACGCTTGCATCCGGGGAGTAGATGGCAGACCCGGCGACGATCGTATCCGCCCCCGCGTCGACCACCCGCCGGATGTTTCCAGCTTTCACCCCACCATCCACTTCCAAGAGGCACGTTGGGTTTCGAGCGTCAATCATCTCCCGCAGGCGGGCGATCCGGTCTAGGGCCGAGGGGATGAATGTCTGGCCACCAAATCCCGGGTTGACGCTCATGACCAACACTTGCCGCACGAGTGGCAACACCTCCTCAATTGTGGTGAGGGGGGTCGCGGGGTTAAGGGTCACACTGGGGACGGCCCCGGCCGCCGCAATACCTTGCAACGTCCGGTGAAGGTGGCCGCAGACCTCGACGTGGACGGTCACAAAGTCGGCGCCCGCCGCCGCGAAGCGTTCGGCGTACCGTTCCGGCTCAACGATCATCAGGTGAACATCGACCGGCAGCTTCGTCGCCCGGCGGACCGCCTCCAACACCGGCAGCCCGATCGAGATGTTCGGAACGAACCGGCCGTCCATGACGTCAACATGGACGAAATCCACGCCGGCCGCTTCTGCCTCAGCTATCTGTTCCCCAAGCCGGAGGAAGTCGGCCGAGAGGATTGACGGGCCGATGCGCACCTTGCTTTCCGTCACCCCATTACTCCTCCGGCGAGCCGATCGGCCAGGTCATATGTAACGCGCGCACCAGTCACAGACCGATCATAGCAGCGGACTCGGACCGGATCGTTATACTGACAGCCGCTCACCGAGGTTCTCGGCATTCGGCTTGCCAATGAGGGATTATGCACGTCGACATCCGTCCCCAAACGCAGACACGTCCACCCGCCGTTTCACTTCCGCCGCAATTGATCGCCGGCCTCACGCTCATTGCCATCGCCTGGCCCCTGGCCTGGTCCAACCTCCGGCCATACTCGGACTACACCTTCTTTCCGTTGTGGCTGGGGTACATCCTCACCGTCGACGGTCTCGTCCAGCGACGCACCGCTACCTCGCTCCTCCACCGCGATCCGCGGCGCTGGGCGCTCCTGTTCCTTGCGTCGATGCCGCTTTGGTGGCTCTTCGAGGGACTGAATCTCTCCGTCAACAATTGGAACTACGACCTGCCGCGTGATCCAAGCAGGTGGGAATACGTCGCTCTGGCGTCGCTCTCATTCTCGACCGTGGTTCCGGCCGTGTTCGAGACCGCCGAGTTGTACCGCTCCTTCCCCGCGTTCAATCGGCCTCGACGCTGGGTGCGCATCGCTCCGTCACGGTACGGTCTACTGGCCATTGTCGCGAGCGGTGTCGTGATGACGATCATGACGTTCCTGTTTCCCCGCCAGGCCTATCCTTTGGTTTGGCTGGGGGTCTTCTTCATCCTCGATCCGCTCAACCAGATCCTCGGAACCAACAGCATCTCTGGCCAGGTGTCCCACCGGCGGTGGGACACCGTTTGGGTCCTGTGGGCGGCCGGGCTGACCTGTGGCTTCTTCTGGGAGATGTGGAACATCTTCTCGATGCCGAAGTGGACGTACGACATCCCCTACATCACGGGGCCGAAATTGTTTGAGATGCCGCTGCCGGGTTACGGTGGCTACCTTCCCTTTGCCTTGGAGATCTACGTCTTCTATCAGACGTTCCACCTCCTACTCTTCCGGACTCCAGACCGTTATCTTCGGTTCGATCGGGCGGGGACAGACGCCGAATCGAAGGTTCCGCCTGGCGTCGTCGACGTGGAAAGGGCTCGTTGACCCCGTTTTCGGCCCAAACTTATAATGCTTGCCGTGCCACATTGGCTGCCTCCGGGCGACGAACCTAACGGGGGCGATCATGAACATCCTCGACCGGTTCGAGCAATCCTTTGAGCGCCTGATGGAAGGGTCGATCGGGCGTCTCTTCCGCAGTCCAATCCAACCCGCCGAAATCGGACGCAAGCTCGAACGGGCGATGGTCGCCAATCAGGTCGTCTCCGTCGACGCGACGCTGGTCCCGAACGATTACCGGGTCGCGATGCACCCGGAGGACATGGTCCTTTTCGCGGACTACGTGACTGCTCTCTGTCGCCAGATGGAGACGTGGCTCGCGGAGCTTGCCTCGGAGCGGCGATTCACCCTCATCGACCGGATTCGGGTCCAAATTTCAGGCGTCAATACTGTTCCCCGCCGGGCCATTCAGGTCACCGCTGCAATTGTCGATCGGCCCAACTTTGGGCGGCCGGAGCAGGACGCAGTCCAGCGGACGGAGGTTTATCGCGTCATTCGGGAAACGACCGGTGTCCCTCCCCTTCGAGTGCGCTTCTTGTCCGGCCCGCTGGCCGGCAGTGACGTGACGATCCGCAAAACGACGACGACGGTAGGCCGGGCGTTAGACAATGACATCGTCGTTGAGTCAGGTGATGTCTCCCGCCACCACGCAAAACTTGAGTATTCCAATGCTCAACTCCGTGTCACTGACCTCGACAGCACCAACGGTACCCGGGTGAACGGCAAGGCGGTCCGCACGCACCCGCTCACTCTCGGCGACGAAATCACCTTTGGCGCCCAGAAGGTCAAAGTTTTGGCGTTTGACTCCAACGGACGCTAACTCCGAGGCCATGAGAGGACCGGCCGACCACCCATGTTCCAATCGCTTGATTTCGACTGGTTCCTGCTCCTCTTACGGCTTCTCTTCATTTTCCTGTTATATTTTTTTCTCTACCAAGTGGTCCGTGTCACCTCCCGCGAACTTATCGCCCTTGCAAGTGCGTCGTCCCCCCAGGCGCAACCCACCGTGCCGGTGACAGGCCGCCTCGTTGTCGTGGACGGGGGGGAATCGGACTTGCTCCCCGGCACGGCCTTTGGACTTCAGGCAACAACGATCGTCGGTCGGCATCCGGACTGCACCTTGGAGTTGAACGAGCCCTTCGTCTCTGCTGAGCATGCCGAACTGGCGAACGACAATGGCCGCTGGTGGGTACGCGATCTTGGCAGCACGAATGGCACGTTCGTCAACGGAAACGCGGTGCGAGTTCCGACGGGCGTCAAGCCGGGAGACATCGTACAATTCGGCCGGATCAAGCTTCAGTTGGTCTCGTGACCAAGAACCGCTCTGCTCCGGTGCCGCGCCACCTCGGACGCAAGCCGGCTAGGCGGCCGCCCACAATGTTCCTCCGGGGGGAGTACACCTTGCGCCATCCGCAAATATTCAGCAGCTTGCTGCCCTTCACGGCAAGCGGTGGGGTCCGGAGGGACGGCCCAGCGGTTCCGATCGGTAGTGCCATTCTTGAGCGTCTCCCCCGCCTGCTCAGTCGCGTTGCAACTGGTCTCGCCCTGCTCATTCTCCTTGTCACCGGCGCACTTCTCGCGTTCCGATCCTCCTATGGCGACAAGGTGTATCCGTCGGTTGCCGTCGCAGACGTGAACATTGGTGGACTCGCGCCGCACGAGGCGCGAGCCGCGATCCAAACGCGAGCCGATGCCCTGGAACAGGGAACCGTCACCTTCCAGTACAGCGGAAAGACCTGGTCCCCGACGCTCACTGAGCTCGGCGCAAACATCGATGTCGAGGGAGCCTTCAATGAGGCGTACCAACTAGGCCGCGAAGGCAACGCTTGGGATCGCCTCGCCTCAACGACCCGCCTGGCCCGCGAGGAAACGTCTCTCCCCCTTCGGATCACCCTGGACCAAGGCACCCTGAATCGCTGGTTCGATCAGGTGGACGCTGACCTTGGGCTGCCTCCCCACGACGCCTCGCTCATTGTGCAAGGCACAGCGGTGACGATCGAACCTGAGGTCGACGGCACGATCGTCGATCGGGCCCAGGCGTCCCGGCGGGTCGAGGCAGCGCTTCAAGCACTCGCACCCGTGTCCGAGCCTCTGCCGGTGGTGTCGAAGGTCTCCAAAGTCCGCGCCGGGGACCTCGCCGGCGCTCAGCAGAAACTGCAGCAGGCCCTCTCCCGTCCGCTCAGCGTTCGATTCGAGGATCAAAGGTGGTCCCTCGCTCCGGCCGATCTCGGTCAGTTCGTCGTCCAACAGGTCGATCCCGCCAAGTCCGGTGCGGAGGCGTTGAGCATCACGCTGGATGAGGACCGGCTGACGGCCTGGCTCGCGGACCAGTTCACCGCCAAGGTGAACCGGGAACCGGTCGATGCGACCGTCGGCTGGAACGAAGGTCCGGTCGCCCTCACCGACAGCGTCGATGGCGTCACCCTCAAGCCGAAGACCTTTGCTCGGGCTGTTGCCGAGACCTTCTTCGGCGATCCGAGACCGATTGAGATCCCGGTCACGGTGACAAAGCCAGCCGTAGACAGCAACAACCTCGCGGCCCTCGGGATCGAAGCGGAAATCGCGGTTGGGGATACCAACTACCTTGGCTCGAAAATCGATCGCGCCACGAATGTCGAAGCGGGAGCCATTCTTCTCAATGGCGCCCTCGTGCCACCTGGGGGGGAGTTCGACTTCAACAGAGCGATTGGCGAAATTACTGAGGAAGCAGGGTTTGTTGAAGCGAATGTTATTGCCGGCGAGCGAATTGACCGCGACATCGGGGGCGGGATCTGCACCGTCTCCACGACGGTGTTCCGTGCGGCCCTCAGGGCAGGTTTCCCGATAACGGAGTGGAACCCTCACCGCTACCGGCTCCCCGTGTACGAGGCCAACGGATGGGAACTGGGCTACGACGCCTCCATTCTTCAGCCTGAAGGTGATCCCTTCGCGGCGGGCAACAGCTTCAAGTTCGTCAACCCCACCGAGAGCTGGCTTCTGATCGAATCATGGGGAGACGGCGCCAACGTCATCGTCAAAATCTACGGGGCCGATCCTGGGTACAAGGTCGAGATCTCCGAGCCGACCCTAGGCAAGGTGATCCCTCCCGGGGAGCCGAAGGAAGTGGTGGACGATCGCCTTGAGCCCGGAGTCATCGTTCAGACCGAGTTTCCCGCGGACGGCGTCGAAGTTTGGTTCACCCGGGATGTCTACGGTCAGGACGGCGACCTGATCGAGTCGCGCAAGTTCTACAGCCTGTACCACTCCTACGACCCGGTCTGGCGTGTTAGCCCGGACATGCAGGGGATGTCCCCCGCTAAGGCGGGTTAGGGCTTCTATGACGTCTCCTAGGCTAGTGAGGCCACACGACCTCACCGGCCGACTCACGCCGATCCCGGTCCGCTTCCCTGGCAGTCTCTCGCTCGTGCTACCCGCGCACAACGAAGAAGCCAACATCGGGATCGTTGTCGAGCAGGCCCTTGCCGTGCTGCCCGCCTTCTCAGATGATTTTGAGATTATCGTTGTAGACGATGGGAGCCGGGACGGGACCCGGGCAATCGTCGAATCCGTCTCCGTCGCCGATCCGCGGGTCAAGCTCGTTCACCATCCGGTCAACCGGGGGTATGGCGGAGCCTTGACCTCTGGCTTTCGCGCTTCCCGTGGCGATCACGTCATGTTCATGGATGCAGACCGGCAGTTCGACCTCGCGGATCTGGCCCTCCTCAGCCCGTTTGTCGACCGCTTCGACATGGTGGCCGGTTTTCGGAAGGAGCGGCACGACCCCTTCCACCGCCGGGTCAACGCGGAGATTTTCAACGTCGCCGTGCGAATCCTCTTCGGCGTTCATCTCCGTGATATCGACTGCGCCTTCAAGGTCTTGAACGGCGACTTGATCCGTTCAATGGATCTCTCCGCGCCCGGAGCTCTCATCAACACCGAGATTCAGGCGAAAGCCCGGCGCCAGGGCGCCACGTTGCAGCAGGTTGGCGTCCACCACTATCCCCGGGTCGCCGGCACGGCGACCGGTGGAAGCTGTCGGGTCATCGCCCGCGCCATGTCGGAAACGGTCATCCTCTGGTGGCGGATGCACCAGTATGATCCACCCGCGTCCGCGCCGCGCCCCCGAGCCCGCTACCTTCTCGGCGATGCCGGCGTCGGTCTTGCCTCTCTGTTGGGTTCACTCGCTACGGCGACGCTCATTCGTTGGGTCCGCCGCCGACGCTAGCGCACTGCTCCAGCGGTGTGCAGGCGTTGGCCCAGTTCTTCTTGGCTCATTCCGACAAACAGGACCCGCTTCCGGCGCCCGTGTTCCCCGCTCACGATCCTGACTTGCGAACGCAGCACGTCGAGGGCTCGAGCGAGAAACCGAATGAGGGCTGCATTGGCCGATCCATCCACCGGGGGCGCCGCCAGCCGGACCCGGATCGCGTCACTCTCCAACCCGGCAAACCCGGTGATGCCAGAACGCGGCACGACCACGATCGCCACGACGGCCCCCTCCACATGGACGTTCAAGGCGCCCACTACCGCCGTGGGAGAAGCCTCATGGTTCAGCACCGGCTTCCCCTCATCCCGGCAACCGTGCGCGCGGATCGACCCGGCCACTACGCCGCCCGCTGGCGCCGCGTTCGCACCCGGAGATCTCGGGCCACCTCGCTCATTGTTCCAGCCGGCAAAACCGGCCGTTTCAGGGCAAGGCTCACATCGTCGACCCGGTAGTCATCAAGCAACGTCTGCGTCCGATGGGACAGCATCCGATCGGAGATGTAGAGGGGTCCTCTGGCGGGCCGGCGCTCTAGCTCCATGAGCAGATCCTGCCCGGTGAGCAGACCGGAGACGTTGATCTCGGATCCGAGGTAGCGGTTCTCCACAGGAACGACCTCGAGCACGGCGCCGGTTCGAGCGTTGAACCGATCCACTGCTGCGCGCATCGTCGGGCCGATCAACGTGCCACAGGCAACAGTTCCCATTGCCCCATCCAGCACCCCTGCCCGTGAGCGCCGTAGGTAGGCATCCAGGTTCTCCAGAAAGTGGCGGGTGATGCCGATGCCGTCCTCAATCTGGGGGAACCCATCGTAGACATTCGCCGGAGGCACCTGGCGCCCGGTCATCAGATAGAACTCGTCCCCCAGATGGAAGAAGGTGCTCCCGCGCTCCCGCTGGAACCGCTCCTGCCAGCGCTCTGCCTGGTCAATCACCGCCTCAGCCTCGGAAGGCTCGTAGCGGCGCACATCAATCTGCTTCCCGGGCAACACCCGCATGCAGGTCCGCGAGAGGCGCAGCTGCTTGCTCTGGCGCTCCAGCCCGTGCCGGGTCAGACCAACCGGCACCCCGGCGATGGAGAGAAGCCGATCGCCAAAGCTCGCCAGATCCTCCAGGCTGCGGTCCATCTCCTCGCCGTCATTGACGCCCGGGCAGAGCACCAACTGGGCGTGAAAGTCGATCCCTGCCCGTTCCAAGCGGGCCAGATCCTCCATGATCCGACCACCCTTGGGGTTACCCACTAATGCCACCCGCAACTCTGGATTCGTGCTGTGGACGGAGACGTGCATCGGGCTGATGTGCTGCTCCTCGATCCGCTGCCAATCCTCCTCGGTGAGGTTGGTCAGGGTCACGAAGCTGCCATACAGCATCGAGTAGCGGTAGTCATCGTCCATCACGTAGAGAGAGCGGCGCATCCCCTTCGGGATCTGCTTGATGAAGCAGAATGGGCAGGCGTTCTCGCAGATGCGCACACCGTCGAACGTCGGATCGGCGAAGGTGACACCCCAGAATTCGTCGCCTTCCAACTCCAACTCGTACCGTGTGGCCACCCCGGCCCGGGCCACCTCGACGACCGCTTCCTCTCCCTGAGCATGAAAGTGGAAATCGAGCGCATCTTCCAGGGACCGGCCATTAACCGAGAGAACGCGGTCCCCTGCTTCGATCCCGATCTCGTCGGCGAACGACCCCGGGGCGACCGCTTCGACGAGCCCCGGCGTCTCCGGGGCAAGATCCACACGACGATGACTAAGTGGGCTGACAATCGGCATTGGTGTTCTTCCAGACGACAACCACGATTCCAAGCGGCGAGGTCACCCATGCTCCCAACGGGGAGACCTGACGGCCATCACCAAGACGCCGCCAGCCCAAGTCGGGCAGCGGCGTCCACAATAGGTCAAGTTTAGCATGGCGGTGGCTTCAGGCCCGCAAGCAGCCCACCAGCCACCGCATCGACCAACGCCCTCGCCCGTCCCACGTCCTCAGGCAGTTAGCAGCCGCGCTTTCCCCTCTGGGGAGGGGCAAGACAAGACTACGCGGCTTCCCGACGGTAGACGAGAGCCACCCAATCCTCGATCTGGGATCGGCGCTGAAAGACCAGCCCATTCGCCTCGAACGCCCGCCGCACCGCCGGTTCACGGCTCTCGATGATGCCGCTCAGCACCAACGATCCTCCCACGGCCACGGCTGCCGTAATCCCCGAGGCTAACTCGACCAGGACACGGGCGATGATGTTAGCTAGGATGAGATCATACGTGCCCTCGAAAGGCTCACCTGGACCGACACTGCCCTGCTCGACGCGAATGCGGTCACCGACCCCATTGCGATCAGCGTTCTCCCGGGTGGACCTCACCGCGACCGGCTCAATGTCGACCGCGTCCACGCGTGAGGCGCCGAGCAGGACCGCCGCGATCGCCAGGACGCCGGACCCGGTCCCCACGTCGAGAACACGTCCGCTCTCCCGGATCTCCTCCTCCAAGGCCAGCATGCTGAGTTTCGTGGATGGATGCAGCCCCGTGCCAAACGCCATCCCGGGGTCCAACTCCACGACCACCTCACCTGAAGCGGGGTCGTAACCGTGCCACGGAGGCCGAACCACCACCCGCTCGCCCACCCGGTGGACCCGGTAGTGCTCCTTCCAGGCGTTGGCCCAGTCCTCCTCCCGTCGTGGTGTGACGGTGAGATCCCCAACACTCCGGAGCTGCCCGAGGTGCCACAGCGCCCGCCGGATCTCATCCAGCGTTTCCGAGCGAAGGTCGGCCACCGTCACGAAGGTGCGGATCGTGAACGGGCGCGAGGGATCAACCGCGAGGTTGTCACCGTCGGGGTCCTGGGTAAACGGCTCCTCGATGACAACGCCCTCGTTGTAACCGTAGCGGGCGAGCAGTTCCGTCACCGGTTCAACGGCCTCGGCGTCCACCTCCACGGCCAATTCCAGCCACTCGGCGTCAGCCCCCATCTCCTCGCTCGTTCCTTCCGTCACAGCTCGACCACGCTCGTATCTCCAACATTGAGCCGCGCCGCCCGCCCGCGGACCTGCGCCTTCCGTCCGACGATGGCGTGCTCCACCACCGCCGTCTCGATCGTCGCCCCGTCTTCTACGATCGCGTCCCGCACCACCGCGTCCCGAACCGTCACGCCCCACCCGATGCTGGCGTATGGCCCCACCACTGCCCGCTCCAGCACCGCGTCCTCCGCCACGATCGACGGCTCCACGATCACCGCCCCGTCCCGGCTCGCCTGCGAGGTTCCCTGCCGGTCGAGCAGATACCGGTTCGTCGCCAGCAACGATTCGGCGCTACCACAGTCCTCCCACGCCGTCACCGGTGCGGTGACGATCCTCGCGCCGCCGTCGATCATGAGCTGGATGGCATCGGCGATGAAGTACTCGTTTTTGAGCTTGATCCCCCGCGCGATCTGCTCGTCGATCGCGGCGTAGAGTTCCGTCATCCGCTTGAAGTAGTAGATTCCGATGACGGCCAGATTGGAGACGGGCTCCTGCGGCTTCTCGACCAGCTTCACAATCCGGGCGTTCTCCACCACCGCAACCCCGAGCGCCGACGGATCTTCGACCTCCTTGGTGAACATCACTCCGTCGGCGTCGGTCTCGCTCAGAATTGAAAAGTCGGCCTCGAAGAGCGCGTCGGGAAAGAGCATCAAGCCATCTCCCTCAACGACGCCCCGAGTTCTGACAATCGCGTCGCTCTGCCCGAGCATCTGCGGTTGCTCGACAAAGGCGAGCGGGACATCATAGTGGTCCCGCGCCCAAGCCTCGAGCTGATCGCCCAGGAAGCCAGTGATAAAAACGAGTTTGCTCGGGTTGAGCGGCATCACTCGATCCAGCACATGCGCCAGCATCGGCTTGCCTGCCACCGCGACCAGCGGCTTCGGCTTGCTCCAGGTCTGCGGTCGCAGTCGCGTCCCCAATCCCGCCGCCGGTAAGATGATGTCCACGAATGCTCCCCCACTGCCCCACCCTCACGACGAGGGCGTCCCCACGTCGACGCTACAATCTACCACCGGCGCAAGACCTGAACCCCGGCGGAGCGCCCCTGGGTTTCTCTGACCAGCCGGGATCCAACGCCCAAAGGAGCCACCAGTGACCCTTGGACTCACCCACGACGAGCTGCAGGAGGAGATTCGGCAGCGCATGGATGCGCTCGATCAGGCTCAAGAGGATGTCGAAAACCTTGGACCCTACGGCGATCTGCTTCGACTCACCGCTCAAATTGCCTTCCAGCGTGCGGCCGATCTGATCACCATCAACAATCACCGCATCGCCCGCCAGCTTGAGGCGGCTGGCGTGAGTCTCCTACCCGATCCCACGTCCGACTGATTGAGCCGTCGTTGTCCCGACAGGATGAGATCGGCCCCTTTGGAAGACGCGCGAAAAGTCCCGACGGGGGGAGGACTGCGCGCACCGGGAGGACGCTTGCGCCCGTTCCGCCTCGAGCTGAGTGCTACAACCCCACCGTGCGACTCTTGCGGAAGCACCTTCTGGGATCCTTGGCGGCTGGGCTCCCCGAGGCGGTCAGTACTGGTCCAGGAGGTCGATGATCTTCCCCACAGCGGGCCACCAGCGCTGTCGCAGGTTCCGATCACCTGACTCGGTTCCGGCGACGTCGCACTCCGGCGCCATCATCGTCCCGAGCGGCGCGTGGTGGCCCTGTGGAAAGAGCCGGGCGCCTTGCCACACCCCTCCTCGGGGCGCCAGCACCTGGAGTGCAAGCCCTCGCCCGATGTCGCTACCGAGGTGAATCCTCCGACCGGAGCCGTCCTCCACGGGTTGGAGCATCTCAACCAGATCAATGAGGTAGACGTGAAGCACCTCGTCGGTCCGGAGTCGGTGCAACTAGGAGAAGGTCTCCGGGGTCAACAGGGGGTGACTCGCCGGCCCGAAGGAGCGGGCGCCGCGGTACCGCACGGGCACGTGATGGGGCAGCAAGGACTCGGCCGCGCGCTAGCTAACCCCGTAGGGCCAGCTTTAGGTCGGCAACGGGTGCCATTTACGGAGGAGGACGCCACCCTACCAACTCTCTCACATGCTCGTTCGCGGTCCAGCGCGATTCACATGGGCACGGAACAACGCCATTCGGCCGGCCTGGGCGGTTGTTACAGCGCCCGTCTGGTACCCCCAGCGGGATTCGAACCCGCGATCTTCACCTTGAAAGGGTGACGTCCTGGGCCGCTAGACTATGGGGGCGGCGACGCCGAAACGATACCCTTCACGTCGAGAGCCTGTCAACGTCCGGCCACTCTCCGGAATGGGACCGCCCGAAGGCACCGGCGCGCCCACGTCCTCCCGTCCGCGCTGAGCCCTCCCAACACGAGGGCCACGGCGACCCAGAGCGCGAGGCTTGTGGCAGGGGCGGGTCTCCCCACTGGCACAATCGCCTTCTCGATACCGCCGAGAACATCTACAACGAGGAGGACCGGCCGTACTCCGACGCCGGCCACGACCCCTAACGCATCCCCCGCCGGCGCCCACACAAATGCCAGGACCGACGCCACCGCCGCGAGCGGGAACGTCACGGCGACCCACGGGGCCACCAGCACACTGGCGGGCACGCTCACCAGGGAGATTGACCCGTTTACGGGCAGTAGCATCGGCAAGGTCGCGAGCTCGGCCACCAGCGTTCCGACCACCGCCGCGGCCACCCACCCCGCCACGCCCGCCGGTCGGAACCCGGGCAGGACCGTCGCCAGCGCTAGGGATGAGGCAAACGAGAGCTGAAAAGAGAGCGACCAGAGATCTGCGGGCTGAACCACCACCATGAGCGCTGCCGCCAATGTGAGCAGCGTTGGGTAGTCCGGCCGCCGGTCAACCCGCACCGCCAGCACCCCGCCCGTCGCCACAAGCGCCGCTCGCATCGCCGGTGGATCGAGGCCGACCAGGACCGCGTAGCCCCAAACCGCGGCCAGGGTGGTCGCTTGCCACGCCCATCGGCGCCGCCAGCCTGCTGCCGATCCCAGCGTGGACGCCATCGTCACCAGGAGAGCCAGATTACTTCCGCTCACGGCTGTCAGATGGCTCGTCCCCGTTCGCAAGAACGCCTTCTTCCTCTCGGTCGACAGCGCGCCGTCGTCGTCGGTAACCAGCCCAGCAAGGAGTGCCCCGGGGTCACCCGGGGCAAGGCTCGCCAGACGGCGATCAACCGCCCCTCAGATCTGGACGATGGTGCTCCACCCCCGACGCGACGCCTCATCCCGTCGAACGGCGCCCGCGACCATGAACCCGTCCACCCGTCGCGATTGGAAGCTGCCCCGGAATCCGGAGGACTGATCCTCGACGCGCTGCACGTCTCCGACCAACCAGACACGATCCCCCCGTTCCAGGGCCGGGTGCAGTGGAGCGGAGACCCAGATGGTGCCCGCTACCGCAGCCGTCCCGCCCGCTCGTCCCGCTTCATCAACTCGGACGACGAAGTGCTGGCGACGGCCATTTGAGGAAGGGATGGAGTCCACCCGGCCCCTGAGCGCCGATACCATGTCGATCCAATCGGGAGCCTCCGGCGAAATTGGGGGATCACTCCTCCAAGCTCCGACGGCGAGGCCGACAGCGATCGCCGCAGCCGCACCCATCTGTCGCGGCCCGCGCATGGCCGCTCCACTCAGAACGGTGCCGCTCAGCAACAACACGACGGTCCACGCGTCGGTCGCGGCGCCCACCAGGACGGCCGCACCGATGGCGAGGCCGGTCATGAACCGACGATGAGCCGGGATCCCAACTCGTCCACCATCTTCTCGGAAATCCCCTGCACCTCGGCCAACTCCTCCACGGTGCTAAACGGACCCTGCTCCGTCCGATAATCAACGATGCGCTGGGCGAGCACGGGGCCGATGCCGGGCAATCCGTCGAGCTCCGCGACCGTGGCCGTGTTGATGTCGATAGGCGGTACGTCGCCTCCCGGGGGCGTGGGCATGGCCGGGCGGCCCGCCGTTGAAGACCTCGCATCGTCCGCCACGGTCAGCGTGGACCCGATTGGCTCCACCTTCGGGGGTCCGGGAAAGGCGGACGGCGTAGGGGGCAAGAGCGGCACGATCAGGCGGTCCCCGTCGCGCACCCGGGCCGCCGGATTGACCGAGGCCAGGTCTGCACCACTCACCGTGCCCCCTGCTTGAGCCAACACCTCATACACGCGAGCGTTGGCGGAGACGGCATAGACTCCCGGCGTCGCCACCCCGCCCTCGACCGCGACGACGATCGTCGCGTCCGCTCGGGGATCCTCGATCACGATTGGCGGCGCGGTCCGCTGATCCCACTCGATCCAGCCGAAGAACGCCGCCCCGATGCCGGAGACGGCCGCCAGCGCGGCGAACGCCCATCGCCCTCCCATCCGCGCCCTCCGGCACGTCGTCCGTGCCTCGTCCTTGCTCCTAATGCCGCGCTATCTTGGCGCGGCTGCGGCGGCCGCGCAACTGTGAGCGCGTGCTAGACTCCAGGAATGAGTCGGGCGGGCCAAGACGGCCCGGCCCGCTTTTGGTGTTGCCGCGCCGTCCTGCCCCCCTCCCCGCCGAGGCACTGGCTTAGCGCTCGCGAGACTATCCGCTACCCGCCCCCCGACGGAGACCACCATCCGTGACGCTTTCCCACCTCCTCCCGCTGCTCAAAGAGACCTCCGCGTTCCGCGCCCTCGGCGAACGGAGCGATCCCGGTCGTAGTTCCGCCCGGGTCACCGACCTTCCGGTCTCGGCACGCCCAGCGCTGATGTCCGCCCTTTCAGGGGGGCAACACCCGACGTTGGTCGTCACCGCCAGAGCTGACCGCGCTGAGGCGCTCCGCGACGCCATCGCAGAGTTTCTCCCGGCCGGGATCCAGGTGACCTTGTGGGCCGCTCCGGAAGCCCTCCCGTACGAGCAACTTCCCTTTGACCTCACGGTGGCGGCTCAGCGGGTCGCGCTCCTGGATCGTCTCCACCGCGGTGATAGCACCGGCCAGATCGTGGTGACCTCCGTCCATGGGTTGATTCACCTGGTGATGGATCCAACTGACCTCGCGTCCCACACCCGTACCCTCCAACCCGGCGACCAGCTGGATGTCCAGAACCTCCTCCGCTGGGCGACGGACCTTGGCTACCAAGTCGCCCCACTGGTGCAGGAACCCGGCACCATCGCCCGCCGGGGCGGCATCCTGGATCTCTTCCCGCCTGGGGCAGAGCATCCCATCCGCATTGACCTCTTCGGCGACGAGATCGAAACGATCCGTACCTTCAATCCGTCGAGCCAGCGCTCGGAGGGCCGGCTCTCGTCCGTCACCCTCCTGCCGCCGTCCGAGCTTCCCCTATGGAAGCTGCGTGATGCCGGCGCGGTCCTGGCCGACCTGGATCGAGGCAGCCTCCGCGAGGAAGTCGATGCCGAGTGGGGCCGAATGCTGGACCAGATGGCCAACGGGGCCACCCCTACTTCAGTCGACCTCTTCTCCCCCTACCTGCTCGACCGTCCATGCACCCTCCTTGACTACGTCCCCGCCGACGGACTCGTCCTCCTGGATGAGCCGGCGGCTATTCGGCTCGCGGCCCGCCAGCTCCGGGATCAAGCGTCGGAGCTGGAAGCGGCGTTCGTGGAGAACGGTGAGCTGCCACCCGGCCTCCGGTGCCCGATCGCCGAGTGGCCCGACATTGAGGTCCACCTCGCCGCTCGACCACGTATCGAACTCGGTCTGGATACCGAGTCTGCGGCCGCGGGCGAGATCAGTTTCGACGGCTTCGCCCAGGCGCCCGTCTTCGCCGGTCGCCTGGCCCGGGTCGTAGAGGATGTTGGAGATCGGCTCGGCCAGGGCTGGAGGGTCGTGCTGGCCTCCGACCAGGTTGAACGCCTTACCGAGCTGTTCGAGGAGCGGGACATCTTCCCGCGCAAAGACAAGCGGCGAGACCAGGCTGCGCCGGCACCTCTGCCCCCCGGCACTCTTGAGATCCGCGCTTCCGACCTGGACGGCGGCTGGATGCTGCCGGAACAGAAGCTGCTCCTCCTCTCCGACCTAGAGTTGTTCGGGTTCCGCAAACAGACCCGGCGAGGCACGCGCCGGAGCCTGGCCGACAACGCCGCATTCGCCGGCAGCCTAACGCCAGGGGAGCACGTGGTTCACATCGACCACGGCATCGCCCGCTTCGTGGGCCTCGTCCGCATGGAGACGGGGGGCGTCGAGCGGGAGTACATGCTCCTGGAGTACGCCCGGGGTGATAAGCTCTACGTCCCCGTCGATCAAAGCGACCGCGTCTCCCGCTACAGCGGCGGCGGTGTCGATCCGGTCGTCACCAAGTTGGGCTCAGGGGAGTGGGTCAAGACCAAGCAACGGGTGCGCCGCGCCGTCCGGGAGATGGCCTTTGAGCTGGTGCAGCTCTACGCCGCCCGGGAGTCCTCCGGGGGCCGCGCCTACCCCGAGGACGGCCCGTGGGACCGCGACCTGGCTGAGGCATTTCCCTACACGGAGACTGCCGATCAGCAGTGCGCCATCGACGAGGTGAAGGCCGACATGGAGTCGGCTCGCCCCATGGACCGCCTCGTCTGCGGCGATGTCGGCTTCGGCAAGACTGAGGTCGCCATGCGCGCCGCCTTCAAAGCGGTCAACGCCGGTGCCCAGGTCGCCATTCTCGTGCCGACCACCGTCCTTGCGCTCCAGCACTTCGCCACCTTCTCGCAGCGCCTGGCCTCGTTCCCGGTGCGGGTTGAGATGCTCTCTCGGCTGCGCTCGAAGGCCGAGCAGCGAGAGATCCTGGCGGGCCTCGCCGACGGAAGCGTCGACATCGTGATCGGCACCCACCGCCTCGTCCAGGCGGACGTTCGATTCAAGGACCTCGGCCTCGTCGTCGTGGACGAGGAGCAGCGGTTCGGGGTTCGGCATAAGGAGTTCTTCAAGCGCCTCCGGACCGAGGTAGACGTGCTGACCATGAGTGCCACCCCCATCCCGCGCACGCTCCACATGTCCTTGGCCGGGATCCGGGACATCAGCGTCATCGACACCGCGCCCCAGGCACGCCTACCAATCCGCACCTTCGTGACGGAGACCGCCGACCACCTGATTCGAGAGGTGATCCTGCGGGAGATCGACCGCGGCGGCCAGATCTACTTCGTCCACAACCGCGTCCACGACATCGACCGACTGGCAGCGAAACTGAGGTTGCTGGTGCCGGAGGCCCGCTTCGGGGTCGGGCACGGTCAAATGGACGAGTCGGTGCTGGAGGAGGTGATTCTGGCCTTCGTCCGGCACGAGTACGACGTGCTCGTCTCGACGACGATCATCGAGTCCGGCGTCGACATCCCCAACGTCAACACTATGGTGATCGACGACGCGGACACCCTCGGCCTGACCCAGCTCTACCAACTCCGGGGCCGGGTCGGCCGCGGCACCAACCGCGCCTACGCCTACCTGCTCCACCGCCCAAACAAGGTCCTCCGGGGCGAGGCCCAGGAGCGCCTGGAGACGATTCAGGAGGCCACGGAGCTTGGCGCCGGCCTCCACGTCGCGATGCGGGACATGGAGATTCGCGGCGCCGGCAACATCCTCGGCGGGGAGCAGAGCGGCCACATCGCAGCGATCGGCTTCGACCTCTACATCCGGCTCCTCAGCCAGGCAGTAGAGGAGGTCCGGCGAGGCCGTCCGTCATCCGACTCTAGCGCCATCACCCTGGACCTGCCCCTGACCGCTCTGATCCCGGCGAGCTACATCACTGACACCGAGCTGCGGCTCGCCACGTACCGGCGCGTGGCCGGCGTCGCGTCACTGCGGGATCTGACGGACATGCGAGCTGAACTGGAGGACCGCTTCGGCGAGATTCCGGAAGAAGTGGAGCACCTGCTCGCCCTCATCACCCTCCGGATTCGCTGCGACGCGTTAGGGATCGAGTCGGTTGTGGAGCGGGAGCGCGAGATCGTGATCCGCCCCATCCAGACCAATCGTCTGGACGCGCGGCGCCTCAATCAAAAACTCGGCCTCGCGTTGAAGCTGACGCCCAACTCCGTCCGGGTCCGCCTGCCGGACCTCACTATGCCCTGGCAAGAAGCCCTCGACACCATTCTCGACGCCGTCGACGTGGCCCGCCCGCAGACTTTGGCGCCGGCCGCCGCCAAGTAGCAGCGCTGCCGCCCCAATGAGGGTGCTTCCCGTCTCCGATGGTGGCTGTACTTCTGGTTCCGTCCCGACGCGATGCCTACTGCTCGCGAATCGTGGCGATGGTTGCCCCGTCTCCGCCCTGCTCGGGTGGGGCAAGCTCGTGGCCCGCGATAACGGGATGCTTGTGGAGATGGTTGCGCACCACCTCCCGCAATGCCCCTGTCCCCTTGCCGTGGATGATGCGGACAAAGGGCAGCCCGGCCCGGTAGGCGCCCTCCAGGTATCGCTCCAGCATCTCGGGGATCTCGGCGGCCCGGTTTCCCCGCAGGTCGATCTCCATCGGCACGGGTTCGGCCGGGGGCGGCTTGAAGATCGCCCGCTCCTGTTGTGCAGCCTTGACGCGGCCGAGCCGCTCCAGCGCGTCGAGCGGCTGGCGCAGCTTCAAGGTTCCAAGCTGCACATCCGCGAATCCGTCCTCGACCGCGACGACCTCGCCCTCCTGCGCCAGGGATACCACCATCACCCGGTCGCCTGCCCGGATCGGCTTCTCGGACGCGCCGACGGGAGCCGTTGGGCGAACGATCCGCTCGCGCCGGAAGGTGCGCACCCTCTCTGCCGCCCGGTCCACCTCTTGGCGCCGCTGGTCGACGTGCTCTCGCGTCGCGGCCACCACCTCGCGGTCTCGTTGGAGGCGGCGTAGCGTCTCCCGCACCTCGGCCAGTTCCGCTTCGGCCTGCTCCAGCGCCTCGGTCCGCGCCGTCTGTCGCTCCTGCTGGGCCTCCCGCAGTTGGCGGGCAGCCAGCCGACGCAACTGGTGGGCTTCCCGTTCACTCTCCCGGGCGCGCTCGATTGCCGCGTCTGCCTCGTCGCGACGCTTCCTGATGTCTTGGAGCAACTGGTCGGCGCGAAGCTCGTCCGGGTCCAGGTAGACCGATGCGCCTTCCACGATCGCCTGGGGCATTCCCAGCCGGCGAGCGATCGCAAGGGCATTGGAGCGCCCCGGCACGCCGATCATCAACCGGTAGGTCGGTGCCAGGGTCTGAACATCAAACTCGACGCTGGCATTCTCCACCCCAGGGGTCGCGTAGGCGTACGCCTTGACCTCCGAATAGTGAGTCGTGGCGATCACGAGCGGCCCGCGATCCAGCAACTCGGAGATGAGCGAGCGGGCAAGGGCAGATCCCTCCTGCGGGTCAGTCCCGGCACCCAGCTCGTCCAGCAGCACCAAGCTGTCTGCGGTGACGTGGCGCAGCATCCCGATCACGGTCCGCATGTGGCCGGAGAAGGTGGAGAGGCTTTGCGCGATGCTCTGCTCGTCCCCGATGTCAGCGAAGACCGCGGGAAAGACGCTGACGACCGATTCGTCGTCGGCAGGGAGGTAGAGCCCTGCCTGCGCCATCAACGTCAGCAACCCGACGGTCTTGAGCGCGACCGTCTTGCCGCCCGTGTTCGGTCCGGTGATCAGCAGCACCCGGTAGTTCTCGCCGAGGTAGACATCCGTCGGCACCACCGTCGCCGGATCAAGGAGCGGGTGCCGAGCCCGGATGAGCGAGATCCGGTGCGTCGGGTGACCGTGCCCGCCGGTCGGCTTGCCGTCCCATAGGCGCGGGCGCGTCGCCCGCATGTCGAAGGCCAGCAGCGCCTTGGCCATTGCCAGATCGACGGCCGCCACGGCCTCGACGGATGTCGTCAACGGCTCCGCCTTAGCGCCGATCCTGGCGCTCAGTGCGTCCAGGATCCGCTCGATCTCGTGCGCTTCCGCCGCCTGTTGCTCGCGCCACCGGTTGTTCAGCTCCACCACGTCAAGTGGCTCGATGAACAGCGTCTGCCCGCTCGCGGAGGTGTCGTGGACCACGCCGGGGACCTGCCCCCTGGCCTCCGCCTTGATGGGGATCACATAGCGCCCATCCCGCATCGTGACGATGGCATCCTGAATGGCCGACGCATACCTGCCACCTGACAGCAGCCCATTGAGCCGATCCATAAGCCGGCTCTGGGCCACCCGGATGGCCCGCCGGATCCGCGCCAATTCGTCACTCGCGGTGTCGAGAACGTCGCCGCGCGGGCCCACGGTGCGCCCGATGTCGGTTTCGATGTCCGGCAGTTCCGCAACATGGCCCACAAATTCCGCGAGGGAGGGGAACCGCTCCTCGACATCGGGGAGCCGGAAGAAGCTGCGCCGGAGATTGCGGCCGGCGGAGACCATGTCTTGGACTAGCAGCAATTCCGGCGGCATCAGCCGGCCGCCCTTCGCCGCGCGAGCGACGAGCGCCCGAATGTCCCGAGCACCCCCAATGCTGATATCCGGGAAGTGGGTGACGAGGTCAACGGCCTCCGCCGTCACCCCCAGCAGGTACGCGACCTGACTTGGGTCGCCACTCGGACCCATCTCTCGCGCCCGTTCCGCAGCCACGCCAAAACGGCACCGGGAAGCCAGGCGTTCCAACACCGCGGGGAATTCGAGCTTCGCGAGAACGGCTTCATGCACGGGTTCGCTAGCCTCTAGCTCAACAGCTTGTCGTCTGCTGGCACCGGGAATCGTGCGACAGGGAGCGGAAGACCAGATGCCTGCTCCATCTTGGGATGTCTGAACTGCCGCGGGCCGACCAGATGAGCGTGTGCACACCAAAGGGCGTGAACTACGGCAGGGGAACGCGGTCCCGACCGAGCGACCAGCAACTACATCCTCCCTACGAATGGTAGCAACAATCGGTGTTGGCCGTGACTGCTGGGCGTCGCCGCTCCTGAGCCATCTCAAGGCCTGAATCCAGGGGTTGAAGGTTCTTTCGCGGTTGACACGAACAAGTGTTCGTTCCTATAATGGCGCAACCGTGGGAGCAGCGGCGTCACCCGTGCACGCCGGCTGCCACGAGGAGAGGACGCCGATGAAGGACCTATCGCGGCGACAGCGCGCCATCCTCGACTTCATCGAGGGCTTCCTGCGCGAGAACGACTATCCGCCGACGATCCGCGACATCCAGCGTGAACTCGGCATCTCCTCCACCAGCGTGGTCGACTACAACCTGAAGGTCCTGGAGGACCGAGCGCTCATCCGACGGAACCGCAACATCTCGCGGGGCATCGAGCTCGTCGGCCGCTCGTCCGGACGGCACAACATCGTCGCGATCCCCGTGATTGGGCAGATTGCGGCCGGTCTCCCGATCCCCGTCCCCGGGGATCTGGAAGGCAGCGACGCCGCCGAAACGATCGAGTTGAGCAGCGAGCTCCTGCCGGAAACCCGGGATCTCTTTGCGCTCCGGGTCAAGGGCCATTCGATGGTGGATGCCCTGATCAACGACGGGGATATCGTGCTGCTTCGGCATCAGGAGACCTGCGAGAACGGCGAGACGGTGGCCGTCTGGATCAAGGACGCCAAGGAGACGACGCTCAAGCGCTTCTACCACGAGGGGGAGCGGGTCCGCCTTCAGCCGGCGAATGTCACCATGGAGCCAATCTACACCTCTGCCGACAACGTCGAAATCCAAGGCAAGCTCGTCAGCGTGGTTCGCGCCGTCGTCTGACCCTCGCCTTTCGACGTGACGAGTTTTCGAGGCTCCGGCAGTTGCCGGAGCCTCGGCTTTTGTCGCCATCCACCAACGACGTCGCTCGTACTCCTTCCGCCCATCAGCAACGCCAGAGCGGCGGTGGGGAGGTTGAGAAACTCCTTCGGCGCGCCTGATTCGCGCCCGGATGCCCATCAGTCATCTGAGCGTCCGTGCCAGCACCCGGTCTTCGTCCGAAGACGCGGAGTCTCCCCGTCACGCGGTATTGGTCCACTCTTGTTCCCCGTGGGGTCACTCGTTGATCGACCAATGCCCGGCCACATGGCGGCCCGTTTCGCCGGAACCCGGTGCTATACTCACGCGGCTCCAAGAGACCAACCGGCGGCGCGTTGAGGAGACGGCTTGAGGTGGAGAACGCGTTCCTCACCGGCATCGGCCTCGCGGCCCCGGCCGGCCTCAATGCCTACCTCCCGCTGTTGCTCCTCGCCCTCGCCAACCGGATCACCGACCGCATCACTCTGGACCAACCCTACGATTTCCTCTCCTCTGGCTGGGGTATCGCTGTCATCACCTTTCTGCTCACCGTGGAGGTGATCGCCGACAAGATCCCTGGCATCGACCACGGCAACGACCTGATTCAGTCCGCCATCCGTCCAGCGGCTGGAGCCACCCTGATGATGGCATCCACCAGTGACGGGTCCTCGCTCAACCCCGTGGTCGCGATGCTCGTCGGCCTCGTCACTGCCGGTTCGGTCCACGCCGCCAAGGCCACCTCCCGCCCCGCGATCACTCTTAGCACCGGCGGCCTCGGCAACCCCCTGGTCAGCCTCGTCGAGGATGGTGTCGCCCTGGTGACCGGCCTGGTGGCCATCATCGCCCCGGTGCTCGTCCTGGTGCCCCTGGTCGCGTTCTTCGCTCTCCTCCTCTATGCCTATCGACGATTTCGCTGCCGCGCGCCACGATCTTCCCAAGTCGTAGTGCCAAACTTGCGTCAATGAGACTCAAGGTTTAGAATCGCTCTCGACGGTTACTTCGGGAGCAGCGCCATGCCGACTGTGCAGTTCAAGGACTACTACCAGACCTTAGGCATCCCTCGCGACGCCGACGAAAAGGCCGTGCGCGCGGCCTACCGCAAACTGGCCCGCAAGCACCACCCAGACATCAATCCCGGCGACAGGGCGGCCGAGGAGCGGTTCAAGGAGATCAACGAAGCCCACGAGGTCCTCGCCGACCCGGCGAAGCGGAAAATGTACGACCGCTACGGGGAGGACTGGCAGCGCTATCGGGACGCCGGGTTCACCGGCGACGAACCGGCGGGTCGCGCCCCCACGGCAGGCTCCCGCGTAGACCCGTCCGACTTCGGATCATGGTTCTCCGGCCAGACAGGCGGCTCCCGGCCGGACGGCTTCAGGGTCGAGTACCAGAGCGCCGACGAGGGAGGCTTCTCCGACTTTTTCCAGACCCTGTTCGGCCGCCGCGGCGAGCGCGCTGGTGACCGATTCGGGACCGGCGCGGCCCGTCCGCGAAGGGGCGAGGACTACGAGGCGGGTGTCGAGATCACCTTCGACGAGGCGTTCCGGGGCGCCACTCGCGCCTTCGATGTCCAGACGGTCGAGCCCTGCCCCACCTGTAACGGCACTGGCATTGCCCGCGGCGCCACCTGCCCCACCTGTGACGGTACTGGGACCGTTCCCCGGACCAAGACGCTTGAGGTTCGCATCCCGGCCGGCATTGCGACAGGGGCTCGGGTTCGCGTTGCCGGCCAGGGCGGCCCTGGCCGGGATGGACCCAACGGTGATGTCTACCTGCGGGTCACTGTCCTTCCCGACCCTCGATTCGAACGGGACGGCGACGATCTGCGGACAGAGATCGAGGTCCCGCTCTATACCGCGCTGCTCGGAGGCGAGGCCGAGGTCCCAACACCGACCGGCCGGGTGGCGCTCACCATACCGCCCGGGAGCCAAACCGGGCGCGTGTTCCGCCTCCGAGGCCAGGGAATGCCCCGTCTCAAGGGAAAAGGCACGGGCACGAGCGGCCGCGGCGACTTGCTCGCGCGGCTCCGGGTCGTCCTTCCAACCGAACTGACCGAGGAGGAGCAGGCGCTCGTCCGCCAACTCCGCGATCTGAGACAAGGCAAGCGCTAACATGAGTTGGCACGAAGACCCTCTCGCGGCCACGGCCCCCGATCGAGGAATGGGGTCCAGCCACGGAAGCGATGAACTCACGATCACCGTTCTCGCTGCCCGCAGCGGTGTCGAACCGGCCACGATCCGTCGCTACGAGCGGTTCGGCCTCGTTTCTCGACGGGGTGAAGGTCACGTTCCCCGTTATGCTGAGGGGGACGTCGAGCGGGTGCTGCGGATCCGTCGCTTAACCACGGAACTGGGCGTGAACTTGGCCGGGGCGGAGGTGATCTTGCACATGCGAGAGCAGATCCTCTTCCTGCGCCGTGAGCTGGAGGCCCTCCGCCGCGAACGAGAGATCCGTTAGCCCTGCCCCGTCCGGAAGGGCGACCGGCTGCTCAATGATCCAGGTCGCCCTCGGCTTCCAGGCTCGGGTATAGTGCCCCCGCGACGAGCAGATCCGGACGCGACGCCACCCATCTGGGCGGCCGTCCGCTGTCCGCGGTGAGCAGAGCGGGGACACGAACCATGCCGGCCACGATCATCATGGGCGGCCAGTGGGGCGACGAAGGCAAGGGCAAACTGACCGACGCCCTCGCCGCAGACGCCCACCTGGTCGTACGAGCCAACGGCGGCAGTAACGCCGGGCACACCATCGAGACGGACGCCGGCGTCTTCAAGATGCACCTCGTCCCTTCCGGCATCCTCAACCCGGATTGCACCTGCGTCATCGGCTCCGGCGTTGTTGTTGCCCTCGACACCCTCCTGGAAGAGATGGACGGTCTCGCCGCGCGGGGCGTGTGTCTCGATCGCCTGAGGATCTCCGAGCGTGCCCACGTCGTCCTCCCCTACCATCCCATCCTCGACCGATTGGAAGAAACCCAGCGCGCCGACGATGAGATTGGCACCACGCTTCGCGGCAACGGCCCTGCCTACGCCGACAAGGTGGCGAGAAAGGGAATCAGGATCGCGGACCTCCTTGACCCGGCTTCCCTTCGGCGCAAGCTCTCGCGGCAGATCGAGTTAAAGAATCAGACCCTGACCAAGGTCTACGGCGAGCCGCCCCTCGACCTCGACGTCATCTACGAGAGGTTGATCAACCAGGGCAACCGCCTGCAGGAATACGTTGTGCCGGCCGAAGTCCTCGTCCAGGACGCCCTCGACGACGGCAGGGAGGTCCTCGTCGAGTGTGCCCAAGGAGCGATGTTGGACGTCGACTACGGCACCTACCCCTACGTCACATCCTCCTCGCCGACGGCTGCCGGCGCCTGCCAAGGAGCCGGGATCGCCCCAACCCAGGTCCGCCGTGTTGTTGCCGTCTACAAGGCATATAGCACCCGGGTCGGCAGCGGGCCGATGCCGACCGAGCTCTGCGACGAGGTCGGGCAGACCATCCGTGAACGGGGCCGGGAGTATGGCACCACCACCGGCCGTCCCCGCCGCACTGGCTGGTTTGACGCCGTCGCTGCCCGTCACATCGCCCGCCTCAACGGCGTCACCGACATCGCCCTCACCCTGCTTGATGTCCTTGACGCCTTCGCGGAGATCCAGGTCTGCACCGCCTACCACCTCAACGGCGGCACCATCGACTACCTCCCGGCGCGCGACGACCTGCTGGTGCACGTGACTCCCGTGCTCACGGGGCAACCGGGTTGGCTCTCCCCCACCACCACTGCCCGCGGCCGCGCCGACCTGCCGGACGAGGCACTGGCCTACGTGTCCTTCCTGGAGCGCCTGATCGGCGCCCCGATCACCCTCGTCGGCGTCGGCCCTAGCCGCCAGCAGCTTGTCCCGCTGCACCCCGAGGCAGTCCCCGCGCAGGCGTCCTGATCTCATCAGCGTCGCTAAACCGAATCACCCTGGATCCTGGTTCCTCCCCTCAAAGAATGCGGGAGCGGGCATTTGGAGGTGAGGGCGGTGAGACGGAACATCCAGTTTCTTCGGGACAATCGCCTGCCTGCCGATCAACCCGACATCTGGGCCGTCTTCCGGATGCCTTCCAACTCGTGCTTCGCCTCCCGCTGCATCAGTGCCGCAACGGCTTCCAGTGGAGATTTCCTTTCGAACAGCACCGCGTGCATCTGCTCGACGATCGGCAACTCGACCCCCTCACGTCGGCCAAGTGCGTAGGCCGCTGCCGTCGTAGCGATTCCCTCCGCCACCTGACCCAGGCTCGCCTCGATCTCTGCCAGCGGCCGGCCCTTGACCAACTCCTCCCCCACCTGGTGGTTGCGGCTGAGCGGGCTGGCGCACGTCGCCACGAGGTCCCCCAGCCCGGCCAGCCCGGCGAACGTCAGCGGGTCGGCGCCGACCGCGATCCCCAGCCGCGCCACCTCCGCGATGCCTCGGGTCAAGAAGGCGGCCTTCGCGTTGTTGCCGGCTCCGAGGCCATCCCCCATCCCTGCCCCGATCGCGATGATGTTCTTCAACGCCCCTCCCATCTCGACGCCGATGACATCCTCATTGGTGTAGCACCGGAATTGCGGGCTCATCAGGAGATCCCGCGCTCGCTCCGCCGCCGCGAGATTCTGGCTTGCCACCACTGAGGTCGCCGGCTTTCCGGCGGCGATCTCCCCTGCCAAGTTCGGCCCGGAGAGAGCGCATAGCCGCGCTGCGGCAGCATCCCCAATCTCCTCTGCGACCACCTCCGACATCCGTTTCAAGGAGTCCCGCTCCAGCCCCTTTGCCGCGCTCACCACGACCGCGTCACCGACCACCGGCGCCAATGCCCGTGCACTGAGGCGGACCGTTTGGCTCGGCACGACGAGCAGGATCAGCGCGGCGTCCTGGCAGGCGGAGGCAAGATCCGCCGTCACGAGGATACCTGGAGGCAGTTCGGCGTTGGGCAAGTAGCGCTCGTTGCGACGCGTGCGCTCGATTCTCCCGGCCTCATCGGGGTTTCGGACATAGAGAGCAACGTCGTGGCCTGCTCGTTGGGAGACCAGGGCCAGGGTGGTGCCCCAGGCGCCGGAGCCCACCACCGCGACCCGCTCCGCCTGTCGAGGCGTTGTCCGTCCCACCTTCGCTCCTCCTCACGCCACCCGGCCCGGTCGCGTTGACACCCCCGCGGCCCGCCCGTAGACTCGCGCCGCACCCCTTCGGGGCCATTATCGCGAATCGGTCAGGGACAACCGGGAACACCATCGACCACGAATCTCAGGAGGAAGGAGTTCACAGTGGCGGAGGGCCCACCGGTCGCACCATTGGACGCGACCGCGATCCAACGCATCATCCCCCATCGCTATCCCTTCCTCCTGGTCGACCGGGTGACAGAGCTAGAGCCGGGTCGCCGTGCGGTCGGGATCAAGAACGTCACGATGGGAGACGGCTTCTTCCAGGGCCACTTCCCCGATTACCCTGTGATGCCTGGCGTCCTCATCGTGGAGGCTATGGCGCAGGTCGCCGCCATCGCGCTCCTGGTGCTTGAAGAGCATGCCGGCAAGCTGGGCCTCTTCGCGGGCATCGACAATGTCCGCTTCAAGCGCCAGGTCAAGCCGGGAGACACCCTCCGCCTGGAGGTCGAGCTCGGCCAGGTTCGCCGCAGCGTGGGAACCGCCACCGGCACCGCCACCGTGGACGGGGAACTCGCCTGCCGTGGGGAGTTCCTGTTTGCCATGGCGCCGTCGCCCCTCGCTACCTAACACCTCCTGGTATGCACCGCCCGCCGATCATCGGCATCGACGCCAGCCGGCTCGCGGTCGGTGAGCGCACCGGGACCGAGACCTACACCGCCCAACTGCTCCATCATCTCCCGCCGCACCTGACCTCGGAGACGGTGCGCCTCTACCTCAACAGCCGCGAACTGCCGACGGAGGCCGGCGCCCCGTATGAGGCGATCCGAATGCCGTTCCCGCGGTTCTGGACTCACGGGCGTCTCTCCTGGGAGATAACCCGCCGGCCCCCAGACATCCTCTTTGTGCCTGCCCATGTCGTGCCGCTCGTCCACCCCCGGTCTGTCATCACCATCCACGACCTCGGCTACCTTCACGAACCCGAGAGCCATCCCCCGGCAAGCCGCCGCCACCTCCACCTCAGCACGCGCTGGAGCGTCCACGCCGCCCGTCGCGTGATCGCGATCTCAACCGCCACCCACCGAGACCTGGTCCGAGCCTATGGCGTCCCGGAGGGAAAGATTCGTGTCGTCCATCACGGCGTCGGTCCGGAGTTCCGGCCCGCATCGAGGGAGGCCGTGGCGGAGATGAAAGCCCGGCTCGGGCTCCCCGCGCGCTACGTCCTCGCGGTTGGCACCATCCAGCCGCGCAAGAATCTCGGGTGCCTCGCCGGTGCCATGCGCTCCGTCCGAGAGTGCGACCTCCCGCACCACCTCGTCGTCGCCGGCAAGCGCGGGTGGCTCGCGGAGGTGGTCGAGCGCGAGGTGGAGGCGAGCGGCATGGCAGGCCTGGTCCATTGGGCCGGGTACGTCTCCCCGGCCGACCTGCCCGCCCTCTACACCGGTGCGGACGCGTTCTGCTTCCCCTCTCTCTATGAGGGGTTTGGTTTGCCTGCCCTGGAGGCGATGGCCTGCGGCGTTCCCACCTTGATCAGCGACCGTGGAGCGCTCCCGGAAGTCGCCGGGACCGCCGCCATCGTCGTGGACGCGGCAGATGAGCAGGCCATTGGCGCGGCGCTGGTCCGCCTCCTCACCGATGCCGATCTCCGCCGTCGCCTCGTAACGCAGGGCTCAGCCCGCGCCGCCCTCTTCACGTGGGACCGCACCGCCGCTCAGACCCTTGATATCCTCCGTGAAGTGCTGCGCCTGAACGCCCGATCCTCTGAGTCCGATCAACGCACTGCAGCGGTCGGCCCAGAACCCTAGCGATGTCGAACGGAGCCGCTAGCGGGTGGCACGCGGTGTGCAGGGTTTGACCGGGTCCGCGATGATTGGTAACCCTTGGTGTGCGGCGCGCGGCGGACCGCGGTGCGCCGTGATGAAACACTCTTCCGGAGGGAACAAGGGATGGCGGCCTCGGGCCGGCTCGTTGGAATCCTACTTCTCGTCGTCGGGGCCGTGCTCGGGATCGGGATCGTCGCTTGGCTCGTGCAGGGCGTTCGCGAAGATACGACGCGAAGCAGTGGGGCCATCTTCGGTTTCATCCTGCTCTTCGGCTTCCTCATCCTGCCGCTGCTCGCCGGTGGCGCCTACTTTCTCGTCCGCGGACAAGCGGAGGCGAAGGATCTGGTCCGCGTCCAGGAGCAGCGCCGGCTTCTCGATATCGTCACCACCCGGGGTCAAGTCGCCATCTCGGACCTGGTTCTCGAGATGAAATCTACCCGGGACAAGGTCCAGCACGACCTCTACGACCTCGTCGGCCGAGGTTTGTTCAGTGGGTACGTTGACTGGAGCAAAGGCACGCTCTATTCCGTTCAGGCGCGTGAACTCCAGGGCCGCCAGACGTGCCCCAACTGCGGCGGCCAACTGGCACTGGCTGGCAAAGGTCTCATCAAGTGCCCCTATTGCGGAGCCGAGATCTTTCTCTAACCTAAGATGTCGCCTGTCACGGCAGCGAGGAGAGATCCATGAATGAGGCGCAACTCGAGCGTCGGGTCAAGGGGCTGCTGGATCGCGTGCCCGGCTATCGAGGCTACCGGGCTAAAGAGGACCGACGCGACGCCGACCGCCGCGTCCGTGACCATCTGGTCATCGCGTTCGGCGCCAAAGCCGACCGGGTCGAGCGTGTTGCTCGTGACCTCGCCGCACAGCGCCGGATCCAGGATGTCGGCCCGGTCGATGCATTCGCCCGCCGCATCCGCCACCTCTGCGACCGCATCCGAACTGCTACCTACGGCTACGGCGGCCTCTTTTCCGATCGTGACGTCGATGCCGCGGCCCTGGATCAACTCCGCCAGTTTGACGAAGCCCTTCTGTCCGGCGTCGAGGAACTGAACGACCCCATCGAGGGGCTTGAGGCGGCTCTCGTCGCTGACGGCGATCTGGCCTCACCCGCTCGCGCTGGCGAAGCGAAGGTCCGCGCGATCCTCGCCCGCCTCGATCTTCGGGACCAGGTCGTCGAAACTGCGGAGCCTGCCCCGGAGGCGAGCGTCCTCCAGGTCCTCCAACCCCAAGTCGCCGCCCCCTCCCCCACTTTCGATCTCCGTCAGGGCGACGCAGTTTCGATCCTCGGTGACGACCACCTGATCGACGCCCGGATCGACGTGCGCACGGGCGACACCTCCTTCCGCCTGCACCGCCTCCAGGGCACGTCGCCGGACCAATGGCTTCTCGTCCCGACCGGTCAGAACGCCCGATTCGCCCAGCTCTCCGCGAGCCAGGAACCATTCACCTCGCTGCCCACTCCCAAGATCGGCGGCGCCGCGTTCCGCGAAACTGCTGGCGGCAGTGGCACCGGAGAGCTCCTTGGCACCGGCGGCAGCTCAGGGGAGCGCCGCGTCACGTTCACCCTCCTGTCCGGCGAGGACGACCCGGACCAACGCGCCATCGTCCTCGACTGGGGGAACGAGCGGCAGGTGCTCGTCGGGCGGGAAGTCCATCCTGGCGACGTGGAGGCTTTCCCCAGATCGGGAGGTGCCGCATAGGCCCAGCCAGTGCATGATGAACCGCGGTCGCCACCGCCGCGCAGAGAGCAAAGTTCGGTAGAGAGCTAACGCAGTCGTAGCAACGAGAGGAGCGCACCCAATGGCTATCATGGACCGACTCTCCCGCCTCATCCGGGCTAACGTCAATGACCTGATCGACGGCGCGGAAGACCCTGAGAAGATGCTCGACCAAATCCTTCGCGACATGCAATCCAGCATGATGACCGCCCGGTCTCAGGTCGCGGCGATGATCGCTCAGGAAAAAGAGCTGGAGGCTGACCTCAACGAGACGCGCCAGCTTTCCGCAGAGTGGGGCCAGAAGGCGCAGCGCGCCGTGGCCGCCGGCAAGGACGACCTCGCTCGAGAAGCACTGCGCCGCAAGCGGGACAACGACGAGAACGCCCGGGTCTACGAGCAACAGCACCAAATCCAACTGCAGACCGTCGACAAGCTTAAGAACCAACTCCGCCAGCTCGAGGCCAAGTATCAGGCGACTCTCAGTCAGCGTGACAGCCTCGTCGCCCGCCAGCGCCGCGCCACCGCGCAGCAGAAGGTTGCCCAGAATCTGACAACACTGTCGCCCCTGGATCCCTCCTCCGAACTCGACCGGATGGAGCGGAAGATCCGCGGCTCGGAAGCCCAGGTGGCGGCCCTCACCGAGATGGGCGACGAGTCCTTCGACGCCCAGTTCCGCGAACTGGACTACGACGACTCCATTGAGGCCGAGCTGCAGGCACTAAAGGGTGGCGGCTCGATGGCCCTCCCCCAGGGAACCGAATCCAGCAGCGACGCCGCTTCGATGGAAGCGGGGAGCGTCATCGCCGCCGGCTCCGGCGACGATTACGACGAGACCGGCCAGGAAGCCGCCTCCTCGACCTCGCCCTCCAGCCCCAGCTAAGAGCATCAATCACAGCTGCTTCCCCAGGTGAGGCAGGCAGACGAGGAAGCAGGCGAGGGTGAGGAGCCCTTGACAGACGTCGGTTCGGCGTTCCTGGTAGGTGACGACGCACCGGCAGTGGTCGAGCGAGGGGAGACGGTAGACGCACACCTAGGGGTGGAGCTCCCGTCGGTCGCCTCGCTCGACCCCTTTGCCTCCGATCTAGGCTTTATGGGCGTGGAGCTTGTTCAGTCGCCAGCGCCGCTGCTGATCGGGCGGCTTGGCCACCAGGACGGCGGCGGCCGCGGCATCGCTCAGCCGACGACGGTTGGCATCGGCAATGGCGTCCGGCTGGAGGATCGCCAACAGCAACTTCATGCAGCGATGGGAGCACTGATGCCGGGAGGGACTTCCTTCTTCCCCGCGTGGACTGCTCCGCCGCCAACGTACCTCCATCACCAACCATGACGCCATCCATCAAGCCTTGGTTGATGGTGCACCAGCCGAAGGTTCTCTCGGCCGTTGCATCCCGTTCCCTACGATGGTAGCGTAGACCTCGAGGGGGCATTCATCACGGCGCGAGCACGGTACGAACACGCGCACGGTCTACCGGTATTGGTGTTGGTACGCCAAAGGCTTCTGCGGCTCGTGAATGGCCCGTCACTCACATCCCGGTGAGGCAGGTTGCCTCAAAAGGAAACGTACGGTACCGTCCGCTCCCCATGGTGCATGGGGGCACCCTTGCGTTGCTAGGCCGGAAGGCAAAAGGCAGAAGCACAGCGACGCTGAACGTCGTGTGTTACGAGGAGGAGTAAGGATGCCTCGCCACGCTCCCCGCGACCCCGAAGTCG
>JADDPH010000030.1 GCA_016781925.1 Sphaerobacteraceae bacterium | reverse complement strand
GCGGGCGGCTGCTGCGCAAGGTCCTCAGCCACACCGTCGCCGTCTTCCTCAACGCCCGGCGGGGCAACGCGCCGCTCCAACTGGCCCGCCTCCTCGCCTGAGCACCAAACCCGCACATGGGGTTAACTAGCAGCACGGCGTAGAAGGCAAGGGGCAGGAAGCCCAGGAACGGGATCGGCGCGTCCGCCGACTCGAGCCACCGGATGTCATTCGGTAGACCAAGGGCACCGAGCGAGAGGTTGATCGCGCCGAACTCGCGGTTGAACATGTTTCGCCAGACGATGGCGACCACGAGCGGCGGCATGGCCCAGGGAAAGATGAAGACGGCCCGGAAGAGGCGGCGGCCAATCACGAATTGGCGGTTCAGCAGCAGCGCGATCGCCACGCCGAGCACGACGTGAAAGAAGACGTTCGTGATCGTCCAGGTCAGATTGAATGCCAGGATGCGATAGAAGTTGTAGTTAGCGATGCCGATATCGTTATTGAAAATCTTTACATAATTGTCAATACCGACGAACTCCGGGGCCCGGCCCCGCAGGTTCCGGCGGCTGTAATCCGTGAACGACATCCAGATCTGGTACGCGATTGGGTAGAAGGTGACGAGCCCAAGAATGAGCGCCGCGGGCAGAATGTAGAGGTAGGGAAGTCGATAGCGAGCAAGCCAGGACTGGCCGCGCCCCCTTGGCTGCTCGATGGTGCCGGAGCGGTCGCTCGGCAGCCCCGTGGCCGGGTGGGGAGCCGATCCAGCCGTCTCAGTCGCCATGGCATCGCCTCCCAAATCAATCACGATCACCGCCTGTTAGGAGAGAGAAAGGCGCTTCTCCCTCCCATCTCCAAGCGGTCGGCCCTGGGTGCCGAAAGGCACCGAGGGCACTGACAGAACCGCTGGCGGCTACGAGGAGGCCGTCTCGATGGTTTCCTGGGCCTCCTTGGCCGCCTCATCGGGCGGGAGCTGTCCCTCGAGCACCTTCGTGATCATGTCACCGACCGGGGTCCAGACAAGGCTCATCTTCGGGTTGCTCGGCAAGGGGATGCCAGCCGCGTACTGCTCCAGCCAGATTGGGGCGAAGGGGTCTCCTTCGGCAGGCTGAACCGCCGTGCTCGCCGGAAGCTGCCCGGCCTGATCGACCAGGAATTGAGTGCCGCTGGTCGACATCCAGCGGGCGAACTCGAAGGCCAGTTTCGCCTGGTCGTCCTCGTCGTTAGCGTTGATGTAGAGGCTTGTTACGCCGACGAAAGGCTTCGGCTCCGCGTTGTCTTTATCGGCGATGGTCGGCAGCCGCGCCACACCGATCTTGTCCTTACCGATCGCCTCTGCTGCGCCCTGCTGGAACCAGGGGCCATTGAACATCATCCCGAGTTTGCCCTCCTTGAAGAGGGACTCTACCGCGCCTTGGTCCGCCTGGGTGAAGACGCCCGCGGTACCCTTGACCTTCTGCAAGAACGTAAGGAAGTCGACGGTCCCGTCGGAGTCCAGGTCGACATCGCCTTCGTCGTTGAAGACATGGCCGCCGTACCCGTAGAGATAGCCGGCGTTGGAATAGAAGTTGGAGATCAGGCCAAAGCCATACTGGCCCGCCGTGCTGCCAAACTCGGAGGCCATCGCCAGCAGCTCGTCCGTGGTCGCCGGCGCGGTGGTGACCAGATCCTTGTTGTAAAAGAGGGCGACGCCGTTGATGTTCTGCGGGACGCCGTAGATCTTTTCCTCAAACGTGACGCCTGCGATCGCCGTCGGGTTGTAGCCCCCCTTGAAGTCGTCGCCGCCCAGATCGTCGATCGCCTTGATCACGTCGGCTTCAACGTAGGCGCCGATCCAGTCCGAGGGACCGAGCAGCACGTCGGGACCGCCCCCAGCGGACGCCTCGGTGTTGTACTTGTTCTGGAGTTGGTCGAACGGAACCTGCAGGACGTTCAACTTGACGTTCGGGTAGGCCTGGGTAAACGCCGGCACGATCTGCTCGTTCAGTGTCTTGGCCTCGGTTCCCAGCCCGTGCCAGAACGTCACTTAGCCTGAAAAATCAGCCGGAGCGTCCTGTGCCAACGATGCCCCCGGCTTGGCGGCCAGCACCGCAGCGATCGCCGGCGCAGAAAGACCGGCCGCGGCCGCCCGCCGCATGAACGCGCGGCGGCTCATCGCCCCACGCAGGAACTGATCGAGCAACTTCTCCGTCCGTGAATCGGGCATCGTCGCCTCCTCGTTGCTTGCCCTCCGCGTCGCCACGAAGACCTTCTCCGGGCGAGCGATCTGGGTATGCCTAGATCATATCTACCGCAAATTGAGGTCTAGTGAAAGAGAAGCGGCACGGGCAGCAATTGACTTCGTGTAGCACAGCATCAGTACGGCCGCTTGACTGGATCCCGCCGGGGAGAGAACGGGTCCGTCCAGGGATCGGAGCGGGGTGTAGCGGAGGAGCACCGGGACGTAGGCGAGCACCAGCACCCCGTTGATCGCCAGGGCCGCCTGGACGCCGATCCGGTTCGCGAGAAACCCCGCTTCCAACGCTCCAATCGGTGTCAGCCCCCAGAACATGCTGTAGACCGCGAGGACGCGACCCCGGTAGGCGTCGTCAACCAGGGTTTGAACCAGCGTGTCATTGAGGGTGCCGTAGACGGCCACCACCAGGCCCAGCAGCAGGATCAACGCGGCCGACAGGATTACGTTGCTGGAGAGCGCGAAGAGGATCAGGACCGCACCAAAGCAGCCAACCCCCGCCACGACGATCCGACCTCGCCGTCGTGCCCGGCCAACGACCAAGGCGACTCCAAGCGTGCCCGCCAGGGAACCCACCCCGTTGACCGCCAGGAGCACGCCGAGCCCCCGCCCTCCCAGCCCGAGGACATCGCGGGCGACAGCCGGGGCGAGCGTGAAGTACGTGACGCCGAACATGAGGGGCACAATGTCCACGCTCAGCAGGGAACGAATGGTTCCGTTGCGCCAGATGTAGCGGTAGCCCTCTAGGAGATCATCAAATGCGCCCGCCGCCCGCGGGCTGTCCGGGAGCGAGCGGTCGACCGTGAGGGTAGCCAGCACCAACACGAATGGGAGGTAGAGGGCAGCCGTGAGGTAGAAGCAGGCAGCAACCCCCACCAGCGCGATCACGAAGCCGCCGATCACCGGCCCGATGACCCGGGAGCCGTTGAATGCGGCCGAGTTCCAGGCGACCGCGCTCCCCAAGTGCTCCCGTGGCACCAGCGTCGGCATGAAGGAGAGGCGGGCCGGCCAATCGAAGCCGGAGGCGGTGCCGACCACGACGGCGATCACCATGATGTGCCAGACGCGGACTGCACCGGCGGAGGTCAGGATAGCAAGCAGCAGCACCGCGCTGGCCTGAACGACCTGCACCAGCAGCAGCACCCGCCGGCGGTCCACCCGGTCCAGCACGGCGCCGGCCAGCGGCGAGGCGATCAGGACCGGAGCCGCCTGGCAAAAGCTAACCAGACCGAGGAGGAATTCGTCGTTAGTCAGGTCGTAGACCAGGTAGCCCTGAGCCGTGATCCTGATCCAGACGCCGGTGAGGGAAAGGACGATGGTTGACCAGAAGAGCGCGAACGGCCGAGATGAGAAGGCGTCCAGCGACCCATCGCGAGCGGGACCGCCTTCCGAGCCCCCAGTGTTGCGCGTCTCGACCGGTGCTGCCTCGGGTGCTGGGCCGTCCGGAGCCAGCGGCGCCGCCGGCAGTGATCCCTCTCGCACCTCTTCCTGCGTGAGCGCCAAACCAGAGGCCTCCCAACCCGGCAACTACCCCGACGAAGAATCGGGACTTAAGTCTGACACACGGCCCGATGGCGCCCCCAGCCCCGACCATCATGGTCCAACCGGGCAACGGTCGAGCTCCGCCTGCCTGCCTTCCGCTCCTGGCAGCCCGCGGGACCCCGCCCCCGATACGTCACTCCTGCCGTTGCGGCGACACCAGATCACTGATACCCTACCTGTACGTACACCTCTGCCGTCCGCGCGGGGGATGTACGGTCAGTCTCTGGGAGGGAAGCGTGCAGGTAGGCGGCATCCACGAATCGTGGCGTCCCGGAGGGCGGCGCGCCATCAAACACCGGCTCTCCCATCTTGGAGGTCGAAGGAGGGAGGGCGGGCCCCCGCGCCCTTCTATGGTGCAACCCGGTGGATCACCCGACCGGGCAGGGCCCGCCGGTAGCCGGTGGAGACTCAGCCATACGGATCAGTTCGTCCCCGCCCGTCTCCGTCGCCTCCTGCTTCCGGGCAGCCTGCTGCTCCTTGCCGCGCTCCTCCTGGCGTTTTTCGCGCTCCTCGTCATCAGCCGCGGCGCGATCTATCCGCAGGTTCAGGTGCTGGACGTTCCCGTCGGGGGTCTCTCCCCGCGAGAGGCCGAAGCCCGGGTGGCCGCTCGCCTGAAGACCGTCGTCGAGACCCCCATCACGCTGACGCTGGGAGAGCGCGTCTGGACGCCAACACTAGACGAGGTTGGAGTGAATCTGGATGTTCCGGGGTCGGTGGCCGAGGCGCTCACCTTCGGGCGGGAGGATGATTGGGCCGAGGGTCTGCTTCACCGGGCTCATCTCGCCCGGGAGCCTGTCGTTGTCCCGCTCGGGATTCGCTTCGACGACGCGCGGTTTGAGGCCTACATTGACCGTCTGGAAAAAGGGGTCCGGGTGGCACCAGTGAGTGCGACCCTTGCCGTAGAGGGCGTTGAGACACGCATCGAACCTGGGCAGGACGGATTGGCCATCAATCGCCAGGCCGTTCGCAACGAGATTTTGGGACAGGTCCGCCGTCTCCAGCCCGTGTCCGTCGCGCTCAGCACCACGCCGGTGTCCCCGGCCGTCTCCGAGACGGTGCTCAACCCAGTTGCGACGGCGGTGGAACGAGCACTGTCCCAACCCATAGTGCTGTCGTTCGGTGACCGAAAGTGGTCTCTGGACGGAGAGGATCTGGGCTCATTGGTCGTGGTCGATCCCCTGATCCAGAGCGGTACGTCCGTCGCGCCTACCGTCACCCTCCATCGTGGGCGGCTGGGCGCGCAGTTGGAAGGCATCGTGGCGGAGGCAGAGGCGGAGCCGTCCGATGCCTACATCGACGACACGGCGGGCGTGCCGCGGGTCGTCCCGGCTGTCGTTGGCCGTCGCGTCAATGTCGAAGCGCTCGCCGCCGCCGTTGAAGCCGCATTTCAGCATGGCGAGCACGTCGTCCCCTTGCCGGTGAAAGAGACGCCTCCGGCGGTTTCGACCGAGGCCATCTTGGCCAAGCTCGGGATTACGGATCTCCTCGCGAGCGGGGACTCCGATTTCGCCGGCTCCGAGCCTAACCGGGAGCAGAACATCCGCGTCGCCACCGAATTGGTCGATCTCACCCTCATACCACCCGGCGGCGTCTTTTCCTACAACCACGTCCTGGGCTCGATCGTCGAGGATCCAGCATTCGTTCCGGCTGGAGCGACCGAGGGAGGCGTCATCGGAACCTCGATCGGCGGCGGCGTCTGCCAGGTCTCGACCACTGTATTCCGGGCTGCCCTCCGCGCCGGTCTCCCGATCGTCGAGTGGTGGCCCCACGTGTACCGCAGCCCGTTCTACGAGGCAGGCGGCTGGGATCCCGGGTTCGATGCGTCCATCGCCCAACCAGAGGTTGACCCGCTCAGCGGCAGCGATTTCAAGTTCAGCAATCCAACCGATAGCTGGATGCTCGTCCGCGCCAAGACGGATGGCGACACGGCCTTGACGGTCGAGCTGTACGGAACGCCGACCGGATACGCCGTCGAGATCGACGACCCGGTCATCGAGATGACTGAGCTCGCTTCCGGAGCGATCGAGCGCGTGGACCCATCGCTGCCCGCCGGCACCACAATAGCAGCCGATGCCGCCCAGGACGGAGCGACCGTGGTCGTCATCCGCCGCGTGCGTGACGCGGCGGGCACCCTGATCTCCGTCGACGAGTTCGTCTCCGCCTATCAGCCGCACGGCACCGTCTACCGCGTCAGCCCGGACATGGTGGGCTCCACCGGCGGTCAACCGGTGTAGGGAAGCGCCGCCAACATATTCCGGTGGCCTCCGCTCCTCGCTCCCACCCGCCTGCTCGTTAGAATGCCTCCTGGCGGGGTGACTGCCAAAGGGATGCGGGGCGGAGGGGCTCGGCGGTGCGTTTGACGACACGAATCCGTCTCCTGATGTGCCTTCTCAGCGCTGTCGCTGTCCTCCAGGGAAACCTTCCGGCAGCCCTCGGCGCTGACGCACCGGCCCTGGCCCCACCAGAGCCGCCGGCTCAACCCGCGTCCGGCCCCGGCGGAGCGGCTGTCCTCTACGATCGAGTGATCGCCACCCGGCACGGCAGGGCACCGGTCGGCTACTGGCTCTTCGAGCCGTCCACTCCTGCCGATCCGGACCGTGCGGACCGCAAGCTGCCGCTGGTGCTGTTCGTTCATGGCTTCAATGCCCTTGACCCAACGGTCTACCGTGCTTGGATCGACCACATCGTCCGCCGAGGCGCCATCGTCGTCTACCCCGACTATCAAGATGTCCAGCTCGTCGGCGCGAATCCGCTGACATATCTCGGGAACCTGCTCACCGGCGTCCGGGCGGCCACGGCCGAGCTGAAGACCGGACGTCACCCGCCGATCGACCTCGCTCGTGCGGCCGTGGTCGGTCACTCGCTCGGCGGAATCCTGGCAGCGAACTATGCCGCTGTGGCCGAGGCGCAGGGCTTGCCCCTGCCTGCGGTGCTGATGCCGGTCGAGCCGGGTGGATGCCGGGGCTGTGGCGGCGTAAGTGAGCGGCTCGGCGCCCCACTGGCACCGCTCGACACCGTCCCGGCAGGCGTCCTGGCCCTGGTCGTGGTGGGATCAGAGGATGATGTCGTTGGTACCACCGGCGGCAAGCTGATTTGGTCGGGGCTGGAGGAGGTGCCGCTGGATCAGCGCGACTTCGTCACCCTCGTCAGTGACGACCATGGCCGTCCTCCACTGGAAGCCGACCACCAACTGCCACAGACAGACGGGCTGGGATCGAGGGTGGACGCTATGGACTGGTATGGCTCCTGGAAACTCTTCGACGCCCTCACCTCGTGCGCTTTCGAGGAGCGTTGGTGTGACACCGCCCTGGGGAACTCCGACTCGCAGCGCTTCATGGGCGTTTGGAGCGACGGCATGCCGGTGGCAGCGGCCCGGATCACAGACGATCCCGGTCCACCGGTCCCGAGCTGACCTACCGGGGATAAAGCGACTCCCTTCTCCCCAACCTGGCGCCCCGTGCCAGTTCAAGACGCATCTCCCATGATCCCCTGTGTCGTCTGATTGCGCGTCCGAGCCGGCGCGGCTCCTACCCGTGCCTCCAGGCTTCTCCCTTCCCGAAACGTGCGCTCCCGTCGCCTGGGCGGGCGGGCGCTGGCCCAACATGGACTGGCGCGACGGACGGCTGCTCTGGGTCGGATGGGAGGCGGAGCGTTCGAGCCGGCGCGCGGTGTGGCAGGAAGCTGACGGCCGGGTGTGGATGGTCGGTGCCGGGCGCACGACAACGGATGAGCAGTGGGCAGAGGCCGTGCTCGGCTGCGCGCACGCCCGTCCGGCGTTTAGCGACCCGGTGCTCGCTCGCCTGGGAGAGGAGTTCGCGGGGCTGCGTCCCTTCGCCTACGGCTCGATCTACGAGGGTCTAATCGCCGCCATCGTTGGGCAAAGCATCACCGTCGCCGCAGCGGCCGTCGCCCAGGCCCGCCTGAGCGCCCTATTCTCGCCATCGATCAAACTGCAGGGGCGAGCGTTCTGGCCGCTCCCTCGACCGGACCAACTCGCCGAGGCCAGCGCCTCGCTGATTCGCCAGTCAGGTGTCACCTGGCGACGTGCCGAAGCCCTCGTCGCCGTCGGCCGGGCGGCGGCAGCGGCGGAGCTTCCCTCTCGCGACGAGGCCCTGAGGCAACCGGAGGAGACAGCCAAGATGCTGCTCCGTTTGCCCGCAGTCGGTCCATGGACGGCGAACTCCGCGCTCCTCTGGGGTGTCGGGGCTCCGGATGCTCACCCGACCGGCGATGTCGCGCTGCTTCGCGCCGCCCGCGCCGCCTTCGCCAATCCGGACCTCGACCTGAAGGGGCTCGATCACCGGGCAGAGACGTGGCGCCCGGCACGGGGGTGGGCGGCCCGGTTGCTTTGGACCGGACTCTTGGGGATTGCACGGTGAGCGCAATGCCGAAGGCGACGACGTTGGGCGAACGCTGCACCAGCGCCTATACTCGCCTCCCGAGTACGCCGTCCTGAGGCGCGCCGAGGTCGATAGGGTTTAACGTCCGAGCCGACCACCGGACCCCACCCTGTGGTTCCGCGTGCTCGGCATGCCGGGGCGCCGGTCGGTACGCCCGTCGGTCCGATAGGGAGCATTGATGCCGCACTTTGACCTGGAGAGCTTGATCCGAACGGCCGGCTACTTGGGCCTATTCGGCATCATTTTCGCCGAGACCGGCCTCCTCATCGGGTTCTTTCTCCCAGGAGATAGCCTGCTCTTCACGGCGGGCTTCCTAGCCTCTCAGGACTACCTGAACATCTGGCTCTTAGTGGCGGTCTGCTTCGTGGCGGCTGTGTCCGGTGACGCCGTCGGGTACGCCTTTGGCAACCGTGTGGGTCGACGCCTGTTCCAGCGCCCGGAGTCCCGGCTGTTCCGGCCCGAGTACCTCCGCCGCGCCGAGATCTTCTTCGAGCAGCACGGCGGCAAAGCGATCATTCTTGCCAGGTTCATGCCGATCGTGCGGACGTTCGTCCCGATCATCGCCGGAGTCGGGGCAATGCGTTACCCGCGCTTCGCTGCGTTCAACGTGATTGGTGCCCTGCTCTGGGCGGTTGGACTACCAATCGCCGGCTACTTTCTCGGCAAATCGATCCCCAACGTCGATCGGTACCTGCTGCCCATCATCCTGGTCATTATCGTGGTCTCGATCGCGCCCACGGCAATCCACGTCTGGCGAGAGAACGGCGCCGAGATCAGCGCCCTCGTTCGCCGGCAGCTCAAGGCCCTCACCGCCCGACGGTAGCCGTTCCGGCCCGCTCCGCCGGCTGTCACTCCGGTTCTCCCGAGGGTGGGGCACTCTCGCCCACACCGTGAGTTGAACGCTTCGGACCGTCGCTGCTGCTGCTGCCGATGGTCGCTGTTGGACTGCATTGAAGGTGACCAGTTGGTCCCATCGTCCGGCTTCCACCGGAGGCGGGGACGTCCAGATGATCCCCTTGACGGTGAGCGGCAGCGTTGCCGTCACCGCCCACAACCCGCCCTCCAAACACCCTCCCTTGCCCTGATAGAATGACGCGGTGGTCGGATGTGTGCGCTACGGTCCGCATCGCGCTGGACCTGGGCGTCCACCCGTCGGACATCGAGGGAGCCGAAGATGGCTCTCCCGTTAGTGGGAGACCTTGTCGCGGAGGACGGAGCAGTCCCGGCCGATGAGGAACCGTTAAGAGGGAGGGGCACCGTGAACGAGCGGCTCATGAATGACCTTCTTGCTGGACGAATCCGGAGGCGAGCCTTCGTGCGTCGGGCGATGGCGCTCGGCCTCTCCGCGCCCGCGGTGGCTGCGTTCCTTGCCTCCCTTGAAGGCGCCGCTCACGCGAGCGCGTTTCAGGCAACGCCGGAGGCCACACCAATCGCGCCGCCACCACGGCCGGCAGACTTTCCTTCGGATCCCATTCAGTTCTGGATCGGGTACCCGGCGGGTGGAAGCAGCGATGTCGGTGGTCGCATCCTCGCCGCGGCTATGGAGAAGATGCTCGGCCAGCCCGTGCCGGTCGTCAACAAGCCGGGCGGCTCGGGTCAGCTGGCTTGGACCGAGATGGCCCGCCAGCAGCCGGACGCCAACGTGCTGGCACTGGTGAGCGTCCCGCAACTTCAGACCATCATCCTCGACCCGGAACGCGAGGCGGCGTTCAAACTCGAAGATTTCACCCCGATTGCGAACCAGGTCCTCGACCCTGGGTCGGTGTTCGTCAGCAAGGACAGCCCCTTCCAGACCTTCAACGACTTCCTCAACGGCGCCAAGGAGCGACCGGGGCAGATCACCGTCGGTGACACCGGCATTGCGAGCGACGACCACCTGGCAATTCTCGACACGGAGCGAGCCGCCGGCGTAGACCTCAGAATCGTCCACTTCGACGGCGGGACGCCGGCCACCGCGGCCGTCCTCGGTGGCCAGATCGACGCGGTCTACGACAACGTGGGCCAGTGGGTGAGCAAGGTGAAAGCGGGCGACGGCCGGGTGCTCGCAGTGATGGGCCAGGCCCGCAGCGAGTTCCTGCCGGACGTCCCCACCATGGCGGAACTCGGCTTTCAAGTCTTCGACTACTCGGCCCGCGGCATCGTCGGCCCGAAGGGGATGAACCCGGAGCACGCCCGCTACCTCTCCGGCGTCATCGGGGCCTCTATGGGCACCGACGAGGTTCGCACGGCCATGAACGAGGTGGGGATCGCCCAGAAATACATGGGACCTGAGGAATACGCCCGGTTCCTTCAGGAGCAAATGGACTTTGCGGCCGGCCTCTTCCACCTGGTCGAAGAGGAGCGCAAGGGGCAGTAGTCCGGTCACGGGCGGGGCGGTCAGAACCATCGCCCCGCCCTTCTCCCTCATCGACGGCGCTTGATCGGGCCATTCATCCGGCAGGGAAGAGTATGGCACGGGCCTACCAGGTCGTCAGCGTCCTGTTCCTTTTGCTGGGGCTGTTCGTGCTCTACGAATCGCTTCAGCTGCGGTACTTCACCAGATTGGGCCCGGGTTCCGGGTTCTTCGGCGTCTGGCTCGGCAGCCTGATGGCGGTGTTGGCCGTCGTCTTCTTTCTGCAGAACACCCTCCCCCGCTGGCGCAGGGACGAGCAACTCGACTTCCCGCCGCCACCACGCGTCCAGTTTCGGCTTGCCGTCACCGTCGGCCTCCTAGTCCTCACGGTGGTGCTGCTGCCGGTCGTCGGATTCCGCCTCACGATCCTTGGCCTGGCGCTCTTGTTGCTGACGGTTGTCGGTCGGCAGCACTGGTTGATCGCCATCGTGATGAGCCTGGCCGTGAGCTTTGGCACCTTCTACGTGTTCGACCTCCTCGGCATTTTCTTGCCGAGGGGGCCGAGAGGCATTTGACACCAGACATGGAATCGCTCGACCAGCTGGCCTCCGGCCTTGGGCATGCGCTCACCCCGGAGTACCTTCTCTTCGCGCTGATCGGTTGCGTACTCGGCCAGCTCGTCGGCGTCCTTCCGGGCGTCGGACCGACGGCCGGCATCGCGGTTCTCATCCCCCTCACATTTGACCTCGATCCAACCGGCGCCATCATCATGCTCGCCGCCATCTATTACGGCGCAATGTACGGCGGCACCATCACCTCCGTGCTCTTGAACACGCCCGGAGAGGCGGCCTCCGTCGTGACGACCCTGGACGGCTACAAGATGGCGTTGCAGGGGCGCGGAGGCGTGGCCCTGGGGATCTCCGCCATCGGATCCTTCATCGGCGCCACGATCGCCACCTTTGGGTTGGTCCTCGTCGCGCCGCCGCTGGCGCGGTTCGCGCTCCGCTTTGGCCCCGCCGAGCAATTCGCCCTCCTTGTCCTCGGGTTGTCCACGCTGATCGGCCTCACCGGGCGCTCGGTCATCCTCGGCCTCATCATGGGCATCCTCGGTCTGATGCTCGGTCTCATCGGCCTCGACCCCGTCGTCGGCGCTCCGCGTCTCACGTTCGGCATGGTCCAGTTGTTCGACGGGATCGAGTTCGTTACCGTGGCGATGGGGCTCTTCGGGATCAGCGAGATTCTGCTCAACCTTGAGCAGCCTACGATGAAGATCTTTGAAACCAAGGTGGCGAACCTGTTCCCGAAACGGGAGGAGTGGCGCCGTGCAGGCGGAGCAATCCTGCGCGGCACCGGTCTCGGCTTCGTGCTCGGTCTGGTCCCCGGGACCAACTCCGCTATCGCCTCCTTCCTCGCCTACGTCGTGGAACGGCGCTTCACGAAGCAGCCTCTCGGCACCGGCGCCATCGAAGGGGTGGCCGCCCCCGAAACTGCCAACAATGCCTACACGAGCGCAGCCCTCATCCCGCTCTTCACCCTCGGCATCCCGAGTTCACCCGCCATCGCCGTCCTCATGGGCGCCTTCATCATCAACGGCCTCGTTCCCGGGCCCCTGCTCTTCCGCGACAACCCGACCTTTGTCTGGACGATCATCGCCAGCCTCTACGTCGGCAACGCGATCCTGCTGCTGCTGAATCTGCCGTTGGTCGGTCTCTGGGTGCAGGTGCTGAAGATTCCGTACCCCATCCTGATGGTCCTCATCCTCGTCTTCTCGATCGTCGGGTCCTACAGCTTGAACGGCAGCATGTTCGACGTGGGGACGATGTTCCTGTTCGGCGTCGTCGGGTACTTCTTCAAAAAACTCGACCTGCCGACGGCCCCGATGATCCTGGCCTTGGTCCTCGGGCCGCTGATCGAGCGGTCGCTCCGCACCTCGTTGGAGATCTCGGGGGGAGAGCTCTCGATCTTCTACTCCAGCCCCATCGCCGTCACCTTGCTCGCGATCGCCGCCATCGTCCTGGTCAGCTCGGCGCTCCCGATCCTTGCGCTCCGCCGGGCTCGTGCCGCTGCTTCTGAGGACGCGGAGATCTAGACACGCCGGCCGGAGATCGGCCCAAGCGGCGTCACGCTTACCCCAAACGTCTACCGGTCTGCTTGAGCGGTATCTGCCAAACCTGAAGAAGCCGAACAGCGGCGTCGCATCGAGTGGCAGCCGGTGGGCAGAGTAGGAGCAGCAATCGCGGGCTCGGTCCCAGGTGGGGACCCCGGCCAGCTGCTCGGTGACTTCGTCGACGCCATCTAGTTGTCATAAGGCTTCCGCATCGTTTCAGGTGTGGACGGGGGAGGGGATGGATGGCGACCGGTAAGAGGCCCGGCGATGAGACCATCAAGCGCCCGTTTGGCGTTGACGTGGCGCTTGCCCGTATCAGGACGGCGGTCGCGCCCTACCCAAAGGCCGCGATGTTCGCGCTCGCCGAGGAGGGGTACCGCACCCCATTTCAGCAACTCATCGCCTGCCTCATCTCCATCCGGACGCGAGACGAAGAGAGCCTCCCGATCAGCCGCCGGCTGTTTCAAGCGGCACCGACGCCGGCGGCCATCGCGGCACTGGCGACGGAGCAGATCGACGCACTCATCCGGCCCTCCACTTTTCACGAACGCAAAGCCGTCCAGATCCGGGACATCGCGCGCCGGGTCGTCAACGAGTTCGGCGGCGATCTGCCCTGTGACGAGGAGGTGATGCGCTCCTTCGCGGGCGTCGGCATCAAGTGTGCGCACCTCGCGCTCGGGATCGCCTGCGGCGTTCCCGTGATCAGCGTGGACATCCACGTCCACCGCGTCACCAACCGATGGGGCTACGTCAGCACGACCAGCCCAGAACGGACTCATGACGTCCTAGCGGGTGCCCTCCCGGAGCGCCACCGGGTCGCAATCAATGAACTGTTGGTGCCATTCGGCAAGCACATCTGCACGGGGGTGGCGCCGCGCTGCTCCACCTGCCCGGTGCTCGAGATGTGCCAGCAAGTCGGGGTGACGAGTCACCGGTAAACCGGGACGGCCCCGGCGTCTTCACGAGGGAAGCCGACCCCCGTCGAAGTCACAGCTCCGCCCATAGGTCATGGTCGCATGACGCCTCACCACGCGCTTCCGGATCTGCTCTCACTCCAAGATCATCGTGCTACGATGCGGTGGGCCTCGCCCCGGCCACCTAACGATAGGGTTGGAAGCATCGTGCTGAGGCAACATGACCGGTCGGGAACACTTAGCAGCGACCCGTCCGGCGGCACCTTGGGAGGTCTCCAGATCATGAACCGTCGCACCGCAACCTCAGGGCGCACCTGGCGTGGGCTCAGCGGAGCTCTGGCCGCCTTGACCCTCGCGGCCGGCCTCGGAGGACCCGTGATTGCCCAGGGCGAACGGCCTTCGAACGACAATTTCACGGTCGTCGAGCCGGGTGAGTACACCCAGGAGCGCCCCTACCTCGTTGCAGAGGACCCGGAGACGCTGGAGATTCAGCCCCTCCTCACGACCGGCGAGGTGGTCCGTGGAACGGGCTATCAGATGGCTGCCGCTCCGGACGGACTTGGCGCGTTCCAGGACGGCGACGATGTGGTCGTCTTCATGAATCATGAGTTGAACGCTGAGGAGCAGGAGCACATCTCCGATGCCCGCGTCTCCCGCCTCGTCCTCGATGGCAACACCGCCGCGGTGCGGTCGGCCGCATACCCCATCAACGGCAGCGAAGGGTACCGGAGCTTGAGCTCGGCCTTCCTCGCTGGCCCTGAGGTCGGCTTCGACGATCGAGTCTTCCTCACCGGCGAGGAGAACACCGGGGGCGAGCGAGGCGGCGTCGCCATCGGGATCGACGCGGAAAGCGGGGATGTCGCGGAGCTGCCCTGGCTCGGCCACTTCAAGCATGAGAATGCCGTGGTTGTCCCCGGGTTCGATGACCAAACCGTCGTCTTCCTTACCGACGATGATCCAACCGGCTCTGAAGCCTACCTCTACATCGCCGATAGCCCGCAGGACCTACTCGACGGCAACGGTCAGCTCTACGTCTTCGTCGCCGACGACGCCGAGGACAGCGCCGACGTTGCGAAGGGAGGCCCCCTCAGCGACCACTTCGAGCCGGTCGACGAGGGCGACAACGACGATGCCGAAGCGCTCCAAACAGCCGCGGAGGACGCCGGTACCTTCACGTTCGTCCGGCTCGAGGATGCGACCTACGATCGGACCACTCCAAACACCATCTACTTTGCCGATACCGGCGACAATGGGGACCAGACCTTCGCCACGCCGAGTCGCGAACCGTTGTCCGCTAACGGCCGCCTCTACAGCATGACCCTCGATCCGTCCGACCCAACGCAGGTTACGTCCCTCAACGTTCTCCTCGACGGCGATGCCGGCGATGACATCCGTAACCCGGACAATATCGACGCCAATGCCTCCACGATCTTGATCCAGGAGGACCTCAACGCCGACAACCGCGAAGCGGACAGCGACAACACCGCGCGCATCCTCGCCTACGACATCGGCTCTGGAGCGGTCTCCACACTCGCCCGCGTCGACCAATCAGATGACCCGAATCGTCTCGTTGACGAGGGCGACGAGGCCGGGTCATGGGAGTCTTCCGGGATCATCGATGTCTCGGATCTCTTCGGGTCCGGAAGCTGGCTCGTGGACGTCCAAGCGCACACCATGGACGTTCGGCAGTTCGACGGGGTCGACGAGGGGGGGCAACTTCTGCTGATACGCCAGATCACGCCGCCGCCTACTCCTGTTGAGATCGTGAGCACCGCGGCGGTGCCGGTAGCGACGATTGAACCGACGGCCACGGTGGCGCCGACGGAA
>JADDPH010000114.1 GCA_016781925.1 Sphaerobacteraceae bacterium | reverse complement strand
AGCCATTCTCAGGCCCTGGTCGGCGTGACCTCCTCGCACCCATAGCGCTCGGACATGGCGTCATTACCGCTAATCAGGACTGGATTCGTGCGGCGCGTCGTGCGCAGGAACGGGGACGGCCGGGCGGGCTGCCCGGCGATCAGCCGGGGAGCGCCCGGATCAGCTGGTAGTGCCCAACTCCGGTCGCGGGGGACCAGATCTGCCGCCCTCCCCTGGCTGGATCGTCAGCCCCGGCTTCCAGACCCTTTGATACTCGGCAGGGCGGGATTGCTCGTCACGGTCCAGCCGGAGATAGTTGAGCTTTAGCACTGCGCCCGCCACTGGGTTGGCCACCGCAAGGCGCTGCTTGATGAGCGGCACGGCACTGCCTCCCGCTCGGTCTCACGTCGGCCGGCGGCCGCTAGATGAGTGGCGTCGGTGAGGCCACCAGACCCTAGCACGGTCGCTAAGCGACATTGGTGGACTCATGTCGCCAGTGCGTGATACTGGTGTTTTGTGGCGCGAAAGAGACCCAGCCGACGGTTTGATCGACGCCGAAGGCGCAGATTTTTGCACTCAGGTAGCGAAGCTCCTTTGGTAACCGCGAGCAACGCCCGACGCCTGAAGTGTCAAAGTTCCGTAGAATCAGGCCTGTCTTGCTAGCTCGACACGCAGCGAGACCACCTCGAACGGCCGCACCGCAAGGTGAGCCATCGAGCCATCGTCGCCTAACACCGGTGGCGGCTCCGCGACTGGTTCTTCAAGAAGGTTGATCCGTTGGATCCGCCGGACCGGCGAGGAGAAGCGGAGGGTTGCGTTCCCTCTGGCTCCGTGCGGCTCGTGGAGGCGGATGATGAGCCCCTGGCCGTCCTCGGCCCCCTTCAGGCAGCCAAGGGCCAGCGGCAGGCCGTCGACCGACAGGATCCCGTTACAGACCGGAAGTGAAGCCCCCGTCGACACCACAGGCACTGCAAGCTGAGAGGAATTCAGAGCGAAGGCTTCGCCGACGACATCCGCCTCCGTCCAGTCGCCCGCGTGAGGAAGAAGGCTGTAAGTAAAACGGTGCTCTCCCTCGTCCGCTGTCGGGTCTGGGTAGAGCGGACTTCGCAGGAGGCTCAGGGTGAGGACGTTGCCGTGGGCGGAGTGGCCGTACTTGCCATCGTTGAGCAACGCGACCCCGTAGCCGGGCTCGGAGAGATCAGCGAAGCGGTGGCCGCTGACCTCGAAGCGCGCGGCGTCCCACGACGTATTGCGGTGAGTGGGCCGCCGGACGACACCGTACATCGTCTCATAGGTCGCCTCATGGCTGCGCACCGCTAGTGGGAAGCGCGCCTGGAGGTAGACCTGCCGCTCGTGCCAGTCAACCTCGGTCACAATGTCCAGCCGGCGAGAGCCAGTGAGCAGGCGGTAGGTCTGCTGGATACAGGAATCGCGCCAGGTGCGGCGAACCCGCACTGCCCCGCGGAGCGGTCCCTCCTCGACAATGTCGATCGACTCGACGCTGCCGATCTCTTCCCCCTCCGGCTCGTAGCTTTCCTCGATCTCCCAGGCATCGAAGGTCCGTGGCTTGTCGACGTAGACCCAGAGTTGGTTGCCCCGGTCAGTCAGAACATCGCGCCCCTCCGCGGTCAGGTCGACGACCCGGTGCAGGGCACCATCCCTACCGATCTCTACCTGCAGCAGATCGTTCTCGAGTAGCACGCCGCCATCACGGCGTTCGACTCGGATACGTGAGCCTGGAGCGGCGGCCGGGCGCCCGCCGTCACGGATCATGGACACACTCACCCAGCCGAGACCGGGCACGAGGCGCTCGGGTGCGCAGACGAGGAGCCCGTCGGCGGTCGGCTGGGTGGGGAGCTGCGTGCCATCGGCGTCGGTGATGACCGCGGCACCGTCCCGCTCTGGGAGGAGCACGGTCAAGGGGTGGGCAGCGAGCGCTGCGTTGGCGACGATGAACTGCTCCCCGCACGGGTCGCTCTCGACGAGACCGCCGAGGTAGGCAAGTGCCGCGTCCCGCACCGCCACGGCGGTCCGCACCACGTCCTCAAGTTCCCGGTGGGCGTCCTTGTAGACCTCAGCGATGGAGGACCCCGGAAGGATGTCGTGGAACTGGTTGAGCAGGAGCGATTTCCAGGCGGCCTCGAGTTCGTCGGCGGGATAGGGAAAGCCGTGGAGGCTTGCAGTCACGGCGAAGGCCTCGGCCTCAAGGAGGCGGTGCTCGCCGGCGCGGTTCAGTGCCTTCACCTTAGCCTGGGTGGTGAGCGTGCCCCGGTGAAACTCCAGGTAGAGCTCGCCGACCCAGACAGGTAACCCTTCTCTTGGTAAGGACGCGAAAAACTCTTCGACGTTCGCCATCCGCAGCCGCGGCAGAGCCGGGAAATCCTTGATTCGCGCGTAGTTCTCCAGCATGCGGGACGACGGGCCGCCGCCCCCATCGCCCCAACCGAAGGCGAGCAGACTCTCGGGGTGATGCTGCTTGTCCCGGAAATTGCGCCAGGTGCCGAGGGTGTCAAGCGGGGCAATGTTGCCATTGTAGCCGTGGGCCGGAGGCAAGTTGCGGAACATGTGGGCCGTCACCCGGCTGCCGTCCAGTCCCTCCCAGGTGAAGAGATCGTGCGGGAAGAGGTTTTCCTCGTTCCAAGTGAGTTTGATCGTGAAAAACCCCTCCAGACCAGCCCCACGCAGCAGCTGCGGGATGCCGCCCGAAAAGCCGAAGACATCCGGGAGCCAGGCTACCGTCGCCCGCTTGCCGAACCACGCCTCGAAGGCGCGCTGACCGTAGAGTAGCTGGCGGACGAACGCCTCACCGCCAGTTATTTGGCCATCCGGCTCGACCCAGGATCCCCCGACCGGCTCCCAGCGGCCTTCCGCGACGCGCTGCTTGACACGCTCGAAAAGATCCGGCGCATCCTGCTCAATCCAGGCGTACAGTTGGGCCGAGGACTGGTTGAAGGTGAAATCCGGGTAGCGGTCCATCAGGTCGAGCACGGTGGCGAAGGTCCGGCGCCCCTTGCGCCGCGTCTCGGGTACGGGCCAGAGCCAGGCAAGGTCGATGTGGGCGTGGCCAGTGAGCGCGAGGCGGCCAACCGGAGGATAGTTGCACTTCAGCCGCTCGAGCCGTTCTGCCAATACGCTACGGGCCACCTCGACCGCCTGGAGCGTCGCTGCAGGCAGCGGCTCGAGGCCACGAGGCGGCGGTGGGAGGTGCCAGGTCGGCATCGAATAGGGATGGACGTCGTAGGCCTCCACTGCGTAGCTCGTCGGAATCGAGTTGACGCCGCTGCCAATCGGGTTGACGTACCCGAGGGCTAGTCGGGAGAGCGCTACGTCGGTCGCCGACGGCCAAGTCGGTCCCAGCGCGGCGAAGACGGCATCAGCAGCATTAAGCAGCAAGGGAACAACTTCATGGTTGCCCAGCTCCTGCGCGCCCTGGATAAGCATCGTCAGGTCGCGCTCGAGTGCGCGCACCTCAGGCTGGGGCACGACGAGGTGCGCCCGCTCCAGGCGAGGCTCGGCGACGTGACTGCCGAACATGCCTTTCGGCGATACCTCCGCCTCGACAGTAATTCGCTCGCCGCCCTGAGCGGAGTCCGTCAGACGAAAGTTGTGATGGAACGGGTCGAGTCCGGCCTGAAGGCCGGTTGAGAGAGAAACGAACCCTTCACCACCGAGCCAGAGCTCCAGCTCGACCGGCTCACCGGTCCATCCGTCAGGGATCACAGCCGTGGCCGTGAAGTGGACCGGTGTCTCGACTACCGGCCAGAAATCCCCGAGTCGGATTGATCGAGCAATGCCGTCACCAGCACTGAAGGACCAGTCGCCGATGGGATGCTCGCGAGCGTTACGCCACGCGCGGAGCTCTCCAACACGCCGCGTGATTCGCTCCAGGCGACGATCATCGAACGAACTGGGCACCGGACGACTCCTTCACGGCATAGACCCGCCGCCCCGACGGCAGCTGACGCCGAGATCGTTCAAAGCACGACCGCCCGGAGGCCCCAGTTCTAGGGTGCTGCTTCACGGGGCGGCAGACGACTGGTTGCTCACTTGACACTTCCCAGGCTGATTCCTTCGACGAACGCCCGTTGGAAGAGGAGGAACAGGGCAACGACGGGCAGAACGACAAGGGTCGACGCCGCCATCAGCAAGCTAAACTGAATCTCCCGCTGCGCCTTGAAGAAGGTCAGGCCGATGGCGAGGGTGTACTTCGTCTCGTCCTGCAGGTAGATGAGCGGACCAAGGAAATCGTTCCAGGCATAGAGCCCTGCAAAAATACTGATGACCCCGATGGCGGGTAGCGCTTGGGGCAAAACGATCTGATAGAAGATGCGGAACTCGCTCGCCCCATCGATCCGCGCCGCGTCGGAAATTTCGAATGGAATGCGCATGAAAAATTGCCGCATCAAGAAAATCCAGAATGCATTGCCGAAGAACATCGGCACGACCAAGGGAAGATACGTGTTGATCCAATTGCCGCCCAACTCGATCCCCCCATTACTCCACATCGGACGTGGGATTGTGGCAAAGATGTCGAAGAGGGCGACGATGAGCACCGGGAAGGGGATGAAGACTGTGGCGAGCACGACATAGAAAATCTTGTCCCGACCCGGCCAGTCGATGCGGGAGAAGCCATAGGCAATGAGCGGGTTGGAGACTACGGACCCGACGATGGTGAGCACCGTGATGATCGATGTGTTACGCAAATACCTCCAGAATGGGATGTAGTCGACGGCGTCCGAGAAGTTGGACCATGCCAGGGTATCCGGCCACATCGTAGGGGGGTAAGCCACCAACTCCTGGTTGGTCTTGAGGGCGGTCGCGACCATCCAGTAGAACGGGAGTAAGTAGAGCGCGCAGACGAGCGCCAGAACGATCCTGGGAACGACCTGCCGCTGGAGGTGCTTGGAGACCCAGAGCCAACGCCCCGCTGTGATTGCGGGGGGATCGGCTGCCTGTACGGCCGGCGCACTTGTCATCGGACGCTCCCTGGCCATCGGTCCCTCCCTTCTCTACGTGGTCTCGTAGTGGACCCACCGCTGGGACCAGCGGAAAATCAGCATCGCCAGGACAAATGTGATGACGAAGAGGACCCACGCCAGGGCAGAGGCGTAACCCATTTTGCCGTAGCGGAAGGCGTTGTCGTACAGATACATGACGTAGAACCTAGTGGAGTCAGCCGGCCCGCCCTGGGTAATGACGTAGGCCTGGGTGAAGACCTGGAGACCAAGGCTGAGCCCCAGGATCAGGTCGTAGAGGATGACCGGGGTCATCATGGGAATGGTGATGTTGCGGAATCGGTTCCACGCGCCGGCACCGTCGAGCATCGCTGCCTCGTAGAGGGTGACCGGAATGCCCTTCAATCCAGCCAGGAAGATAAGGGCGACTTGGCCGGCGCCAAACTGAGCCAGAAACACCAACGCGAGTTTTGACCATTTCGGGTTACCGAACCAGTTGACGTTGGGCAGACCGAGGTGGATGAGGATCTGGTTGAAGATGCCCTTGGTCGGGTCCATCAGGATGAGAAAGATGAAGGAGAGAGCAAAGAGCGGGAGAATCGCCGGCAAGTAGAGGATCGCCCGGTAGATCGGGACCTCCGGTACCGGCTGGTTCATCGCCAGCGCCAGCCCCATCGCCACGACCGCGCCCAGCGGAACCGCGAGCGCCGTGTAATAGAGCGTATTGTAGAGCGACGTCCAGAAGAGGTCGTCTGAAAGGAGGGCTCGGTAGTTGTCCAGGCCGATCCAGGCCGGCTCGCCGAAGCCGGAGTACTTCGTGAAGCTGATGCGCAAGGTGTAGTAGATAGGGTAAACCAAGAATGCGAGAAAGCCGACAATCCAGGGACTGACAAAGAGCAGGCCAACGCCGAGGTTGCGCCGCTCCTTCCGGGTCAGGCGAACCCGGCTGAGAACGCCCTTCTGGGTGCGTGGAGTCGCCACACTCACCGTTCGCCCTCCTCCAGCTCAGCGACGGCGCTGCTCGGTGGGATCGACCATCAGGACGCAGAAAGATGGCGACCGGAGGCGGGCACCCCCGGTCGCTCTGGCGAGACGGAGGCTAGGAGGTCTCGATTGGGCAGAACGCCTCCAGGTCTCCCTGGACCCGGTCCTTGGCCGTCTTCAGCGCCACGGCCGGCTCCTCCTGGTTGAGGTAGATCTTCTGCCAGGCGGTGGTCAGCTCGTCCCAGTACTTCGCCCCGACCGGCAGCGGGGGCCGGTTTTTGGCAGTCGGAAGGAGCTGCTCGGCGAAGAACCGGTGGTGCTCATCCTCGAAGAGACTGGCGTCCTGCAGGAGGCTGTTGGTTGTCGGCAGATGCTTGGTCTCCGTCACGTAGGTGCGCTGCCCCTGCTCGCCGGCGATGTACTGCATGAACTTCCAGGCCCCTTCGGGGTTCTTCGCGCCCTGGGGCATCACCATCGACCAGCCCCCGGCCCACGTGGCCGATTGGTCCCCCGCCTTGCCCACCGGAATAAGGGTGACGCCGTAGTCGATGTCGGGGGCGAACTTCGCCAGCGTGTTCAGCATCCAGTCGCCGGTAATCGCCATCGCGAGGCGCTTAGTGATAAACGGATCCTGCTCCTCGGGGACGGTTTCGGTCGCCGCGTACGGACCGGCGAACGCGTTGACCTTTTGGGGGTTCAGTGACTTTGTGTAGTCGTACAACCACTGGTGGCCGGCAACAATGCCGGGATCGTCGGGCGTCACCTGGCACGATGCTTCATCAAAGAACTTGCCACCAAAGGCGAACCCGTAGGTGTAGTGCCAGGCTTGGTGAGTGTAGCCGGCGAAGCCCATCCGGCTGAAGTTTCCGTCCTGGTCAATCTGGTTGATCTGGGTCGCGATCTCGGTGAATCGGTCAAAAGTGATGGGCTTTGTGGGATCAAGCTCGGCCGGGTCGACCCCCGCCTCTTGGAGCATGCCCTTGTTGTAGAAGAGCGCTCGGGCGTCGGTGTCGAACGGGAGAGCGTAGGGCTTGCCCTGAAAGTTCGCCTCGGCCCAGGCGAACGGGACGTACACCTCACTGAGATCCTCGCCGCCGGCGAAGTTGGTCAACTCCTGGAGCACACCCTCCGCGGCCCGTTGGGCCACGATGAATCGGTCGAGCATGTAGACATCGGGACCTGTACCACCACGGACCGCTGTCATCAGTTTGGTGGTGTCAGTCTCATCACCGACCACCTGGACGAGCTTGGCTTGGACGTCAGTGTTTTCTTTATTGAAGGTGTCCACAATCATTTGCAGGGCGGAGAGGTCAGGCTCGGTGTGGGTCGTCCAGAAGGTGACCTCTTTTGCGTTTTGGGCGCGGGCCGGGTGAGCACGGAGGGCCGAGCTGATTGCGGTTGCGGAGACGCCGAGGGCGGCTGCGCCCTGCATGAACTGGCGCCGGTCGATCCGCCGGCTACGGAGTTGCCTCGCGAGGTCGTGGAGCGCGTCGTTGCCCATCCTAAACCTCCAACCGTCGAGCACCGGCCGTCCTGCCGGTCGTCCCCGGCGGCCCACGCCGCCATGCAGTAGGACCAAAATTGTCGGACCGCCGCCCACGATGGTGATGGTCCACCTAATAGGAGATGGTCGTCTCTCGCCCCCAGGTCTGCTCTTTATTCGGGATGGAGGCCGATCTGCCGCATCCGCCTGGTACCCTCCCGACCCGGGGTACCCTCCCCGCTCGGGTCGCCAACATGCACCCGAGTAAAAGAGAGGCCGCAAGCGAGCATTGACAGCCAGAGAGGTCCATCGGATGGAAAGGGAGTGAGGCCTGGCTTGGAGTGCTTGGAGTGCCGATTACTGGTCGGTCTAGAGCATGACCGTATCAGGCGACTACTTTCTTGTCAAGGCAGTTTGTCTCTATTTGTCTCTCCTGGTCTTGGCTGATACCCCCCTGGGTGCGGCACCTGACACTAAGCCTGGCGGGCTCGGGTTCATGTGAGGGAGGGAGGCGAGCAGCGACAAGAAGCCAGCACCAGACCGTCGTGCTGGCCTCACCGTCTCGTCACCACCCGCCATCACTCCGGGCAGCCGGGCAGAGGACTCAACGCGACGTGCGCTCCAGCCCACGTGACGCCACGGGGGGCAGCACATCCTTGTCGGTAGTGAACCTGACGGCGAGCGAGCCCGCCCACTGGGGGAGGCCTGTGATGCCGCTGATGACCACCGCGGCTCGTGCCACGGCCTGTGATGCGGTCAGATCGCCGGCGACGGCGTTCTGGAACATCTCCCTCACCTGATAGGAGACGCGGGCATACTCGGGGAGCCACCAGCGCGGGCGCGCAGCCTCCAGGAGTGGGGCTGTGGCATGGAGGAACGGCTCGGCGTCAGCTGCCAGGGCTTGGGCGGCCGAGAAGGTCGGCGGGTTTTGCCCCGTCTGCAAGCAGAAATCATGGAGCGGCTCCGGCTGCAAGGCCCGAGCCAGCAGTTGGAACGCGAGCTGCGGCCGGCGACACTGCCGGTAGATGGCGTAGCTCATCCCCCCGATCAAGGTCGTCTGCGCGCCCCCCACTCCCGCGGGTATTGGAACGAAGCCGAGTGTCGCCCGGAACGTCGCCTCGTCCCAGCCCGCGGCCGCCCGGATCATGGTGCTTTCGTATGTCCCGCCGAGGGCCATCGCCACCGAGCCGGCCGCGATGGCCAATGACGGGCCATTCCACGGGACGCTCGTGACCTCGGTCGAGGCCACCCGATGTTTCTGGACCAAGTCGCTCACGAATTCCACCGCTTGACAGGCCGCGGGGGAGTTTAGGACCACCTGCCCGTCGGAGATGACGTCAGCGCCAGCTGCCCAGAGGAGTGGCAACAATTGGTAGGTCGCTGTTTCCCCAGCCGCGGCCCCAGCAGCAAACGCAAGGGAATGGTCGCCGAGTCCGTATCGCTTGCGGACCGAGGTCCGCTGAAAATGCTGCGCGCACTCCACCCACTCCGTCCAGGTGACCGGCGGCATCAGCCCTTCGGCGCCGAACCAGTCCCTCCGGTACCACATGACCGAGCAATCCGCCTCGGCCTGGAGAGCCCACAGATCGCCACGAAAGCTGTTCTGGTACCGCAGGGGCGGGAAGAGATCCGCGGCGACGGCGTCCTTTAAGTCCGGGTCGATCACGCCGAGCGGCTGCAGGTAGCCACGCTCCGCGAACTCTGCGACCCAGGCCGAATCGACAAGCGAGATATCCGGGGCCGTGCCCTCAGCAACCGCGAGAGCAAGTGTGGCGCGCAGATCCACCAGCCCGACAATTTGGAAGCTTAGCCGCAGCGGTTGCTCAGGGCGCTCGGCATTCCACACTGCGGCCGCTCGCTGGAGCGGCCAGCACCAGCGTTCGTCCGGGACGATGATGGACAGATCCTCCGGGATGGGGGGTCCCGCCATCGACGCCGAAACACTGATGAACGTGCCCCGGCCCGGTTGCCGCACCAACAGGCCTTGCGAGGTCAGTGTGCCGAGAGCCTTGCGCACCGTCGTCCGGCTCACGCCCAGCCGCTCGCAGAGCTCCGTTTCGGTCGGCAAACGATCGCCCGGCCGGAGCTCACCCCGATCGACCTGACTGAGGATCAGGTCCTGGAGCTGGCGGGATATCGGGATAGCGCTGTCCCTATCAAGCTCCATGACACGTTCCTATGCATGAGGCCGTCACGCCCGCGCCGAGCGATCCGCCCGCTTCGATGGAACGCCGACGCTATCCGCCCGACCGATGGACTTGTCCTCGGCTGCAAGCAAGAACCAATGTCAGCACACCGCGTCGGCGCGCTTGCACCCGGAACGCTCCTGACCAGTCGTCATTGTGGAGCCAACCTCTGACGAGCTCTTCATTCGCTTCAACAGACGGCGGAGGGTTTGCACGCACCGCGTCAAGTTCGCCCCAATGAGGCGTGCGGCAGTCGTCGTGGTTCGTGTGGCCCGGGGCGGCGCTTGCGCGCCAGGCGGCGTCCTCGACCACCAGGACGACCCTGGCTGAGCAGCGGCCCGTGGGAGGGAGGCTATTGTGTAGGCGTGTCCTCAGTCAAGGGTCGCGTCGAGCACTTTCCGGAGCTCGCGGCCCATTCCTGTCCGCAGGTCTCATCGGTTAGCGAACAGCGATAGGAACCAGAGGGTGAGTTCATAGTCGACCGTTCCGCAGACAGGCACGTCTTCATGGTATGGGGCCTGGCACACGACCGGAGCGCCTGGACCTTCGTGGCGCAGTCCTCCGGACCAATGATCCGACTCCCGCCTCCGTCGTCGATGCCGGCTTCCATGCGGGCCACGTTGCAATAGGCGAACCAGGGGGGCGTTCTCCATCGCAGGAGCGTGAACGAGCGGTTCGAAAATCGGCTGTTCGAACGTAGGAGAGCCAGAGATCGCGACCAAGAGGTCCACGCGCTTGAGGGCGAACAGCCGGGGGGATCTCCAAGAAGAAAACACGTCGTAGCAGACTATCTTGCCGATGCCGCCGACCGGGCTTTCGAAGACCGGGCTGCGGTTCCCGGCCTCGAAGAACTGGCGATCAGGGAACCCAGTTGGTCCAGCAACGTCGACTACGTGGCCAGGCAGTGGGTGTTTCGACCACATCCCAACGTGGCCCCGGGACCTGACTATAACGACGGAGTTGTTTACCATCTCCACGAGAGAGCTAGAAACTCCGCCAGATCGCTCGGAACGTGACAGTACATCGAGCTTCTGGACCTGCCCTGTCACCCCAGATAACAGCCATTCTCAGGCCCACCTCGGCCCCTCTTGAGAGAGATAACGCCCATTGCCGGGACCTCGTCATGACCGGTGAGGTCTCCTAACGCCCTCGTGTGTGGACTGGCACCGACGACGGCTGCCTGGGCACCACCACGCCTCGCTCCCGCCACCTCGCGGCTGGCCCCACGAGGTGCCGCCGGCGTTGCCCTTGACCTTCCAGTGTGGTGGAAGGTGTACGGTACGGTCGGCGGCTGAGAGACGGGCAAACGTGCCGCCGAGGAGGTCCGTATGCAGCGCATCAGAACTTGGGGCGTGGTCCTGGCTGCCATCTTCGGCTGCCCCTGGGCCTTGCAATTACCGGCGTCTCAGCGGTGGGGCTGGCGCTCGACCTGCCGGTCCTTACCGCGGCGGGGCTGATCACGCTCCTCTCCCTCGGCTACGACTTGACGCAGCCGCTGCTGGCCGGGATCGTGACAGATCTCGGCCCCAACCGGGGGCAGGCAATGGGGCTGAACGTCTTCACCCTCTTTACGGGGTTTGGGTTGGGCAGCCTCATTTTCGGGTCGGCTCTCGGCCTTGGCCTTGGCACGGCCTTGACCAGCTTCGGTGCAGCTGCGCTCCTGGCTGCCCTGTTTGCCGTCCCGCTGTTTGCGGCGGAGCGATCGTCCACATGGGGCACGTGAGACCGGCCGTCGTCATGATCCCCGTGCCCGGCGCGGCGCTCGTGGACCCCGATCTCTGCCTTCGAGGCAAGGCTTCACTTTGGATAGCGTGAATGACGATCGAGTTCCGAGGCGGGAGCAAACGGTCACCCATCACGAAGGATGAATCATGCACCTCGTCGTCTACTTCGACTACACCTGCCCCTACAGCTTTGCGGCGGCCGCCTGGCTGCGGCAGGTGGAAGCCCGCGAGCCCGACATCGCGACCGAATGGCGGCCCTTCGTCGTCCGGGAGGTCAACCGAGCTCCGGGCGAGGGCGTGCCGTTCTGGGAGCAGGAAGGGGTGATCCAGACGCGTACGGGTCTCGCCTTCGCTGCTCGTCAGGCCGCGGTCCGGCAGGGGACGGCCGCCGACAACCGCTTTCGCTTCCTCCTGCAGGAAGCCTTCCACGTCCGGCACATGGACATCCGGCAACCGGGCGTGCTGGCTGCGCTCGCCAGTGAGGCGGGGCTGGACGTGGCTCGCTTCGAGGAGGACCGAAGGGACCCCAGCCTGCTGGGGGAGGTGGGACGCAGCCACCGAGAAGCGGTCGAGCGCTATGGCGTATTCGGGACCCCGACGTTCGTCTTTCCCGATGGCTGCGCCGCCTACCTCAAGCTCGCTCGGCCTCCGGCGGACCCGGACGCCGGCCGCATCTTCGCGCTGCTGCGCGAGTTGGTGGAACAGCACGGCGTCGTCCAGGAGGTCAAGCTGACCCGGCAGGAGCAGCCGTGAGCAGGCCAAGGCGGTTCATCGTCGTCGGCGCCGACGCGGCCGGCATGAGCGCGGCCTCCGAGGCCCGGCGTCTCGACCCCGATCTGGCGATCGTCGCCTACGACCGCGGGGGCTTCGCCTCCTACAGCCAGTGCGGGCTGCCCTACCTGGTGGGCGGGGTGGTCGAGCAGCGGCAACGGCTGGTGGCCCGGACGATCCAGGAGTTCGCCGCGCGCAGGATCACGGTCCAGCTCGGGCACGAGGTGACAGCGATCGACCCGGCCCGCCGGGTGGCCCGGGTGCGGGTCCTGGCCGATGGGACCGAGCTTGAGGAGCCCTACGACCGACTTCTGCTCGCCACCGGCGCATCGCCCGTCCGGCCGCCGATTCCCGGGCTCGACCTGGCCGGCGTCTTCCATCTCGACGTTATGGAGGACGCCCTCGCGATCCGGACTTATCTCCGGGACCACCAACCGCGACGGGCGGTGATCGTCGGCGGGGGCTACATCGGCCTGGAGATGGCCGAGAACCTGCGGCGTCTCGGCCTGGAGGTGGCCCTGGTGCAGCGGCGGCCGCAGCTCTTCCCTTCGGTCGACGTGGAGATTGCCGTGCCCATCGACCAGGAGCTGGCCGGGCACGGGGTGGACGTGAGCCGGTGCGATAGTGTGGTGGAGGCCTGCGAGGACCGTCACGGTCGAGTTGCGGAGGTTCACACCAACAAAGGCGCGGTCCGGGCGGACCTGGTGCTGCTGGCAACCGGGGTCAAGCCCACCGTCGAGCTGGCCTCCGCCGCCGGGATCGCCCTCGGCGCCACCGGCGCGATTGCCGTTGATGAGCGTCTGCGGACGAGTATCTCGGACGTCTTCGCGGCCGGCGACTGCGCCGAGCATTGGCACCGGCTGCTGGGGCGGCCGACCTGGGTGCCGCTCGGGACCACCGCCAACAAGCAGGGGCGCATTGCCGGCCGGAACGCTGCTGGCGGGGACGAGGCCTTCGCCGGGATCGTCGGCACGGCGGTCGTGCGGGTGTTCGACCTGGAGGTGGGCCGGACCGGGCTGACCGAGCGCGAGGCAATGGCGGCCGGCATCGCCTGTGTCGCCACGACGCTGGCGTCCACCGACCATGCCGGCTACCTGCCGGACGCGCGGCCGCTGACCGTCAAGCTCGTGGCCGAGCGGGGCACGGGGCGGCTGCTGGGCGGGCAGGCGGTGGGGCGAGGCGGGGTGGCCAAGCGGGTCGACGTGGTGGCGACAGCCCTTCACGCGGGCCTCTCGGTCGAGGATCTCACGCGGCTGGACCTGGCCTACGCGCCACCGTTCAACAGCGTCTGGGACCCGGTTCAGGTCGCCGCCACGATGCTGCTGCGACGAGGTCTTGACGGAGCAGGGGGGAGGGATAGTCCATGACTGGCCTAGCGGAAGGCTTCCGCCGGCTCCCCCCTCGGAAACTGACCGTCGGTCAATGCGAGGGTCGGCAGGTTCCGGGGCATGGCCCCGGGCCGGCCGGCGACATCCACGCCCTCCTCGCCGGGCTCGGCATCTTCGCGGCAGGATTCGGGGTGATGAACCTCTTGTGGCACTGGAATCAATCACAGTATCGAGCTGCACTTCGTCGCCCCCGAAGCGGCGTAAAGCACCCCTCTCGTGCGAAAATGGACCCGTCGAAACGTCGAAAGGGGGAGGGACGTGGACACCATCACCATTCCTGAAACGGAGGACTATCCCAAGGCGTGCCCGACCTGCGAGGGTGATCTGGAGCAAACGGGCATGTTCTGGGCGGCTGGTGCGGCCACGTATGTCTGCACCCCCTGTGGGCAGGAGATCGTGCGGCGCTTGCCGTCACCACTACAGATGGGAGATCATCGAGTCACGACGCGGACGCTCAGGGACGTCAGAGTCACCAAGCAGGGCGACCAGCCAGCCGACACCATCAACAGCTCGCCACCACCCCCACGACTCCGCCCCTGCGCTGGCCCGCTCACTCGTGAGTGGCTCATCACCACCCTCCGCGCGATCGCCAACGACCATAGCGGCGGCGAGGCTAAGGGCCACCGTGGTCGTCCCGTACGCTGACTTCGTACGTGCGCAGGCGGCTGGCCAGGCGATGACGTTGGTGATCGCCAAGACGCTCGACCAGATCGTTCTCCCCTCTCTGCAACAGCTCGATAAGGCGGTCGAGGCTGCACAGCCCGAGCCGCTGTGGACGGAGGTGCCGCTGGCCCTCGCGTCCTAGAAAGGAGAGCGCCGATGACGCGCATGATCCTCAAGGCGGCACTGGCCGTCACGTTCGTTCTTGCCTTCCTTCTTCTTGGTGACGCCCAGGACGCCTCGGCCACTGCGGGTCAGGACCGTCTCCTCCAACTTATCAACGAGAAGCGCGCGGCCTACGGGGTCGCCCCGCTTCGGATGTCTCCGCTTCTCAACGCGTCTGCGCAGGCGAAGAGCGAGGACATGGCCTCCAACGGCTACTTCGCCCACATCTCGCCGTCAGGTGTCACGCCTGAGATGCTCAAGCAGCGCTACGGGTACCCGCCCAACGCCCCAGGCTGGGGCGAGAACATCCTCTGGAGTGAGGCGACCGCGGACGACGCCTTCTGGAGCTGGTGGTCCTCCGCTCCGCACCGCGAGAACATGCTCTCGGCAACCTACACGGAAGTCGGGATCGGCGGTCCTGTCTCGGGGAATTATTATTGGGGTGTTTGGACCCTGCACTTTGGGAACGCCAACACAGCAGCGCCCGCACCGAACCTACTGCCGCCACCGTCGCCTGTGAATGGCGCGTACGTCGCTGACGGCCCGCTCCGTTTGCGATCAGCGCCCAGCACCAGCGCCACGATCTACACCTCCATGCCGACAGGGACGGCGGTCGACATTGTGAGCGGTCCTGTCTACGGCAGCGGGGTGGCGTGGTACGAAGTCAGCTCCGCCTATGGATGGGGATACGCCGCGGCGGACTATATTGTGAGTATATTGTGAGCGGTGAAGAGGCGGGACCGACCGTGGCGACCACGACAGCGAGCCTGCGGCTGCACACCAGCGGAGGTCACCCTCGGGTCTGATCTCTCTGACCGGTTGACCGTACGACTCGATCGCACCGACCGCGAGGCGCTGGCCCGCCAAGCCAAAACCAAGGGGGTTGGGCCATCGACACTGGCCCGGATGTGGCTGAAAGAGCGTCTGCGCCAGGAGGTGGACGCCGAAGCGTCCGCGCGCTGAAGCCCCGTCGAACGGAGGGAGAATGGCATGCCCGCTGATCACTCAAGGTCAGCGGGCTCTTCTTTGTCCCCTTCCCCCTGATAACAGCCATTCTCAG
>JADDPH010000036.1 GCA_016781925.1 Sphaerobacteraceae bacterium | reverse complement strand
TCCGTGTTGGTCACGAAGTAGGGGGAGATGTAGCCGCGGTCGATCTGCATGCCCTCGGTGTACTCGGTCTCGAACTCGAGGCCCTTGGACTCCTCGACGGTGATAACCCCGTCCTTGCCGACCTTCTCCATGACCTCGGCGATCAGGTTCCCGATCTCCTTGTCGGCCGCGGAGATGGAAGCGACCTGGGCGATCTCCTCCTTGCCCTTGACCTCGGTGGAGAGCTCCTGGATCCGAGCGACGATCGCCTCAGCGGCCTGGTCGATGCCCTGCTTAAGCAGCATCGCATTGGCGCCGGCGGCGACGTTGCGCATGCCCTCGTGGACGATCGCCTGGGCGAGCACGGTGGCGGTGGTGGTGCCGTCACCGGCGACATCGTTGGTCTTGGTCGCCGCTTCCTTCAGGAGCTGGGCGCCCATGTTCGCGAAGTGGTCCTCGAGCTCGATCTCCTTGGCGACGGTCACGCCGTCGTGGGTCACGGTCGGGGCACCGAACTTCTTGTCGAGGGCCACGTTCCGGCCCTTCGGGCCGAGGGTGGTCTTGACGGCGTTGGCGAGGACGTCGACGCCCTCCTTAAGGGACTTCCGCGCCGTCTCGTTGAACTCTAGAACCTTCGCCACAGTTTCTTCTCCTTCAATACCCGGGTCAAACCAGTCGGGTCACCGGCCGGACGCCGACTACTGGCTAACGACGGCCAGGATGTCCTTCTCGGAGAGAATCAGGAGATCCTCCTCCTCAAGGCGGAACTCGGTGCCGGCGTACTTCGCGAACAGAACCTCGTCACCGACCTTGACGTCCAGCGGGATCCGCTCGCCGTCCTCGTCGCGCCGACCCTGCCCAGCGGCGATGATGGTGCCGCGCTGCGGCTTCTCCTTCGCCGTGTCCGGCAGCACGATGCCGCTCTTGGTCGTCTCCTCGCGCCCCGCCGGCTTGACGACTACCCGGTCGCCCAGCGGCGTCAGCTTCGAGGCCACCGCCGTCCCGTTGCTCTCCGTCGCCATTGCTGCACCAACCTCCTCTGTGACTGCTACGGCGCCTTGCCAGCATGCATAAGCGTGGCGCCTTTCAAACTCGGCAGCGCATAGGCTAGCACAATCGTTAGCACTCTTCAAGAGGGAGTGCTAACGACGTTGGCAGCCGGTTTGGGGGAGTGCTAAAGCTTACGCCCGTGCCCCATGAGCAACAAGGCATCACGTCGGTACCGCTGGGAGCGATAGGCCAACTCGAATAGCCGGGGCGGTGCCGCCACCACCTGAACCGAGTCCTCGCGTCCATGGCCCCCGCATCGACCGACGGGGGCGTTAGAATGGAGTCTCCGCCTGATCCTCAGTTCTTGCCCGCTTCGAGACCGTCCGCACGACCGGAGGACATTGATGCAAACCCAGCGCACCGCCGCCGATTTCCTTGCCGCCCGCGTGCGCGATCTCGCTCCCTCGCCCACCATCGGCGTCTCGGATCGGGTGCGCACACTGAAGGCGGAGGGCGTCGACGTTATCGACCTGGGGGGCGGTGACCCGGACTTCATCACCCCGCAGCACATCCGCGATGCGGCGGCCGCGGCCATGCACGCGGGGGACACTCACTACGTTGCTAGCAACGGCACCCCTGTTTTCCGCCAAGCGATCGCCGACAAACTCCGGACGGACAACGGGATCGAGGTTGATCCCAAAGACGGCATCATTGTTACGCCGGGTGCCAAGGCGGCGCTCTTCGAGGCGATCCTTGCCCTGGTCGAGCCCGGCGTGGATGTGCTGATTCTTGACCCCGCCTGGGTCTCTTATGTGCCGATGATCGAGATGGCGGGCGGGCGTGCCGTTCGCGTCCCACTCGACCCGGACGACAACTTCCGGATCACCCGGAACCAGCTTGCCGCTGAGGTGACGCCAGCCACCCGTGGCATCCTCGTCAACTCCCCCAACAACCCGACCGGCCGCGTGCTGGACCGGGAGGAACTCGACGCCATCGCCGCCGTCGCCCGGGAGCACGATCTGCTCGTCTACGCCGACGAGATGTACGAGAAGATCGTCTTTGACGGCCACGAGCACATCAGCCTCGCCACGCTGCCCGGGATGGCGGAGCGCACGCTGACCTTCAACGGTCTCTCCAAGGCCTACGCGATGACGGGCTGGCGTCTCGGATACGTCGCGGGACCTGCGACGTTCGTCAAGCAAATCGCCAAGGTTCACAGCCACTCGGTCACCTGCGCGACCTCCTTCGCCCAGGCCGGTGGTGTTGCCGCTCTTACCGGTCCCCAGGAGTTCATCGGGGAGATGGTTGGAGCCTGGGACCGGCGCCGGCGTGGAATCAGTGCAGGCTTGAGTGCGGTCCAGGGCATCACCTGCCCGCTGCCCGAGGGCGCCTTCTACGCCTTCGCCGATATCCGCGAGACCGGCATGTCCTCCATTGCGGTCGCCGATCTGCTCTTGCAGGAGGCCCACGTGGCCGTCACCCCCGGGATCGCCTTCGGGGACGCGGGGGAAGGCCACATTCGCCTCTCGTTTGCCACCGCCGACCATTGCCTGGAGGATTCCGTGGAGCGGATCACCAACCTGCTTGGACGGCGCTGATCGGCTCCAGCCTCCCAAAACTCCCGCTGGCCTTGGAGCCTGGCAGAGCCCGGCAGATACAGGTTTGACCGTCGCCAGGACCACGGCTACCATCCGGCAACGATCATGGAGCGCAGACGAGGAAGGGGAGATGACCCGTGCAAGTCGAGGAGCGCCTCAACGAATTGGGTCTGGAGTTGCCGTCACCGGTGAGCCCGGTGGCGACATACGTGCGGTACGTGCGAACGGGCAACCTGCTCTTCATCTCGGGTACGGGGCCCAGCGCTGGAGCGCCCCGAGGCAAAGTCGACACCGAAGTCTCGGTCGAGGAGGCGTACCAGGTTGCCCGCGAGGTGGGATTGAGCATCCTTGCCACGGCGAAGGATGCGCTCGGCGACCTGAATCGGATCAAGCGGGTGGTGAAGGTGCTCGGGATGGTCAACTCCAGTCCCGAGTTTGACCGCCAACCGCAGGTCATCAACGGCTGCTCCGACCTCTTCGTCGAGGTACTCGGCGATGCTGGCCGCCACACCCGCTCGGCCGTCGGCTTCGCCGCCCTGCCAGGGCGCATCGCGGTGGAGATCGAGTGCACCCTCGAAGTGGAGTAGACGAGCCGCGGGCGGTTCGCCAGCAACCAACACGGCTGGGCCACGTTCGTCTGGGTGCCATGTCGGAGAGCAGGTGTCCGACACGTAGCTGAAGGTTGATAGTTGATCGTTCGAAGGAGACCCGATAGTGGAGACGCGGCGTGTCCCGGTCACCCGGGACGGACTTGAACGTTTGAAGGCGGAACTCGAAGAACTCAAGGAGGTCCGTCGGCCACAGATCGTCGCCGAAGTGGCCGAGGCGCGCTCGCACGGCGATCTGCGGGAAAATGCTGCCTATGATGCGGCCCGGCACGACCAGGCGATGAACGAGAAGCGGATCGGCGAACTGGAGGCGTTGCTCCGCAGTGCCGTGATCATGGACGAGGATGAAGTCCGCGACCGGGACTCTGTCGGGATCGGGAGCACGGTCGTGGTGGATTTCGAGGGCGACGAGGAGCGATACACCATCGTTGGAGCCATCGAGGCCAAACCGGCGGCCGGGCTCATCTCCAATGAATCGCCGATCGGCAAGGCCCTTCTCGGGAAGCGCCCCGGCCAGGATGCCTTTGTAATGACCCCGGGCGGCCAGACGAAGCTCACCGTGAAGCGCATCGAGGGCTAGGCCGCGGCCTGCGCGACTGCCTGGGGAACGACGGCTTTGGAGCAGGACGAGGCGTACCGGCGAATCTGGCAGACCTTCCGGATGTTTCGCCATCTCGCGGACGGTCGCCACGATACCCCCGACTGGCGGTCCCACGACGGTGTCTATGCTGTCTGCTGCATTCGCGTCCCGGCTGCTGCGCTGCAGCCGGACTTAGACACGTTCCGACGGGTCCTGGCTGGGTTTCCGGCCGTGCGGATCCACCCGGACCACTTCCTCCACATCATGCTCCAGGAATTGGGCTTCGTCTGCGAGACACCGGGACGGCGCGACGAGATCAGCCCTGCCCGTTTAAACGAGTTCGTCACCGTCGCGGCAGCGGCCATCCCCGAGAGCGAGCCGTTTCAGATTGACCTGGGCGGTGCGAACTCGTTCCAAGACGCGGCTTTTCTCGATGTGCACGACCTCGGGCGATGCGCCCGCCTGCATAGCCGGCTTCGTGATCTGGCAGCCATCACGACGATTCCGAAGTACGCCTACTTACCCCACATGACCCTCGCCCACTATATCGCCGATGCTCCCGTGGGCGGGATGGCAGCGACCCTCGCGGACTGGCGGGATCACCACTTCGGCACCTTCTCGGTAACGCAGGTGGAGGTGGTCACCCTCGACGTGGATCAGGCGTACCCTCCCCTCAAACCCTACGCGGTCTTCCCCCTGCGGGGCTGAGGAGCGCTGCCTGCGCCGGTGCGACGATCGCGCGAGGTCGCGTCCTCCCCGGTACGTCCGTGACCCGGTCTAGGAGAACCGCCTGGCTCCCCGGTGCGTAGAGCCATGGAGTGGATCACCCGAGGACACCCGGCCCGGGGCTAACGCCGATCTCCTTGGCGGTCCTGTCTCGCGACCGTCGCCACGTTCCCACGCCGATCAGCGCCAGAAGCACGCATACCAGAGGAGAATGCGATGGCAACACCTCGAGCGGTTGGACAATGGCTACTTACGCTGGTCGTCCTACTCGGCAGCGTCAGTTCCAGCGGCTGGCAGCCGTTGCCCACTATGGCCGCCCCCGTACCTCCGCCCGCGGCAGGCGAGCGGCATGCGTCGACGGCTCCGGCGACCACAGCCTGGGCCAACCTTGAGGCGAGGCTGACCCCCCTTGCACCGGCATCGAACTTTCTCGCCGCCGAGATCGTGGATGGTCGCTGCCGTCCCGTTCACGCGGTCACGCCGGACCGCCGGCTCGCACTGGGGTCCACCTTCAAGCTTTACGTCCTTGGCGAGTTGGCCCGGCAGGTCGCTGCGGGACGCGCTCGCTGGGATGAGGAATTGGAGATCCAGGATCGCTTCAAGAGCCTTCCGTCCGGCGGCATGCTCTACGAGCCGGCCGGAACGCGGTATACCCTGCGCTACTTCGCGGAGCGGATGATCGCGGACAGCGACAACACGGCGACCGACCACCTGATCCATCGTCTGGGCCGCGAGAACGTCGAGGATGCCCAGGTTGCCCTCGGCCACGGCGCGCCCGAGTTGAACACGCCTTTTCTCACCACCCATGAACTCTTTGCGTTCAAGATCGCCGTCGCGCCGGAGCGGATCGATTCCTACCTCGCGGCGGCCGACAGCGCTCAACGTCGCATCCTCGCCAGTGAAGTGGATCCGATCCCGCTGAGTGAAACCTACTGGGGCGACTGGGTCGGCCCGAAGCGGATCGACAGCCTGGAATGGTTCGCCTCAGCCTCGGAGATTTGCCGTGCGCTGGCGACGCTCCAGGCGATGTCACAGGGACCAGGTCTGGAGCCGGTCCAGCAGATCCTGGCCTTAAATCGTGGCGGAGCGCTTGACCCCGCCATCTGGCCCTATGCGGGCTTCAAGGGGGGATACGAGGCGGGCGTCTACAACATGACGTGGCTGCTGCGTCGCGCTGACGGCCGCCTCTTCGTTCTCACCGCCGGGTTCAACGACCCCGTCAACTACGTCGACCAGGGTGCCGTGAGCGCACTCATGCTGGACGCGGCTGGCCTCTTAGCCCGGACTCCGTAGAGCATCGTTGCCGCCGGTTCCGCTGGGTCAAGCCGTTACCCTATGGCGACGCGTCGATGCGCTCGGCAATCGCCTGGCCCACCTCCGATGTCGAGCGAGCGGGGCTGCTGCCGGCGATATCGGCCGTCCGCACGCCGTCCTCGATGGCGGCGACAACGGCACCCTCCACCGCCGCGGCTTCGGCCTCCAATCCAAGTGAGGTGCGCAGCAGCATCGCCAGGGAGAGGATTATCCCGATCGGATTGGCCCGACCCTGCCCGGCAATGTCCGGGGCGCTGCCATGGATCGGCTCGTAGAGGCCAAACCGCCGCTCCGTCCCGTCCGCTCGCGGGGCGCCGACGCTCGAGGAGGGGAGCAAGCCGATCGAACCGGCCAGGGTTGAGGCTTCATCCGTCAGGATGTCCCCAAACATGTTCTCGGTGACGATGACGTCAAAACGCCGCGGGCCGCGGACCAGATGCATCGCCATGGCATCGACCAGGACGTGTTCCAGCTCCACATCAGGGAAGTCGTGCAATACCTCCGTCACCACGCTCCGCCATAGGCGCGATGTTGACAGCACGTTCGCCTTGTCGACACTGGCGACCTTACGCCTCCGGCCACTGGCCAGTTCAAAAGCGAGCCGCGCCACGCGAGCGACCTCATGCTCCCGGTAGACAAGCGTGTCGACCGCTGCCCGGCCCCGGCGCTCCCGCCACTGTCTCGACGGTCGCCCGAAGTAGAGCCCGCCGGTCAACTCCCGTACCACCAGGATGTCGACACCCCGGACAATGTCCTGCTTGATCGGGGAGGTGTCCTCCAGGGCGGGAAACACCGTGACGGGCCGCAAGTTGGCGTAGAGGCCAAGCGCCTTCCGGAGGGCCAGGAGACCTTGCTCCGGCCGCACCTTACTCGCCGGATTGTCCCAGCGTGGTCCACCGACCGCGCCGAGCAGGGCGGCGTCCGCTGCCCCCGCCACCGCCGCATCCTCAGGGCGCAATGCCATGCCGTATTCGTCGATTGCGGCGCCTCCGATGAGCAGATCGACCGTCCGAAAGGCATGGCCGAACCGCTCCCCGACGGCGTCGAGGATGCGTCGGGCCTCGACCATGACTTCCGGCCCCACGCCGTCGCCCGGCAGGAGCGCGATCGTCGCGCTGCACCCCATCTCCCCGCTCCATTGCTTCGCCGAGCCCGGAGGTGGACCGCCTAACGCGGCTTTCGTCCGACCAGCAGCGCTAACTCCAGCCACTTCCAGGAACAGTCCACGTCCTCGAACCCGGTGCTTCGCAGCCAGGTCAACTGCGTCTCGACAGGGAGCAACTTGTTGGACGGATCCTCGTCCTCGGGCCCGATCCCGAGGTGGTGCAGGAACCGCTCGTGCAGCGCCGGCGTCGGCGACGACACGTGTTCAAGATTGCAGAAGATCCCACCGGGCACGAGGGTCGCAAAGATCTCCTCGTACAACGCCCGCTTCCGCTCGTGGGTGCAATGGTGGATAGCGAAGCAGGAGACGACGGCATTGAATTGTCCGAGGTCCGGAAGAGGCTGCTCCAGATCGTGGGCGACCACCTCGACAGAGTCATCCCCAGCGAACCGTTTACTCGCCGCCGCAAGCATCACCGGTGAGAAATCGAGCGCCACCGCCCGCACCTGTGGCCGATCGATCTTAAGGAGGGCCAGCAACCGCCCGTTGCCCGTGCCGAGGTCTAGGATGCGCTCCACCTCGTGCGGCACGAAGTCGAGCAATGTCGCCTCGCCTTCAGTCCGCCGCGGGATGCGCTCCGCCCGCTCCAAGTAGGCCAGGGCGTGTTCCGTCGACGCCCACTCGTTCACCACCGTCGAAGACCTCAACGACTCGCCTCGCCTTCGTGGTCGGCAACGCGGCGACGCGTGCGTTGCCCCGGCCCGGGCAAACAGTCGTGATGCATCACGGGATCAATCCTGCTTGGCGGCTCCGTCACCTCGGAGTCGGAATGGACGGCATCCAGTCCTGCCGCCGGGATTCATAGGCAGCGAGGGCTTCGACATGCCGGAGGGTCAGGCCGATGTCGTCTAGCCCTTCGAGAAGGCGATACCGCGTGAAATCGTCAAGCGGGAAGGACGCTTCGATCCCGACGGCCGGAGCCGACACCATCCGCCGCTCAACATCGACGGTAACCTCGAGGCGGGGATCTGCCTCCACGGCCCTCAGGAGGGCTTCGCCCACACCCGGCTCGACAACCGCCGGAACCAGACCGGTCTTGGTGGCGTTATTCCGGAAGATGTCGCCGAACCGCGGCGAAATCACGGCCTGGAACCCACGATCCAACAGGGCCCAGACGGCATGTTCCCGGGAGGACCCAACGCCGAAGTTGGGACCGGCCACCAGGATGCTCGCCCCGGCATACTCCGGCCGGTTGAGGACAAAGTCCGGGTCAGCGTCGCGCCAGGTGGAAAATAGCCCTGCGCCGAACCCGGTCCGCTCCACCCGCTTGAGCCAGTGAGCCGGGATGATCTGGTCGGTATCGACATCGCTGCGGTCCAGTGGCACGGCGGTGCCGGTGATGATGCGCACAGGCTGCATGGCGTGCTCCTACCCCAGTTCCGCGGGGCCGGCGAACGTGCCGGCGATGGCCGTGGCCGCCGCGACCGCGGGCGAAACCAGGTGCGTCCGTCCGCCCCGGCCCTGCCGCCCTTCGAAGTTTCGGTTGCTCGTGGAAGCGCAGCGCTCGCCGGGCTTGAGCTGGTCGGGGTTCATCCCGAGGCACATCGAGCACCCGGCAGCCCGCCACTCGAACCCGGCGGACTGGAAGACCCGGTCCAGCCCTTCCGCCTCCGCCTGCGCCTTCACCCGCATGGACCCCGGCACCACCATCGCCCGGACACCTTGGCTCACCCGGCGGCCGTCAACCACGGCCGCGGCGACCCGCAGATCCTCGATCCGGCTGTTGGTGCAGGATCCAATGAAGACCGTGTTGACGGGGATCGAACGCACCGGCGTTCCCGCCTCCAGGCCCATATAGGTCAGCGCCCGCGCCGCCGATTCCCGCGCCGCCGCGTCGTCCATCTCTGCAGGATCTGGCACTGCGCCGTCGAGCGGCACCACCTGGCCCGGGTTGGTGCCCCAGGAGACGTGAGGCGCGATGGCCGCGGCGTCCAGGGCCACCTCCTTGGAGAAGGTCGCTCCGGGCTCCGTGGGCAGGCTGCGCCAATCGTCGAGGGCACGCTCCCAGGCCGATCCCTTCGGCGCATGGGGTCGGCCCTCGACGTAAGCGAAGGTCGTGTCGTCCGGGGCAATCATGCCGGCCCGCGCACCCGCCTCGATGGACATGTTGCAGACCGTCATCCGCCCCTCCATCGAGAGCGCGCGGATGGCCGAGCCCCGGTACTCGATGATGTGGCCGATGCCACCACCCGTGCCGATCCGGCCGATCACCGCCAGAATCAAGTCCTTCGCGGTCACGCCTGGCCGCAGATTGCCTTCAACGGTCACGGCCATGGTGGCAGGCCGAGTCGCTGGCAAGCTCTGGGTGGCGAGGACGTGCTCGACCTCGCTCGTTCCGATGCCGAAGGCGAGGGCACCGAAGGCGCCGTGGGTGGACGTGTGACTGTCCCCGCAAACGATTGTCATGCCTGGGAGGGTGAGACCCTGCTCGGGTCCGATCACGTGAACGATGCCTTGACCGGGATCGCCCATGGGGTAGAGCCTGACCCCGAACTCCGCGCAGTTCCGGCTCAGGGCCGACAGCTGCGTCGCCGAGATTGGGTCGGTAATCGGCAGGTCAATGCCACCGGTGGGCACATTGTGGTCGGCCGTGGCGACCGTCAGATCGGGCCGGCGCACGGGGCGGCCCGCCATTCGCAAGCCATCGAAGGCCTGGGGCGACGTCACCTCATGGACGAGATGAAGGTCAATGTAGAGCAGATCGGGCTCGCCTTCAGCCGACCGTACCAGGTGGCGGTCCCAGAGCTTCTCGCTCAACGTCATCGGGTTCGATGCCATGGTTGCCTTGCTACGCCTCCCGCATCCTCAATCCCGCGGCCCCTCGCCGCTTGACCGTTTGGTGACATCGTCCACTCAAGTCACCTTCGCGTTCCGTCATGACCAGCGAGACGCCCCGGTCCCTGGACCCGGGACGACCGTTGTTTGCTGACCCCGTTCGATCTTGCTCAGTGCGGCCAGGTAAGCTCGCGCACTCGCCTCGACGACATCGGTGGCCAAGCCGTGACCCGTGTAGAGCGCGCCATCGGAGCGGATCCGGACGTGGACCTGCCCCTGGGCGTCCTCCCCGGGCGTGACGGCCTCCACGTGGTAGTACTCCAGCTCCGGCTTCAAGCCGGTCGCCGTCTCGATCGCCTGGAACAGCGCGTGGACCGGGCCGTTGCCCTCGGCGTCGCCCGTCAACTCCTCCGTCCCGCGGCTCACGACCACGCTGGCGGTCGCCGGTCCGGTGCTGCCGATGCTCGCGTTCCACCGTACGAGCTGGAGGACATCGCCCTCCGCAGCGAGCTGGTCGCTAACCAGGGCCGCAAGATCGGCCGCGGTGACCGCCTTTTTGCGATCCGCCAGGAGGAGGAATCGCTGGTAGGCCTCGTTGAGCTGGTCTTCTTCGAGCCGGATTCCGATCTCGCTTAAGGTGGAGCGGAAACCGGCCCGCCCGGAATGCTTGCCGAGAACCAGCTTCGTGCCCTCCCAACCCACATCGGTCGGGTTCATGATCTCGTAGGTGGTCCGCTCCTTGAGCATCCCGTCCTGGTGGATGCCCGCTTCGTGGGCAAAGGCGTTGGCGCCGACGATGGCCTTGTTCGCCTGCACCCGAAGGCCGGTGAGCCCGCTGACGAGCCGGCTCGTCGGGACCAGGCGTTCCGTCTTAATCCCCGTGACGACCCCGCCAAAGGTGTCCTTGCGGGTCGAGAGCGCCATCACCACCTCTTCCAGGGCGGTGTTGCCGGCCCTCTCGCCGATCCCGTTCACCGTCACCTCGACCTGCCGTGCGCCAGCCGCGACCGCGGCCAGCGTGTTCGCCGTTGCCATCCCAAGGTCGTCGTGGCAGTGCACGGAGATGGCCACCTGGTCCATGCCGGGCACCCGCTCCCGTAGATGCTGAATCAAGGCGACGTACTCGGTCGGAGTGGTGTAGCCGACGGTGTCCGGCACGTTGATGGTGGAGGCGCCCGCCTCGACCGCGCGCTTGAAGACCTCGACCAAAAACTCCCAGTCGGAACGGGTGGCGTCCTCCGCCGAGAACTCGACGTCCCCAGTGAAGGAGCGGGCGAACCCGACCATCGCGGTGACTCGGTCCAGCACCTGTTCCCGGGTCATCCGCAGCTTGTGCTGGAGGTGGATGTCCGAGGTGGCGATGAAGGTGTGGATGCGCGGCGCCTCAGCACCCTTCACCGCCTGGGCGGCCCGCTCGATATCTCCCTGGTTCGCCCGCGCTAACCCGGCCACGCTAGCGCCCTTGACTCGGGCGGCGATCGAGCGAACGGCCTCGAAGTCACCGGGAGAAGCGGCGGGGAAACCGGCCTCAATCACGTCCACGCCGAGGTCAACCAGGGCGTCGGCCACTTCGAGCTTCTCGTCGGCGGTCAGCGTTGCCCCTGGCGACTGCTCACCGTCGCGCAGGGTGGTGTCGAAGACGACAACACGATCAGAAGGGTCGGCTACGTGGTCTTCGCTGCTCGTCACGGCTAGTCCCCTACCTGGGCGGACGCGGCTTGCTGGGCTTGCCGCGCGCCCTTGCCCTGCTTCAGCCATGGCATCATCGCGCGGAGATCCTTGCCGACCCGCTCCACCTCGAGATTCTGGTTGGCAGCTCGCATCGAGCGGAAATTGGGCTGCCCAGCCGTGTTCTCCTCGATCCACTGCTTCGCGAACGACCCATCCTGGATGCGGGTCAACAACCCCTGCATCCGCTCGCGGACGTGCTCGTCGATGACCTGCGGGCCGGCGTAGTAATCCCCGTACTCGGCGGTGTCGCTCACAACCTCACGCATGAACGTGAGGCCACCCTCGTAGATCAGGTCCACAATCAACTTCATCTCATGGAGACATTCGAAGTAGGCGCTCTCCGGCTGGTACCCCGCCGCGACCAGCGTCTCGAAGCCCGCGTTGATCAGCGCGGACACGCCACCGCAGAGCACCGCCTGCTCGCCGAACAGGTCGGTTTCCGTCTCTTCCTTGAACGTGGTCTCCAGGACACCGGCGCTGAGGGAACCGAGGGCCTTGGCGTAAGCGAGCGCCGTCTGCTTCGCGTTGCCGCTCGCATCCTGGTGCACGGCGACCAGGGCGGGTACCCCCACCCCCTCCTCAAACAACTCCCGCACCCGGTCGCCCGGGCTCTTGGGGGCGATCATGGAAACATCGACGCCATCTGGCGGGGCGATCTGGCCGAAGTGGATGTTGAACCCGTGGGCGAACATGAGGGTCTTGCCCGGCGTGAGGTTGGGCCGAACGCTCTCCTCGTAGACCTGCTTCTGGGTCTGGTCCGGCACCAGAATCATCACGATGTCGGCCATCTTCGCCGCATCCGCGACCGACTCCACGCGCAGCCCATCGGACCGCGCCCGATCCCGGCTCTTGCTTCCTTCATGCAGCCCGACGACCACATCCACCCCGGAATCGCGCAGATTAAGCGCGTGGGCATGCCCCTGGCTGCCATAGCCGATCACGGCTACGGTCTTGCCCTCCAGGGTGCTCAGGTCGGCATCATCCTCGTAGTAGATCGTCGCGGCCACTGTAGGTTCCTCCCCTGCTTGCGTCCGAACCCTCTCACCGAGGGCGCTCGTCTTCCCGTTTTGCCTTCGGTCTTCCCCGGGTAAAGGGGAGCGAAGAGCGTCTCTCAATCTGCGACGGCCAGCGTCCCCTCCGTCACCCGATCCACCCGCCCGTTGCCGCCGACCGGCTTGGCGGTCGGCGCTCCACCGCGGGCCATTGCCACGCGGCCAGTCCGGACCAACTCCCGGATTCCGTAGGCGCGGAGCATCGTCAGCAGCGCGTCAATCTTCTCCTCGGAGCCCGTCGCCTCCAGCAGCAGGCTGGATGGCGTCGCGTCCACCACCTTGGCATCATAGATCTGAGCGATCTGGAGGATTTCGGTCCGGTGCTGCGGCTTTGCCGCCACCTTGACCATCGCCAGTTCGTGCGCCACGCAGGGCTGGTCCGTCAGGTCCGTGACTTTGAGGACCTCCATCAGTTTGTAGAGTTGCTTGCTCACCTGCTCCACCAGGTCGTCGGCGCCACGAACCATGATGGTCATCCGGGAGACACCCGGTGTCTCCGAGTGCCCGACGGTGATGGAATCGATGTTGAACGAGCGCCGCCGCATCAAGGAGACCACCCGGTTCAGGACACCGGGGTGGTCCTCGACGAGGACGACGAGCGTGTGCTGGTGCATCGCCGGCCTCCTACTCCGTGTCCCGAAACCGTAGGTCGTGCAGCATCTCGGAGTTGCTCGCACCGGGGGGAACGATCGGGTAGACATTCGCCTCCGGCTCGACCACGAAGTCGATCACCACTGGCCCCGGCGTGCTACGCGCCTGCAGGATGGCAGGCAGAATCTCCGCGTCCTTGCGGACCCGGATCCCGGTCACCCCGTATGCCTCGGCAATCTGAACCAGGTCCGGCCCGGTGATCTTGACCTGGGAGTAGTTCTTCTCGTGGAACAGGTCCTGCCACTGCCGGACCATGCCCAGGTAGCCGTTGTTGATCACCGCGACGTTGATATCCAGGCCCTCCTGGGCAGCGGTGGCTAGCTCGTTGAGCGACATCTGGATGCCGCCGTCACCAACGACCGCCCAGACTTCCAGGTCAGGGCGCCCGATCTTGGCGCCGATCGCGGCGGGCAGTCCATAGCCCATGGTGCCAAGCCCGCCGGATGAAAGCCAGCGGTCCGGATAGTCGAAGCCGAAATACTGGGCGGTCCACATCTGGTGCTGTCCCACGTCAGTCACCAGGACTGCCTCGCCGTTGGTGGCCTCGGCGATGCCACGGATGATGGTGTACGGCTCCGGGGTCTCTGGCCGGTCTTCCAGCGCCTCGTGCAGCGCGCGGTTGCGCTGAGCATCGATCCAGCCGGTCCACTGGTCCCGGCGCCGGGACGCAACCTCCGGCGTCAGCAGCTTCAGGACCTCCCCGGCATCACCGACGACCGGCACGTCCGTCTCGACGTTCTTGCCGATCTCGGCCGGATCGATGTCCACGTGGACAATCTTCGCGTTCGGAGCGAACCCGTCGATGCGGCCCGTGGCACGGTCGTCGAAGCGGGCTCCGATGTTGAGCAGGAGATCGCAGGCCTCAAGCGCCGCATTGACGTGGCGATGACCGTGCATCCCCATCATCCCCAGCGCCAAGGGGTGCGATTCCGGAAAGGAGCCCAGCCCGAGCAGGGTGAAGATCACCGGGATCCCGGTGCGCTCGATGAACGCGGCGAAGAGATCCGTCGCGCCGCTGAGCATGATCCCGTGTCCGGCCATGATCAGCGGCTGCTCCGCCGCCTCGATCAACTCCGCGGTTAGGCGCACCTGACGCATATTGGGAACGGACGTCGGCTGATAGCCGGGGCGCCTGACCGAAGTCGGGTAGACAAAGGGGGCCTTAGCGAGGAAGACGTTCTTGGGAATATCAACCAGGACCGGGCCGGGGCGGCCGGAGGATGCCAGGTAGAACGCTTCCTTGATCGTCGGGGCGATATCCTCGGCCCGCTGCACCAGGTAGTTGTGCTTCGTCACCGGCAAGGTGATGCCCGTGATGTCGACCTCCTGGAAGGCATCCCGGCCGATCATCGGTTGCCCCACTTGCCCCGTGATCGCGACCATTGGCACCGAGTCGAGTTGAGCGTTCGCCAACCCCGTCACGAGGTTTGTCGCGCCGGGACCGGAGGTGGCCATGCAGACACCGACCTTGCCGGTAGCTCGGGCGTAGCCGTCGGCGGCGAGTGCCGCCCATTGCTCGAACCGCACCAGAACGTGATGGAGCCCGGATGACGGGAGGGCGTCGTAGAGGGGGATCACCGCTCCGCCTGGATACCCAAAGACGGTCGTCACGCCTTCCGCCTCAAGGCTCGCGCAGGTGATAGCGGCCCCGTTCATCACCGGCGGGTCTACCTTCGGCCGCTGCTCCGTCACGGCGGGCTGATAGGGGGTCCGCTGGCCGCTGGGGCTGGGTGGCTTCGCTATTGCCATGGTCCTGCTCCTCGGTTGGAAGCGATGACGCTTCCCCGAATGTCTCGCTCTGCCCAGCCGCGCCGTTGCGGTTCATCCTATCCCATCATCGGTGATCGGCCGCACCGTTGCGGCCACCTCTGCCCTTCGCGCTGGTCCCGTCCCCGGTGCCACCTTGTCTTGCGCGAGAAACCGAGGAAACAAAAAAGCCTCCCGCTTGGGAGGCCCGATCTACCGCTCCGGTCTGTCTCGCTTGTCTCAGCACCTACGCTTGATCCGGGCCTCCGGCACGCCAACTGCTCCCCAACGGGAGCGAAATAAGTACGAGGATCGCAGGGGCGTCAATTGTCGAACGACTTTTCATCTGGTTCACCCGGTTCGGCCCATCCTGTCCCCGATGGCGCACACCATCACCGATCGTGTCAGCGACCTCCGCATCCTACGGGAACCCGAGGGAACCTGTCAA
>JADDPH010000013.1 GCA_016781925.1 Sphaerobacteraceae bacterium | reverse complement strand
TGTGTCACAACTCGGATCCCTTAAGCATGGAAGTGCCCGTGATTAGGAGGGGTAGTTACGTGATTTAACCGATCCCGCCCGCTCGCTGGGCTCCTACAGTTAGGACGTGGTACCGACCACACCGGCCACGGGAACAACGATCGACACGACCCACAGAGAGGATTCCAGCGATGTTGATTCGAACACGACGTCACGTCCCGTATCTCCTGCTCGCGCTGCTCGCGCTCGTCCTGGCCGCACGGCCTGCCGGCGCACAAGCCCCTTCAAGCTCGGTCAACCTCAACGCCTATCACTGTCCGGCCGGCTACGACCAGGTGAGTGACTGCACCAAGCTCGAAGGCGTGGTCGTCGGGGTCACTCAGGACGGCCAGCCGCTCGGCGAAATCACCACCTCGGCCAGCGAGGGTGCCGAACTGGATGTCATGTTCGGAGCCGCCATTCAGCTCGAACTCTTGAGCGGTCAGCCAGCCGGCACGGTGCTTGAGCCGGCCACCCTGAACTTCGACGCCGCCGAGGGTGTCAACGCGGTCACGCTAATCTTCGTCGACCAAGAGGCGCAGACCCCACCGCCTCCGCATAGCGACACCAACGCCCTGGTCGTCCAGGCGCTGGTCTGCCCGGTGGCCTACGCCGGGGACAACTACGCCCGTGACTGCCCAGGTGAGTCCGGCATCGAGGCTACGGTGATGCGTGACGCCGACGGATTCGCCGTGACGCAGACCACGGGGGCGGACGGGATCGTCGGCTTCCAGGGGCTGGGTGAGGGCACCTACACCGTGGAGTTAGGGGTTCCCGGGGACTTCGCCGACTTTCAGACCGTCTGCGGCACGCCTGACGGGTTCGAGCCGCGCCAGGTGACCAACCCGAACACCAACCGGATCGGCGTCTACCTGGGTCCCAACGAGGAGCTAACTTGCACGTTCTTCGTCATCCCGGTTGACGCCAAGGGGGAGACGACCCCAACCCCGACCCAGCCGGCCACGAGTGAGCCGACACCGACCCCGACCAAGGTCGCAACCGGTGGTCCAGTCAAGGCCCTGCCATCGACCGGCGCTGGCGTCACGGACGCGGACGGATTCGGATCGCTGATCCTGTTGGTCAGTGCCGGGCTTGTCCTGGCCCTGGCGGGCGCCGTGACGGTGAAGCGACGGCAGATCTGATCCCTCACCACTCTAGTGGGTGGGCGACCAGCGTCGTCCACCCGCTCTCTCCAGCGCCCGCGCCGCGACTAGCGGCGCGGGCGCTCTTCAGTCCCGCGTCCTGCTCAATCTGGCGAGCGCGGCTGGGCCAGAATCAGTGCCGATGAGCCCCCGGCGTGGAGCTGTGCCGATGACCCAGCTAGGGCGTAGGGCCGAATGGGCCATCGATATGGCTCCCTTACTCCCTGAGGTGAGTCACACATCCGGGGGCTCGCTACCCGGTCGACGACAGCACTCACCTAGACCGAAGGAGACCTATCTCAGTGTCCCGGTCCAGCAAGGCATTGTGATCTACAGGGTGACGCCGTCGGGGAAGACGCTATCTAGAAGCTGGGTGGCAACGATGTCGTCCTCGGGGCTCAGATCCATGGGCCGTGGCTTCGCCGGGGGCAGGTCGCGGTCGATTGCCCTCGGGTCAAGCGGGTTTGGCACGTCTGATTGGGAACTGAGGTTCTCTGCGAAGGAGAATGGGGGCCAGGCGATGCGCTCGGGGAACTCTTCCGGCTGAGCATCGGCGGAGGCGGACTCGGGGTTCGGATCAGGTTCGCCTCGCGGATCGTTGAGCGGAGCGCCGCACTGCCAGCAGACGTTCGCGCTCACGGGCACCAACGTAAGTTGCCCACACGTCCCGCACCGGCGCCAGACCAGCTTCGTCGGCATCGCAGGGTCCTCCTCTAGGTCCCGGAGTGACTGGTCCCGGCGCTACTCAGGCGGTCGTCTGCCCTGAGCGGTTCCTGGCGCGCGTACCGAGACGACGAGACGGCGCAGGAACTGGCCTGCTGCAGTAGGCGATTCAGGGAGTCATCCACACGACAGCGGACTGCCGCCCGACGACATCCTGCCGGTGCCTTCGCAGCCCGCGTGCCACACGCTGAGCCCGCGATATACTGCGCCCCTATCATCAAGCTGTGGACTACGTCCCTGGCTGTGCTCGATGCCCGAGGAGGACCGACGCGATGACCTCGCCGATGCTGGAATATGCGTTCTTTGAGGGGCGGATCGTCCCATTCGCCGAGGCCAATATCAGCGTCGGCACCCACGTCGTGCAGTACGGAACCGGCGCCTTCGCTGGCATCCGCGGCTATCTTGACGCCGACGGCGAGACGATCAACATCTTTCGCCTGCCCGACCACGCGGCACGGCTCCTCAACTCCGCCAAGCTGCTGCGCGCGGAGTTGCCGTTCAGCCGGGAGTCCCTGGCAGAGACGATCGTCTCCCTGGTTGAGCGCAACGCGCCGACGGGTGATGCCTACATCCGGCCCTTTGTCTACAAGAGCGCGGTTCAGCTCACCCCCCGCCTGCGGGGCGTCGGGGATGAGTTGGCGATCTACATGCTCTCGCTCGGGGACTATCTGGACACCTCGCGTGGGCTCAAGGCCATCGTCTCAACCTGGGTGCGGATACCGGACAACGCGATTCCCGGCCGTGGCAAGTTCTCCGGGTCCTATGTCAACGCGTCGTTCGCCAAGGACGAAGCGGAGGAGAAAGGCGCCGACGAGGCGATCTTGCTGAACACGGCGGGCAAGGTTGCCGAGGGCAGCGCCTGCAACCTCTTCCTGGTTCGCGACGGCGTCCTGGTAACCACACCGATCACCAGTGACATCCTAGAGGGCATCACCCGTCGCTCCTTCCTCCGCCTCGCGTCGGACGATGGCATCCCGACGGAGACGCGGGAGATCGATCGCTCCGAGTTGTACATCGCCGACGAAGTCTTCTTCTGTGGCACCGGGGTTCAGGTTGCCTCGGTCGCCAGCATCGACGGTCGGCCGATTGGTGACGGCACGGTGGGACCAGTCACCGCTCGCCTGCGGGATCTCTTCTTCGACACCGTGCGTGGCCGGTCTGACCGCTACGCGGACTGGATCACCCCCGTCCGGCGCCGCGTCTCGGCTGCCAGGAGTTGAGTCACCGGCTTCGGCGGACAGGGCTGGCGGCTCAGCCTCGCGCCGCGTCGACGGCGGCGCGGAGCTGGTCCGCCGTGACCTGCCCGATGTGGATGCGGTCGATGATGCCGTCCGGCCGGATGACAATCGTGGTGGGGTAGGACGGGGAGATGTCGAACGCGGTCTCGATCGGGCCGCGAAGGGGATCTGACCCCCCCGCATCTCGGACAATCGGGTAGGTCAGCCCCAGGTCTTCGACGAACGCCCGCGCGGCTTCGTCCGTGTCGCCCGCTTTCAGGCCCACGCCAACCACTGCGAGAGGTTCACCGGTTCTTGCTGCCTCCGCGCTTAGCCCCTGAAACGCCGGTGCCTCTGCCCGGCACGCCTCGCACCAGGCCGCCCAAAAGTTGACCACCACGGTCGATCCCCGCAGGTCAGCCAGGCGCAGCGAACGGCCGTCGAGGAGCGAGACGGTGACATCCGGCGCGGGCCGCCCCGGTAGCCTGTCCGTGCCACCCGGCGGCACGGACTCCGCGGCCCGGCCAAAGATGCCGAGAAGGAGCACGCTGAGACCCAGCAGAAGGGCCAGCGCGAGTGGAGTGTAGCGGCCATAGCGGCCGTAACCGATCCGACCGTGGTCGGCTTCCTCTTCACGCGGGTCGGGATCTGTCTCCTCAGACGCGGTGGCGGTCGGCAGGGAGTGGTCAGTCATCTCGACGGGGTCGTCCGCAGCCGCCGTATCGTCCCTGGGGACTGGAGCCGGGGGCGGGCTGTGCTATCTATGACAGCCTTGCCACGGCTCGATCGACGCGATCCGCCAGATCGGGGGAGCCGCCCGCGAGGGCGACCACCACGTTGCTGTTGGCGGTCAGGTGCGGCGTAGCAAGGTCCACCGGTCGGCCACTGGGGCTGGTCAAACTGAAAGACGCTGGGTCGAGGTCCGTGGACTCGGCCTCCCGCAAGGCGACATCCGGGTAGACGAAGACATAGAGCGGCGTGCCATCCACCTCCAGCAATTGTCCGGGCGGATCGAGATCGGGTGATTTCGTCGCCCCCCGACCGTACTCGACCGTGAGGCCCTCGGCCTTCAGGGCGTTGGCCACACTCACCAGATCGTTCTTGCCGGGTATCGCCGTCGGGGCAACCAGGGTCTGATCCGGTTCTTGCTGATCACGGATGTAGAGCACCACCGCCGCGATGCCAAGCACCACCGATGCCAGCAGCAGCAGGTTGCTCACCATCCGCCGGGCCCGCTGATTTCTCCGCTCGTCTGCCACCTTGCCTCACTCGCCCACTGTCTGCCGATCGTGCCCCTGGGATGGAGCATAGGGGATGGTACGCGCTGCCGTGCGGCGCGGAAAGGCGCTCCTACCCACGGTGACAGACGGCCCAGGAGCCGGTCCACCGGACGGCAGCTGCTGCCGGGGACAGGTCCAGACACGCAGACAACAATGCCCCTCCGGTCGAAGGAGGAGGCAGGACGTGAACACCTGACGGATCGGGCTCGACGCTACGCCTCGTCGCGGCCGTGAACGTTGGCAGGTGGATGGGTAACTTCGACGGCTGTGAATGCCTCCAGAATCCAGTAGGTGTGAGAGGCCCCCTCGGGCACCACCCAGGAGTCGCCCGGCTCCAGCAGCACCATTTGCCCCTCGATATGCAGCTCCGCCCGACCGTTGACCACGAAGCCCAACGTCTCGTAGTCGCGGGCAGTTGCCTCCTTCGGCTCGCCGGGCTGCTCGTTCTCCCAGAGGCGCATCGACATCGTCTTGCCGGTGGCCAGGTACTTCTGTCCCATCTCCCCCTTCGGGGAGAAGTGGGAGTTGATCTTGGTCACGGTCGTGTCAGTCATGTCATCCCTCCTGGTTCCCGTGGCAGGGATGCCGCCGACCTGCTCCGACCCATTCACCTGCTCTCGCAATTGTTCTCTCCGCTCGCAAGTTCCGGCCCCTCGGGATAGGGAGCGGGTTGCTCTCACCACAAGGAGGTCCCGTGAGCAGCGTCCCTATGCACCCTTCCTGATCTAGGAGGACCGGGCCGCCGATCCCGGCGCCGGGGTGGCACCGGATGGGGATCGAGGTTGGGACGCTTTAACCCATTGAGGCGTGTAGCCCCTGCTTCGGAGCCGTGCCAGAAGGAGGGCTTCGGGATCCCGCGTCCGGTCTTGCTCGTCGCCATCAGGGAGGGGTGGCACCTCGACGAGGAGCTGATGGTCCCCGAGCCGGCGCACGCTCAAACCGCTCTCTTCGACCGCGTGTTGGAGGTCGGTGAGCGCTCCTTCGTCGTCGGGCTCCAGGATGACCGCCCGTCGGAGTCGAACCCGGCCATAGCCCTGCGCCCAGGCCTCGAGCTTGGCCATGAGGTCCGGCGGTATCTCGCCGCCGGCCTGCTTGGCGAGAAAACCCGTCACCTGTGCAAGGTCAAACCCGGCCTGTAACGCACGGCCGAGTGTCTCGGCGGTGATCCGGTAGACGCTCACCTCCCCGAGTTCCGTGGGATCTGCGAACGCCGAGAGGGACCAGATGCGGAGCGGTGTAGGTCGGCGGAGTTGGATCTCCCCGTCGCTCAGGACGGCGAGCGAGGGCTGGCCCGTCGCGACCGGTTCGGGTACCGCTGTCTTCAGGTCGCCTGAGAACGCTTTGGGCGAGGACCGGAGGGCACGAACGCCGCCCGGGGCATCGGCCAACTCGACGATGCCGAACCAGGCTAGGGCGGTCTCGATCGCCACACGGACGGCCTCAGCGATGGCGGCTTCGCGACGGTCCACGTCTGGGTCGTTGCGGCGGGCGGTGTGGCGGGCCGTCGCGGCCGTGAACGTAGCGCCCAGGAGAGCCGGTTCGCGAGCCGCGACCCAGGTGGCCACCGACTCCACCGGGTACCAGGCCGCGGGATCCAGTTCAGCCAGATGCGGCAGGAGCCGGCGGCGGAACCCACGCCAGTCCGCCCCCCACACCTCGATGTCTGCGCGCCCCCGCCCCTCGATCCAATCCCGGCTGTTAAGCCACCAGCCACGCAAGCGGTCCATCTGCTCGGGAAACGAGCGGTCCCGCCATTCTCGAATCCCTCCGGTCAGTTCTAGGTGAGGTCCATCAGACCCATCGCGCCGGTGGAGCAAGCCTTCGGCCAGGGCCAGCTCGATCAGGAAGTCGAGGTAGTCCAGCGGGGGCACGTCGTCACCGGGGTTCCAGAGGCGCCGGTTCAGCGCCCGGAGCCAGACCCGAGGGAAGGCCGCCGTCCGGTCACCATGGGGCGCAGGAGGAGCGGCCAGTTCCCGCAGGACCGTGAGCAAATCCCAGGCGAGGGCGTGCGGGTGACGCCAGGAGGTGGCGTCCACGGTTGGCGTCACCAGCGGCGTGAGGGGCGGCACGGATTCGTCCACCGGGACCGGGGCACGGATCTCGGCTGGTACGAAGAGCCAACGGCTACCGTCTGGCCGGTAGGTGTGCCATACCAGAAGCGCCGTCTCCAGATCGGCGAGAGCTTCGCGTAGCCGCTTGGCGTTGCTGGATCCGTCGGCACCAAGTCCGGCGCTCTCCGCCGCGACGCTGAGGGCCACCGGCGCTCCTCCTGGCTCCCCGCGGACGCGAGCCCAGAGCCGAGCCGCATCACGACGGCGCTTGGCGGCAACGGCCTCGACGCGGGCGGGATCGCTCACCTGATGGAGCACCTGGCGGCTAAGGTCCTCCCGCTCACGAAGTCCGGGGATCACCTGGATGCCCCAGAGCTCTGCGGCTTCCTCCAGTTCGGCGTCGTCGAGCAACTCAAGGAGGGCGCGAAGTGGCGTTCCGCTCAGGTCGCCGGCCTCGATCTCGTCCTGGATTCTCCGGAACAATAGTGCCAGCTCACGGGGCACAAAAAGCCGCGGCGTCGCGCCGACCGGGAGCGGATCGTCGTCCCCTTCCCGGCTCAGGATGCCAACGCGGTAGAGCGCCGCGGCCGTCTCCCGTGCCGCCGCCTCACTGGTCCCAAGATGATCGGCGATCTCGCTGATCGAGAGTGCCCCCTCCTCCCGGAGCACGAGGAGGCGGACGACGTGCTGCTCATCGTCGTTGAGACGGTCCCACGCGTCACGGACGGCTCGCGGGTCGGTCATCGTGCGGTAGAGCGGACCAATTTGCCGCGCCCGGTCCGCTCCGCCGACGGCCACCTGCCAAAAGGCGGCGATCCGCCTGAGATCCTCGGGTGGTCGCGCGTTGAGCCGGCCAAGCAGGTTCCGCACCGTCGCACCACCCAGGGCGAACCCTGAACTAGGGTCCACCGGCTTTGCCAGGATGTCTGTCTACGTTGGCATTATAGGGGGGAGACCATCTGCCCCACACCACCTCCACATGGCAGGGCCGGAACGTGAAGAGCGGGGCGGACTCGTCATGAGCCGCCCCGCTCTTCGTTGTGTGTGGCCGTGGGGAAGGGACCGCCCGTTAGTCGTCCGCGGCGTCGGTGACGGAGCGATCGAGCAGGGCGCGGGCATCATCGCGGACACCAGCCAAGGGCAGGGTGCCGCGTATGGACCTGAAGGCGGGCTCTGGCGGGAAGCCTGCCGCGACGACGCTCGTCGTTCGGGGCGCGGTCATCGCAAAGGCGGGGGCGCGGGACGCGAGCGCATCTCCCATCAGGGTCGCCATTCGTGCCGCGATCACATCCCAGTCGTGCAGGGTCAACAGGACACGGGCGCGAGCGAGACGGCGAATCCGGTCGGCCGGTCCCTCCGCGAGTGCCCGTTCGATCGCCGCGACGAACTCCTCCGGGCTCTCGGCGATGGCGACCACCTCGCCGTAGAGGTCGACGACATCCTTGATCGGGGTCGAGACGATCGGCTTCTCGCCGGCCATGTACTCCAGGGTCTTCGTGGGAGAGATGAACTGGGTGGCCTCGTTGCGCGCGAAGGGCAGGATCGCGACGTCGAAGCAGGCCAGGAAGCCCGGCAGATCGCGGTACTCCTGCTTCCCGAAATAGAGGATATTCGGGTGCTGGGGCAGGTCCTCCTTGGCGATCTTCAGCACCGGGCCAATCATTGCCAGCGTCCAGTCCGGCCGGGCCGCCGCGATGGCTCCCAGGAGCTCCAGGTCCACCCGCTCATCGATCACGCCGTAGAAGCCGATGACTGGCCGCGTCACCGCTGCCAGATCCGAGGGGCGGGCAACGCCATTCGCCGCCTGGGCGAAGTGGGAGGCCTCAACTCCGGAGGGAAAGCAGTGAACATCCGGGTGTCGGTCCTTACGGGCGTCGTAGAGGCTCGGCCCCCCGGTGAAGACCAGATCCGCCTCAGCCATCAGCGCCGCCTCTTGCTCTCGCAGACGGCGCGGGGCGCCCCGGAAGTTGGCCAGTTCGTCCATCGCGTCAAAAACGACCAGTGCCGGCCGGAACGCGTGCGGCGCAACGCCCCAGGCCATCGGGGTGTAGTACCAGGCGACGAGTGTGCCGCTCTCCTCGCCAAGAAGACCGAGGTCCGAGAAGACCGGAGCGAGGAGGTTGCGGATCTGGGGGTTGGTCGTGTCGTTGAACCCCCAGCGCGGTTCTGGGTCGAACGGCAGCAGCGGGGTGATCACCGTCACGTCCCCGCGCCGCTCCATCCGCACGCTCGCCGGAGCGTCATCCTCCGCGAACTCTGGCTCCTCGACGACGTAGACGGGTAGGTGACGGGCGATGCGGGAAAGGAGGTGCTGTGGGCGCTGCCAGACAAAGTTCCAGCGCAGATGGGAGAAGCAGACGAGGGCTGAGGCGCCACGGATGCGAGCATCCAGCGTTCCCGCCGTTTGGGGGAAGGACTCGGCGGTGATGCTATCCCGGAGATCGCCCCCCGACCGCACCGGTCCTGCGGCCTTGCGGACCGTTTGCCCAACGAGAACGTCGGCGGGGGTTGCCGAGCGGCCGAGTGCGCTGGAGGCACGGGCGCGGTCGGTGCCGGCGGGCCGGTCGTCAACGCTGGCGGTGGCCCAAAGGCCCTGCTCGGTGACGAGGTCGGTGAAGCTGTCCATGTAGGCTTACTCCGGGATAGGCTGCCCTGTCGCTGCTCTCATGACACAACGATTCGCTAAGGGCCGCTCGGGACGAGCGGCCGGCATGGGGCCGCAACACAACAGCGAACGAGGAAACGTGTGGGGATCGAAATCCAATCCGGGCTCAGTATCGCACGAACGGTGCCAATGAAGTGAGCATCACATTCGGCACATCTTCGTGCTGGGCTGGAGTGCGAAGACGCCGGTGCTAGAATCGCCGGCGTGATGCCATCGCCAAGCCGTTTGCTCGCTGGGTTGGAACGTCGCCGAGAACGAAAGCTCGACAGTCTGCATGGGTCAGCGAATCCGTCAGCGTGATGGTCTCTCTTACGAATGCTTCATAAACGTTGGGGCGAACGCGGTCTTGTTCGCTCCCTAAGTGGTAGGGTGAGGACGGGTGACGGAATCTCGGGATGGCTACCGCGGCGAGCGGCCGGAGACGATCGTGGTCGGCGGCGGTGTCATCGGCTGCTCGATTGCCTACCGTCTTGCTCAAGGGGGCCGCCGCGTGCTACTCCTCGAGCGGCACGGCCTCGCGGCCGGCGCCTCTGGTCGCAACGGTGGCATGACGGGGGCCGGATCCTCTCTCCACTCCGCCGCGGGCCGCGCGGTCTACGCCCTCACGGCCGCTAACCTCGCCCTAATGCGGGATCTCCCCCAGGAGTTGGGTGCGGACTTCGAGCTGCGGCTGCCGGGCACGCTCGACGTTGCCACCACCCCGGAGCAGCACGCCCACCTGGTCGAGAGCGTCCGGGACCAGCAGGCCAGCGGCCAGGATGTCCACCTGCTCGACCGGACCGAGGCCCGCGCTCTGATGCCCGCCCTCTCGGAGGCTATCCTGGGCGCCACCTTCGCCCCGGGGCGGGGTCATCTTTGGCCGTTCGCCCTCGTCCACGGCTTCGCCGACGCCGCCCGCCGGCACGGGGCGATCATTCAGACCGGGGTGGCGGTAGACCGCCTGCTCCGGGAGGGGGATCGGGTGGTCGGCGTCGAGGTGGGCGGGGAGCGGATCGTCGCGGACGAGGTCGTGCTGGCCACGAACGCCTACACGCCCCGCATCCTGCCGGAGCTTCCCCAGGGAGCCATCGTCCCGGCCCGGGGCCAGATCCTGGTCACGGAGCCGCTGCCTCCGCTCCTGCCCCACCCGTTCGGGACCAACTTCGACAAGGAGTATGGCCGTCAGACGGTCGACGGCAAGATCCTCTGCGGCGGCTACCGGCGACTGGACCAGGACGAGGGGCTCGGGCACGAGGAGGAGCGGACCACCCCCGCCGTGCTCGATGGCATCCGCCGCTGCCTCATGGAGCTGTTCCCCGACCTCCGCAGCGTCCGCGTCGTGCGAGCCTGGGCGGGGATTATGGGCTTTACCGCCGACGGGCTGCCCCTGATCGGGCGGTTCGATCCCCTGCCGGGGCTGACGCTCGCGGCGGGCTTCAACGGGGGCGGCTTCTCCTGGGCCGCCATCGTCGGCAAGGTCGTCGCCGATCTGCTCGACGGTCGCGATCCCGGCTTCGACCTCACCCCCTTCCGACCGGACCGCTTCGCGAGCGGCGGCACCGCCTGGAGCAACCCCTTCACTGCCGGGGAGCGCTCCCACGTCACCGGCGCCCCGGCCCTGGCGGGACCCGCCTGACCCAAGCAGTGCCTGTTGCTCGCCTCGATCACCTCAAACCACGATAGTCGTCGCGGTTATCGTCACTCGACGGGACCGACGGGGTGAGGCCGCTGCGTTCCGGTCAGACGAGCAGGCCCGGAACCAGCATGGTCCGGGCCTGTTCTATCCCAATGCGTCAGGAGAGGAGACAGCGTTAGCTGCCGACGGAGCGGAGCATGATGGTCGGCTTGCGGGGCTTGCGCGCCGCTTCCGCCGCCAGGCGGACGGCGACCCGCTCCGCCACGAAGGCGAAGGCCTTGCCCGTCGCGGAGTCCGGCGCCGCCGCGACGACTGGCTTGCCCTGGTCGCCGCCTTCCCGCACGGCGGTCTGGATCGGAACCTGGCCGAGGAAGGGCACGTTGTGCTCCTCCGCCGTGCGGCGGCCGCCGCCGCTGCCGAAGATCTGGTGGACGGTGTCGCAGGTGTCGCAGACGAACCCGCTCATGTTCTCGACGATGCCCAGGATCGGCGTCTTCACCTCCTGGAACATCTTCAGGCCCTTGACCGCGTCCGCCAGTGCCACGTCCTGCGGCGTGGTCACGATCACGGCGCCGGAGATAGGGATCTTCTGGACCAGGGTGAGTTGGACATCACCGGTGCCGGGCGGCAGGTCGATCACCATGTAGTCGAGATCGCCCCAGTCGACGTCGTTGAGAAACTGATTGATCAGCTGGGCCACCAGCGGGCCGCGCCAGATCAGGGCCTTGTTCGGGTCCAGGATGAAACCGATGCTCATCAACTGCACCCCGTGCGCTTCCAGCGGGACGATCTTGCCGTTGCGCATCAGCGGCTTGTCGTTCAGCCCCATCATGAGGGGGATGCTCGGGCCGTAGACGTCCGTGTCGAGCAGCCCGACCTTCGCCCCGGCTTCGGCAAGGGCCACCGCGAGGTTGACCGCCACGGTCGACTTGCCGACCCCACCCTTGCCGGACGCGACCGCAATGGTGTTCTTGACGCCCTTGATCGGCTGGGCATCCGACTTTCCGCCGCCGCTGGCCCGGACACGGGTGGTCCAGGTCACGTCCACCGTGCCGAGATCGCGGATGGTGTCAAGGGCGGCCCGCAGATCGCGCTCGATCGCGGGTTTGGACGGCGAGATCGGCGTGGGCAGTTCAACGGTCACGCCGACGTTGCGGCCATCGATCCGGACATCCGGGATCATCCCCAGTTCGACCAGGCCGCGGCCGATCTCGGGTTCCTGCACGGGCCGCAGCGCCTCGATGACCTGCTCCTTGGTCAGTTGAGAGATGCCGGCGCTGGTTCCATTCGTGGTGGACATTCGTGGATCCTCGTCCCGCGCCAGATCGCTCCCGCCGCGGTTGGATAAGACATAACGCAACGTTGCACGGTCATTGTACCAAGCGCGGCACCGGCGCGTGAGGTGCTTCACAAGCCAACGGCGGTCATCCCGATTGGTCGCGTCAGAAGGACAGGCATCGGGGATCAAGCGGCCGGGCCGCGATGCCCATGACGGCATCACACCGGATGCTCGTGCGGGGAACGGATGCGTCGGGCCGGCTAGGAGTCGCCACTCGGACCTGATTGAGCTTCCCCATTGGGGACCGGGACGGTGAACTTGCCCGGCGCATTAGCCATCGAGCCAGCCGGCGCGGCCTGGTCCCGCCAGATGCGCTCAACGACCGGGATCGCGGCGGCGATCGGCAAAGCCAGCAGGACTCCGACGATGCCGAGCAACTGCCCGCCGATCAGCACCGCGACCAGAACCGCAAACGAGGAGATCTGCAGCGTGCCGCGGTAGATGCGGGGCACGATCACGTAGTTCTCAATCTGCTGGTAGGCCATGTAGAGGGCGAAGACGATCACTGCGGTTGGGATCGACACAGTGAGCCCAAGCAGGACGGCGGGAACCGTGGCGATCAACACGCCCGCAATCGGGATCGCGTCGGCGAAGGCGGCCACGATCGCCAGCAATAACGGCTCAGGCACCCCCAACACCGCGAGGACTACGAAGGCGAAGACCCCGAAGATGAGCGAGGTGATCGCTTGGCCGATGATGTAGCCGCTGACCACCTTGCTGATCTCCGGCATCGCCAGGCGGATCTTGGCTCGCTGACGCGGCGGTAGATAGTGGGTCACCCAGCTGTAGACCCGCTCCCCGTCGACTAGCAAGTACACGGTCAGCACGAGGACGATGAAGAATGTCGCCACCCCTTGCACGAGCCCGCTGCCGAAGGCAAGGGCCCCCGTGAAGACCGCCGTGGGGTCGGCAGAGCCTTCCGCCGACGCCGACTCGATCCGCTCCTGCACCGCGGGATACTTGTTGAGCAAGCCCTGAACGCGGTCGGTGTACGCTGGCAAATTGCTGGCGAAGTTGGCGCCCTGCTCGATCAACGGCGGGATCAGGAGCCAGAGCACCAAGCCCACAACCGCCAGAAATCCGGCGGTGATGGCCGCAATCGAGGCAGACCGCGGCCAGCCGCGCCGCTCCAGTCGCGTTACCGACGGGTCCAACGCGGCCGCGAGCAGGAACGCCACGACGAGCTGCACGAGCAGTGGCCAGAGCCGGAAGAGCAGCCAGATCCCGGCGAGGGTCAGGATGACCTTGGCGATAGTGCTCGCCGGCAGCTCGAACCGGGTCGTTATCTTGGCCTCATTGGCTCGCCCCGCGCGCAACGCGTCGTGATCCGGCTGCACCGGGGCGTCAACCGGTGCCGAGGGTTGAGCAGACAGAGACGCGGACCTGGCGCTCCATGCCCGCTGGGGTCGACGTGGGTTGATCGCTGCCTCCTGACCGTGCCCGTACCGGCATGATCATACCAAGTCGCCGCCCGGCCACACGCCCCTGGCGCCCGGCATCGTGTGGGCACGGCTACCACAGTGCGAGCACGTTCGCAATGTTTGCCTTGGGATCGATCACTGGGACGATCTCGCCGCTCCGGGAGGTGAGGAGCCCGGTCACGCCGGGACCGTGGCCGGCGATGATGGAGTCACCGTGGGCGATGACGCCAATCGACACGGCGCCACCGAAGTAGTGACGGCCGTAGGTGGCGTCGGCGTCGAGGATGGCGACGAAGTCCCCGAAGCGAAGGTCCGCCAGGCCGTACTCCTCCACGATCTGCGGGTCGAACAGGGTGATGTCGTAGTCTCCACGGAAGACGTGATCCCGCCCGAGGCCGGAGCCCATCACTGCGGCCGGTGCGCACTTCGCGACGGGCACCACCAACTTGTCGTCCTTGACCTCCGTCACCCACGCTTCCAGCAGGCCGGGGTCGAGGTTGGTGCAGAGGATGGACGGAAATGCGTCTATCGCCAGGCCGGTGCCGAATCCGCGAACCAAAATCTGATCCCCGACCAGCATCTTCTCTAGCACGTCTTCCGGAAAATCGATCATCACGTGCTCGGCGCCGCCGTGCTTGCCGGTGACGATTCCCTTCGCCCCGCGCGCCTCCCCCGAGGCGACAACGGCCTCGTTACCGACGCAGGAGAGGATGTTGAACCCGCCGTTGGCCGTCTCGTCCGGGTTCTTGGCCGAGACGGCTGGCTCAATGTGGTCGGCCACCAACCCGTGGACGCGATCCCCGACCCGCACGTTGTACGTGATGCCGCCCGTCCCTGGCAGCACCCGCGGCGCTCCTTCATGCGAGATCCGGTAGGGAGAACGGGTGTCATACCGGGGCGGCGTCACCTGCCCCATCACGGAGACATTGACGAGACGATCCTTGTTGGTGGCAATGGTCATGAGTGCTCCTCAAGTCGGGAAGTCGAGGAGTCGAGGAGTCGAGGAGAAGGGCGTCACCCCACGACTTCCCGACCCGCTCGACTCCCCGACTCCGTCTCTACTGGCAGACCCACTCGCCGCGGCGGCCGACGGACCACATCCAGCCCGCGGCGTTCGCGCTGGCCCAGGCGTCGAAGATGTCGTACTGGGCGTACGGGGTGGTGGCCCAGGTGCTGGGGATGAATTGGAACAGGCCGTAGGAGCCGGACGGATTGACCGCGTTCGGGTTCAGCCCCGACTCGCAGCGGGCCACCCGCAGCATGTCCTCCCGCGGCTGGCCGTACCGGTCGGCCGCGGCGTAGATGATCTGGACGATTTCCTCGGTAGAGCCGACTTCGCCCCAGTTGGATCCTTCGCCGGAGGTGCTACCGAGCGAGAGGTACTGGGTGGCGGCCCAGCCCTGCACGCCGTTGTAGACAACGTAGTAGTAACCGTTCTGATCGATGCCGGTCAGGGTGACGGTGGCGCCAGCCGGCATCACCGTAAGCACGCCGTAGCTGGTGCCGGCACCAGAGCGCAGATTGAGCGAGGTGGTCGTCACCGCGGTCCCGGATCCGGGAGCCGGGGCGCCGGAGTTGCCGTCATCGTCTCCACCCGACGTGCCGCCGGAAGTGAGGTACTGAGAAGCAGCCCAGCCGGCCCGGCCCTGGTAGGTGACCGAGACGAACCCATTGGCCTGCTGCCCGGTCAGCGTGACGGTGGCCCCGGCAGGCATCACCGTGATCACCCCGTACCCCGTGCCCGCCCCGGACCGCAGGTTGAGACTGGTCGTGGTGGTGGCGGTGCCGGTCGGCGAGGGGGTGCCACCGGTGGTGCCGCCGTCATCGCCCCCCGAGGTGCCGCCCGAGGTGAGGAACTGGGAGGCGGCCCAGCCCGCGGTGCCCTGATAGGTGACGGAGACGAACCCGTTGGCCTGCTGCCCCGTCAGGGTCACGGTGGCCCCGGCCGGCATCACCCGCAGCACGCTGTAGCCGGTGCCGGCCCCGGCGCGCAGGTT
>JADDPH010000078.1 GCA_016781925.1 Sphaerobacteraceae bacterium | reverse complement strand
CGGTGCCCGCCTCGACCTCGGCCCCGTCCTCGACCCCGTCGCCGTCGGTGTCGGAGAGGGTTGCATCGGTGCCGAGGTTGGCCTCCTCAGTGGCCGTGAGACCGTCACCGTCCAAGTCGGCGTCGCCGTCGGCGCCGGCCGCCGGCTGGAAGAGGTAGACCGTCAGCGCGACATCCGAGGTGCCCTGCGACACGGTGAACGGGCAAGTTTCGCCAGCGGCACAGTCGGCGCCCACAACGAGGTAGGTGTCGAAGCCCGCGGGCAGATCCTCAACCACCAGGTTGTAGTCGCCGAGCGGCAGGTTGTCGAAGACGAACCCCCCGGGTCCGGTAGCAGTAGCGTCATCAAGCGTGAAGGACGCTCCGCCATCAGCGGGAACAATGGAGATGGCGTATCCCTCGGTCGCGGGATCGCAGAAGTCGCCGACAACAGTGTCGGGCCGCTGACCGACCGGGCAGGCCCGGACCGAGAGGGTGAGCGAGCCGACGTCGCCTCGGGCGTTGTCACCGATCACGAACCAGGAGCAGGTGATCTCGGCGCCAGCCGCAATCTCGACCCCGACGGCATTGGCCTCCCCGATGCTGGACGCGACCTGGGTGCCGTCGGCGTCCTGGCAGAAGGCCACCGAGGTCGCGAAGTCGCCGGGAATGCCGGAGTCAAGCCGGTAGGAGCCAGAGCCAAGATCCGCAAAGGTCAGGGAGCCGTCTTCGCCGGTGGTCTCCTCGACGGCAAACTCGGAGGCGTTCAGCGAGAGGGTGAACGTTTGACCGGCCAGGGGCTCGACGCAGTCCTCGGCGTAGTCATTGCCGGTGTACCCGGTAGGGCAGGTGAACGCGGTCAGATCGAGCGTGGCGCCCTGCGACGGGAAGAAGTAGAAGCTTGCCTCCGCATTCGGCGCGTTGGCCCCGATGGTGATGGTAGCGGGATCGAGCACGTCACCATTGGCGTCGACCAGCAGGTAGGTGCCGTAGCGGTCCGGTAGAGTTGGCTCGGCGACGCCGTAACTCCCGTAGCTGAGACCGCTCCAGACATAGGTGCCTTCGTCGTCGGCGGTGTCGTCGGCCTCGAGGAGGGAGTCGTCGGCCAGGATCAGGTTGAGGTTGTCGCCGGCCGGGCCAGCCTCACAGTCGGTGGGGTCAAAGTCCTCAGCGGTGGCGCCGTCCGGGCAGAGGAACGTGTTGATCGTGATGGAGCCGGTGGGCGGCGCGGGCGGCGCCGGGACTTCCGGGCCGATCACCGCGGCGACGAAGATGGCGCCCGTCTCCCCGACCGCCGTCAGGGACAGGTCTCCCTCGAAGGTGGCGGCGTCGCCGGCGCTGATCGTCTCCGGATCTTCGCCGTCCGCCTCGACATCCACCTCACCGGCCGTCACCATCACGAGGGTCGGGAAGCCGCTGTCCGCCAGGTCGGTCGACTCATCGGGGTCGAGCACGTCCCGCACCAAGTCCAGGTCACGGTTGCCATCCGGCGCGTTGAAGGCATCGCCGGCGAAGACCAAATCATCACCGCCCGCGTCGTCAGCATCCTCAGACGGAACCAGAGCGATGCGCTGATAAGTGGTGTCGGCGTCGCCGAGAGCGGCGCGCTGCTGCTGGACGCCATTGGGAATAAAGGCGGCTTCGCCGGAAGCGAGCCGGGCCTGGGTGCCGAAGTTGAGGTCATTGACGACGATCGCCTCTTCGTCGGCGAGCGCGAAGCCGAGGGCGCGCTCTTCGATGGCGGCGTCCTCCTGGAGCTCCGTCGTGTCGGTGACGACCCTCCAGGCGACGGAGTTCGCCGGCATTCCGGCGACGCCCTGGGCGATAACTTCGGCATGCCCCTCCGCGGGGGACGGGGCGTCCGCGGTGAGCTGCTGCAGCACGGCGGCGCCCGCCGGGGTGCCCACCACAAGGAGGGCGATCACCAGGGCAGTAAGGGTGACAAGTCCACTTCGTCGACCACCGCTTCCAATAGTGCGCCGTACGCCGCGCGCACGGGTGAGCAGGGACATACCTTCCTCCTTCAACACACGATCCCCTCAGCGACCGACCGCTGATGCTGCGTTCCACGCGGCGTATCGTCGCGCCACATCCGGTTCAGCGCAAGACCACCGGAGCCGCGTCACCCCGGGTTCCGGTGCCTCTAACGCCAGGTGCGCGGCAATGGTTTCGCCGCCCGAATTAACGGGCGCGGAATCGTTCAGCCACGTCCGGAATGGGCCGGCCGGCCCGTTCCAGAGTCGCCCGGACGCTCTGCGCGGAAAGGCCGACGGCCCACCTCACTGAGGCGGGCCGTCGGGTCGTGCGGGTGCTGCTGGCGAATGGGTTGTAGCCGGGCTCCGTGCCCAGCCGTGTGAGCGACCGCTCCGGGGCGGACTTAGGAGGAGCGGACCGGGGTCACGCGGACTGCGCGGCGGCGGCTGCTATCTCTCGGATCCCGCTCCTCCTCGTAGTTGACCCGCTGCCCATCCCGTAGGCTGTCGAAGCCGTCGTCCGCGACGCTGGTGCGATGAAAGAAGATCTCCCGGTTCTCTACGACGGTCTCACCGTCGCGGATGATAAAGGCGTAGTTCTTGACGTTCGGTACGGTTTTGACGGTTCCGGTGGCCATGCCTCTGTCGTCCCTTCTGCGCCCTGCACCTGCCAATGGTAGCACTGGCGGTACGAGTGCGATATTTGAGGCCAGGACCGCGAATCGTCAGGTTATGGTATGCTCCAGTGACACCAAGTCCGGGAGATACCCGGGGTACCGTCGAGCGATGGGTGGTGTCTTAACGCCGGGCCGCGGCGTCGTCACCATCGTGCTCGCCCAGGCTGTCGGGATCTGGTCCCGGGCCAGGGCGGACCATGAGGAGTGACGATGGACCCTCGAATCGAGGGGGCGCTGGCCCCCATCGCTCAGGCTGAGGCAGGCTTGTGACGGACGCTGCGATCGATGTTGTCGTGCCCCGCACGCCCGAGGGGCTGGGGTTCCAGGTCAAGGTGCGGGCAACCGGGCGAGTGTTTCGCATCGAACCGACCCGCTGCCCCGGGCAGCCACGCTACTGGTGCTTCCGGATCTACCGGTGCACCTCCGCCGGAATGGCCGATGCCACGGAGCGGCCCTGGTATGGGGCCGCAGGGATGACCCGAGACGAGCTGCCCGGTGCTGTGCAGGCGATCCGCACCGACCTGGAAGGGTGGCTGGCTCAGGACGAGCACCGCGAGTTGCGGAGCTGGCTCTTTGCCGGCGATGAGGTCGCGACGGTGACGCCAGGGCAACGGACGCGGACGGCAAGTGCGCGGCGGGCCCTGACGGAGCTGGCCGGCACGGGCGATGCGGTGCCGGGAGGCGCCGTTTAGCGGGCCGCGGCAGCGAAGGTGGAAGCCTCCACCGGACGAGGAGGATGGATTTTGGCGAAGAAGCCGCAGTACCGACGGCCGGCCCGACCGGTCAAGACCCCCGCCCCCGGCACCCCCGGCGCTCCCCCCGAGCGCGTTCGGCGGGAGGACCCCGATGCGATCACCGTCAACGGCCGCGTCACCGATGCCCTGCCCAATGCGATGTTCACCGTGGAACTGGAGAACGGGCACAGCGTGCTGGGGCATTTGGCCGGCAAGATGCGCAAGAACTTCATCCGCGTCCTGCCCGGCGATCAGGTGGTGGTGGAGCTCTCCCCCTACGACCTGACCCGTGGTCGCATCACCTTCCGCCACCGCTAATCCGCCCACGCCCTGCCCCGATCTGTCCGGACCCAGGTTCGGGCAGTCTATTGGCACCCTCGCCGTCCTGCGCTAGAGACCAGACACTGCTTTCCCGATCAGGAACGGGGAGGGGACTCGCGGGTCTGGTAGACCTCCTACTGCAACCTTCGCTGCACGACAGAGAACCCCTGGAACGTTGCCGTAAGCCCCCCTCCCTTGGGGGAAGCGCACATTGGACCGACCCCGAGGGTCTCCGCGTCGGTCAGGTAGGTCTGGCGAAGCAGCGTCGCCGACCCGTGGTCCAGACCGTAGCGGTCTTCGACGGTGCCGCCGATCCGGTCGACAACGAGCCGCAGGGTCGCTGGCGGCGTGGGAAGCGGAACCACCGACCAGTCGGAGACGTCCCGGGTGACCACCGCGCTCACCTGATGCAGACCGTCCAGGAGCTCGATTCCGCACTTGAGCCAGACGGTCTCGTCCAGCCGGATCATCAAGCCGGCCTGGTCGTACTGATCCCGGTAGTCGGCGCTCACCGCCACCTCAGCAATGAAGTCACCCCTCCAAGGCATCAAAAAGGCGTGACCCGTGTCCCGGATGCCGCCGTCGTGAGTCTTGCGCCAGAAATCGGTCCCCGGGGCGGTAGTCACGCTCAGCACATCCCCGCGCTGCTTCCAGGCCGGCGGTTCGTTCAGCCACTCCATAGGTCTCCCTCCCGTCTTGCTCGCTGGCCCCTGCCCGGCAAACCTCTATCTCGGCCCCCGTTACCGGTCTTGGTGCTCCGGCAGCAGGTGTGGGAGGAAGCAGCGGCGGATCTCGGAGGCACCGCGCAGGCTAGGCTCAATGGTGCGGGTGTACCAGGACGGGTCGCCCGTGAGGAAGTGCGCGTGTAGGTCGACGAGGCTGCCGTACCGCGTCGCGGCTTCGGCGAGCACATCGTTCACACGGCGATGGTTGGTTCGCTGCAGCGCCGGATCGACGCCGAGGAAGTTGAGGGTGTCGTCCCCGAAGGTCGGGTCGTAGACGTTGCCGATCAGCACGGGGCGGATCGGCAGGCTGCGAAGAAACGCGTCGAGCGCGGCAGCGAACGCTGCCACCCCACGCCCATTGTCTGTCAACAAGCCCGAGAGCAGATCGTTGCCCCCGACCGTGAGGAGCGCGACCGCGTCACCGTCCGGCTTGACGCCTCGCCCCTGCCGGGGGAGGTCCGCCACGGTGGCGCCATCGGTGGCCCGGTGCTCCAGCCGAGCCGGACCACAGGAGACGAGGTCTCGGTCGCGGAATTCCGGGAAGAGGGCGTCGTCGTTCTGGACTAGGAGGGCACCCGGGTGGACCCGATGGTCGTTGTACCAGCCGCAGTCGAGGATCGAGTCCCCGAAGGTGTAAACGGTCAGCATGTCGCTCCTCGGAGAGATGTGTTAATCCGATCCCCAGCCGATGCGGCACCAATTGCCGAAGCCATTCTCCTGCACGGGGCGATACCGGTCGAGGTTGTCGAGCCTGGGGTGGAGGTCGCCGAGCCGCGTTTCCGATCCGTCCCTGCCCGCGCGGCTACAGCAGCCGGCCTGGTAGTGGGCCGCTACTGGTGGATCGTGGTTTCGACCGTAAATGCACCGGTCGCCGCGCCAGCTTGCAAAGCGGCGTTGATGTCAACAACACGAGGACCGTGGGGGTTGAGAATGACGCGGAGATGCTGATCGGGGCGCAAGACCTCGAACTCTCGCTCGCCGTCGAGGGCGACGACACAAGGCTCCTGGCGAAGATCCGCGGCTTCGCCGGTTTCAAGGAGGCGGGTGGAAGCGATTGGGACGCGGCGGATCAGGCCCGGGGCAAGCGGGGCCAACACGCAGCGCACCGTGGCATCAGCGACCGCGTTGGCCGTGTCGCTCCCCACCGCGATGTAGGCCCCGGAGGAGCCACCAAACGCGTCGGGAAAGAGCAGGCCACCGAGGGAAGCCATCCCGATCTCGGCGGGAGCGACCCGGGAGAGCACGACCTCTTTGACGTGGCCCGGATCCCAGAGCGCCCGGGCGCCGATGAAGCCCTGGCGGCTGGTTACGACATCGACCAGCGCGAGGTCCTTCGGCTTGCCATCCAGCAGCACGTCCAAACGCGGCCGGCGGGTCACGATGTCATCCCCCGAGGTGGCGCCGGTCGCCACCAGGCCGGCAGCGAGGCCGGCGATGGTGCCTTCGATCATGCGAGGGAAAACGTTGTTGGTGCCGGTCGAGATCGGCACCAGCGGCACGTCGCTGCAGCCCTTGGCGACGACGCGATTCGTGCCGTCGCCACCAAGGGTGATGATGCAGCCGGCACCGAGATCGGCGAGGCGCTGGGCAGCCTCCTGGCTGTCGCCGGGATTGCCGAGGACGGGCATCGGCAGCGGGGCAAGATCCAGATGGAGATCGAGGGCAGAGGCGGCCCGCTCGACGATGGCGTAGGTGTCGGGCATGAAGCGAACCTGGCTCACGCCGGTCGCCTCCAGCCCGAGCAGTACCCGGCGCACGATGTTGATCTTCTCGTTGTTGTCGAACGTCGAGCCGTGAGCCACCAGGCGCCGGATGTCCTTGCCGGAGGCCGGATTGGCGACGATCCCGACGAGGTGTTGACTCATCCGGAAATGGCGCGGGCGAAGCGATCCACGGTCCTCGCGAGGCCGCTCGCGTCTTCGACCTGGGGCACGTGGCCGATCCCGGTCATCAGCTTGACCCAGGTATCCGGGATGACCCGGGCTGCGGCAAGGACGTGGTCGACCGGGATGACCCGATCTTCGACCCCGGAAATGAGCAGGACGGGGACCGCAAGTTCGTTGAGCCGAGCCGGGAGACCGGTCTGCTGGCCATCGCGGGAGAAGGCTGCCCCGGCGACCGCCCGTTCCGCCTCAACCGCACCGGGACGCCGCCGCCCCTGGTGCATCTCCTCGACGCCCCGGTCCAGGACCAGCCGCTTGTCCTCGTAGAACAACTCCAGCAAGTGGCGGGCGTTCTCCGAGCTCGGCTCGGCATCCACCAGGTCCAACAGCTCGGGATTGATCTCCTCCCCCAACCCGGCGCTGTCGACCAGGATCAGGCCAATCACCAGATCGGGCTGGTCCAACGCGATCTGTATCGCGACAGCGCCGCCAAGCGAGTGGCCGACCAGGATGGAGGGTGCGAGCGTGAGTGTTGACAGCACCTCCCGGACCGCCGCCGCGATCCCGGCGATGGAGTAATCGGTCGCGGCCGGTGCGGGTTTGTCACTGAGCCCATGCCCTGGCAGGTCGAGCGCCACGACGCGATGTTCCTCGACCAGCTCACCGAGCAGGTTCTCCCACGTTCCGCGCGAGCCGCCGAGCCCGTGCAGGAAAACGAGCGGTGTGGACGAGGTCGGTCCGGCGACCAGATAGGAGATCGTGCGTCCATCACCCAGGACAACAACATCCTCCCGGACCTCCCCGGTATCGGCAGGTTCCGCGGCCGCGCGCTCGACATCCTCGCTCGTAATCCGCCCCCCCGGACCCGTGGCCGATACATTGGCGAGGTCGATGCCCAGTTCCCTGGCGAGCTTGCGCGCGGCCGGAGAGGCGTTGACGCGGCCGGAATCGTCCCGAGCGGCGGCGCGTGCCTCCCGGGCCGCACGCTGGCCGTCACCGGCCGGGCCGGCTTTGGCTCCCGTCCGCTGCGGTTGGGCGGCAGCAACGAGTGACGCAATCTCCTCTTCTGAAAGGGCCTCGTCCGGCGCGGCGATGACCGCGATCGGGCCGCTGACGGGGATCTCGCTGCCGACCTCGGCGACGATCTTGAGGAGGACGCCTGCGGACGGGGCCTCGACATCGTTGACTGCCTTCTCGGTCTCCACCGTCAGCAGCGGGTCGCCTTCTTCAATCTCGGCGCCCTCGTCTCGCAGCCAGCCGGTGACGGTCCCGGCCGTCATCGTCAGGCCCCATTTCGGCATCTTGACCAGGGTCGGCATTGTGCTTGACCTCGCTTCGCTTCGGTACAGAGGCGCTACGCTTAGGGGGTGGAGGGGGGCGCTAGCGCTTAGGGGGAGAGGGGGAGTCAGTCGATCATGGGGTGGATCCGGAGTCCCGGAGGCTGCGGAGGAGGCCGCGTAGGAGGCGGCGGACATCGGCGACGGACGCCATCAGGGTCTCCGTGACGGTGGTGTCCAGGTATTGCAACCGCTCAGCGATCACAAGCTGGGTTTCGACCTCGCACAAGGACCCATACGCGATCGACAGGTGGTGCGAGAACTCTCGTGGTCCCGTTCGCCCGTGCCCTTCCGCAATGTTCGATGGGACCGTCACCGCGGCCTTCCTAACCTGTGATGTCAGCCCACCGAACTGCTCCTCCCGCGGCCAGCTCTTGGTCACCTCGTACACGGCCACCACCAACCCCATCGCCTTCTGCCAAGCGATAAGGTCTCGGTACCCCTGGCGACCCGCTCCGTCCCCTCCGTTCACCCCCCGCCCAGCCTCTCCATCCACTCGCTGCCCCACGACCTTTCCCCCTGAGCGAAGCGCTACCCCCTCTACAAAATCCCCCGCACCGTCTCGGCGATTTTTTCCGGGCTGGGGATATAGAACTGCTCCAGAGGCGGGCTGAACGGGACCGGGGTGTGGGGCGCGGTGACCAGCTTGATCGGGGCGTCGAGGGTGTCGAAGCCCTTGTCGGCGACCATCGCCGCGATGTCGGAAGCGGCACCGCAGCGGGGGTTGTCCTCGTCGACGATCACCAGGTGGTGGGTCTTCGCGACCGAGTTGAGGATCGTCTCTTCGTCGAGGGGGGAGAGGGTGCGAGGGTCAACGACCTCGACCTCGATCCCCTCGTCAGCTAGCAACTCGGCGGCGGCGAGGGACTGCTGGACCATGCGGGAGATGGCGACGATGGTGACGTCGGCTCCCTCGCGTTTGATGTCCGCCACGCCGAGCGGGATACCGTCGGTTCCTTCCGGCACCTCGCCCTTCGAGCCGTAGAGCACCTTGTTCTCAAAGAAGAGGACGAGGTCGTCGTCGCGGATCGCGCTCAGGAGGAGGCCATAGGCATCGGCGGGGGTGGATGGAACCACGGTCTTGATGCCGGGCATGTGCGTGAAGACGGAGTAGTGGCAGCCGGAGTGTTGGCCGGCGGCGTTGACCCCGGCGCCGATCTGGGTCCGGATGGTGAGTGGGCAGCGGGCCTTGCCGCCGAACATGTAACGGAGCTTGGCCCCCTGGTCGAAGATCTGATCCATGCAGCAGCCGAAGAAGTCGACGAACATCAATTCCGCGATCGGGCGCAGACCGGTGGCGGCCGCGCCGACTGCGGCACCGATGAAGCCGGCCTCGGTAATGGGGGTGTCCAAGATCCGGTTGCGGCCGAACTCCTGCACGAGGCCCTTGGTGACGCCCATCGGACCTCCCCAGGCGTCCTCGTTGATGAGGTGGTCGACGTTGGCGCCGCCGGCCACGTCCTCACCCATCAGAACGATCGTCGGATCCTCGCGCATCGTGACCCGCAGTGCCTCATTCACGGCCTGGAGATAGGTGAGCGTCCGGATGGGTGCGGCGGTGACCATGGATGTTCCTCCGTTAGTTGGGGGTGAAGGGGGTGAAGGGGGTGAAGGGGGGGCGCTGCGCTGAGGGGGGAGGGGGGCGCTGGGCTCAGGGAGTGCAGGCGGTGGAGCGGCCGGCCCCTCTCGGCACGCTGGGCCCCCCTTCACCCCCTTCACCCCCTCAGCGAAGCGCCCCCCTCAGTAACTCACGTAGACGTCGGTGAGGGCTTCTTCCGGGTGGGGCCAGGGGGCGGCCTGCGCGTCGGTCCAAGCCTGGCCCAAGTCAGCCACCACGCGGGCGTCGATGGCGTCCAGTTCCTCCTCCGTCGCGAGGCCGTGCTCTTTGATGTACTTCTTGGCGCCGGCGATCGGATCCCGGTCCCGGTACCGGAGAACCTCTTCCTCGGTCCGATAGGTGATCGTGTCGCCCTGGAAGTGGCCGTAGAAGCGATAGGTCTTGGCCTCAAGCAAGGTGGGACCCTCGCCGCGACGCGCGCGGGCGATGGCCTCGCCGGCCGCCTCATAGACGGCAAAGAGATCCAGGCCATCCACGACGACACCGGGGATCTCGTAGGCGCCAGCGCGATTGGCGATGTCGCTGGCGGAGCAGTGGTAAGCGACGGGCGTGGCCTCCGCGTAGCCGTTGTTCTCGCAGACGAAGACGACCGGGAGTTTCCAGATGGCGGCAAGGTTCAGGGCCTCGTGGAAGGTGCCCTGGTTGGAGGCGCCGTCGCCGAAGAAGCAGACCGCGACCGCACCGGTGCCGAGCGTTTTGGCGGTGAGGGCAGCCCCACAGGCGAGGGGCAGCCCGCCGCCGACGATGCCGTTGGCGCCGAGCATGCCCTTGTCCACGTCTGCGATATGCATCGAGCCGCCCTTGCCTTTGCAGACACCGGTGGACTTGCCCATCAACTCAGCGACCATGCCGTGAATGTCCACGCCTTTTGCGATGCAGTGGCCATGACCGCGATGGGTGCTGGTGATGTAGTCGGCGTCGGTGAGATGAGAGCAGACGCCCACGGCGACGGCCTCCTCCCCCGCGTAGAGGTGGACGAACCCGGGCACGAGACCGGCCGCGAAGTTCTTGCCGGCCAAGTCCTCGAACTCGCGGATCTGGACCATCCGCTCGTACATCCCAAGCAGCTTCTCCCGGTTCAGCTCCGGCTCCATTTCGGAGGCAGCCACGGTTCCGCTGGGATCGATGCTGGAGATCGACATGGGCTACCTCCCGTAGCGATGGGACGAAGCCGCCCGGGCGATTCCCGGCGCGGTCAGTTCTTCTCAGGTTGCGGCGCCCGACGTGGGCGCGTTTATACGGCAGGAGGTGGGAGGTGGCAAGGGGCAGGAAAAAAGCGAACTGTTCAACACGAGCAGGGGTGAGGGCCGCCAGGTGGGCGATTCGGGATCCGAAATGTGGTATGGCGAGGGTTGGACCTACCCGTTTTGGGAGTTGTGGGTCAGCGGTGAGCGGGGTATCCATAAGGTAGGACCGGCGGCGCTTTGAAGCCCTCATCCCCTGGGCCGTCGATGATCTGAATGCATCCAACGAACGGACGCCACCTCCCGTATGCAGTTCCCTCCTGGTAACGGTCATTCTCCCAACGGACGCTCCTTGAGTGGTCGCATACCGCGACGCACCGATCCCCACGCAGGGTCGGTCACCGAAGGCCGGCATCCCGGTGGTCCGTCCTCGAACGGTCCTGACCCAGCCGGCGTGCCGGAGCCAACGAGGCGCCGATTTGACGCGCGCGCGGTATTCCGGGGGGCACGAGAGACCTGGCGAGCCGTCGTCCGGGTGATGCGGCTCGTCTGGTCGACGAGCCCGCGGCTGACGCTAACGCTGGCAACCGTGACGCTGCTTCAGAGCTTGATCCCGGCGCTGCAGGTGAAGCTGCTGGAGCGGTTGACCAACCGGGTGATCGAGGGGGTCACGAACGGCGGCACCGACGCCGATATCCGTGCGGTCGTCGCGCTAGCCGCGCTTCAGCTCGGACTCTTGGTCGGGGCGAGCCTCTTCCAGACGGTCGGGAACATCAGTCAGCAACTGCTTCAGGAGCAACTCGCGATCCACGTCCAACTGCTGGTGATGGGACACGCCAACACGCTGGACCTGGCTGACTTCGAGAACGCCGCCTACTACGATCAGCTCCAGCAGGCGCAGCGCGAATCGGCTAACCGCCCGGTCCAGATGGTCGCTCAGGTCTTCAACCTGACGCGGTCCGTGATCACGTTCGGGACGCTGTTGGCGGTGCTGATCGCGCTCTCGCCCTGGGTCGCGGTGTTGACGCTCCTCTCTCCGATCCCGGCCTTCATCTCTGGCTCCAGGTACGGCTGGTGGGGGTTCCAACAGATGCGGCGGCAGTCTCCCACCCGCCGGGTACTCTCCTATTTGACAACGCTGATGACGACGGACGAGTACGCCAAGGAAGTCAAGCTCTACACGGTCGGCGACCACTTCATCGAGCGCTATCGTGGCACCGCCGACGGCTACTACCAGGAAACCAAGGCGCTGCTGGTGCGGCGCTATCTGGCGGGGTTCGGCTGGGGAGCGCTGACGGTACTGGCCTCGTCGGGGACCTACCTCTATGTAGCAATCCTCGCCCTGCGCGGCAGCGTCAATATTGGGCAACTGACGGCCTTTACCTCTGCCGCGACCCAGGCCCAGGGAGCGTTCCAGGGGATCCTCGGTGGGTTCCAGGGTATCTACGAGAACGGGCTCTACCTCTCCACACTGTACGACTTGCTGGAGCGGAAGCCGTCCATCGCCAAGCCGGCGAACCCCGTCCCGGTGCGACGGCCGTTCCAACAGGGGATCGAGTTCCGGAACCTCACCTACCGCTACCCGGGCAACGATGTTCCGGCGCTGGATAATGTCTCCTTCACCATCGCACCGGGGGAGACGGTCGCGTTGGTTGGCCGCAACGGGGCCGGGAAGACGACGATCGTGAAGCTGCTCGGGCGCCTCTACGACCCGGACGGCGGCCAGGTGCTGATCGACGGGCGGGACGTGCGGGAGTACGACCCGGCGGAGCTGCGGCGCGAGTTCGGGATGATGTTCCAAGACTACGCGACGTACCAGTTCAGCGCTGGGGAGAACATCGGGGTCGGCAACGTGGACCGGGTCGCGGACGACGCGGCGATCACGGCGGCGGCGGCTCGCTCCGGCGCGGACGAGGTGATCGCGGGGTTGCCGGAGGGGTACGGGACGACGCTCGGCAAGTGGTTCGACGGCGGGCACCAGCTGTCCGGCGGCGAGTGGCAGAAGGTGGCGCTGGCGCGGGCGTTCATGCGGGACGCCCAGATCCTGATTTTGGACGAGCCGACCGCGGCGCTGGACGCGCAGGCCGAGCACGACCTCTTCAGCCGGATCAAGCAGCTGACGGAAGGCAGGATGGCCCTCTTCATCTCCCACCGCTTCTCGACCGCCCGGATAGCGGACCGGATCCTGGTCCTGGAGCACGGCCGTCTGTTGGAGCAAGGCACCCACGAGGAACTGATGCTGCTCGGCGGCTGCTACGCCAGCCTCTTCGAGTTGCAGGCGGCGAGCTACCGGTAACGGTTAGACGCCAGACGCCAGACGCCAGTGCCAGACGCCAGTGTCAGACGGCAGTGGTCAGGGTACGTTGTGGACCGCGACCCAAACCGGATCACGGCCGCGTTGGGGGTTGGGCGTAGCAGGCATTGCGCTTACTTTCGATCTGGCGTCTGGCGTCCGGTACTGGCGTCTGGCGTCTGACACTGGCACTGGCACTGGCATCTGGCGTCTGGCGTCTACCGTGCGCCGGGGAGGATGTAGTCGATGCCGTCCTCGAGGCGGAGAGGTGGGCGGCCGAGGAGTTGCGGCGTGGCGTTCTGGTCCGTGCAGTTGTCGAGGGCCAGCATCTTGAGCTGTTCCACGGTGACGGGGGGGCGGAGCGCCTTCGGGAGCGGCTTGGAGAGCTTGACCACCGGCATCATCAGCGCGACGGGGACGTGCGCCTTCGGCTTCTTCTTGCCCAGCTTGGCGGCGATCGCGTCCAGCATCCCCTCGTAGGTGTAGACCTGGGCGCCGCCCAGCTCGTAGGTCTGGCCGACGGCCGCGGGGTCGTCCAGGGCCTTGGCGAAGGCTTCGGCGACTTCGCGCACGGAGACGGGCTGGAACTTGCTCTGGCCATTGCCGACGACGGGGATGAGGGGGAAGTTTCTGACCACCCCAGCCAGGGCGTTGATGAACTCGTCGCCGGGGCCGAAGACGACCGAGGGCCGGAAGATGGTCCAGGGGATGCCGGAGTCCTTGACCGCCTGCTCCGCCCGCCACTTGGCCTGCATGTAGGCGTAGCGAAGGTCGTCGGTGGCGCCCAAGGCGCTCATGTGGACGAAGCGGCGGATTCCCGCCCGCTGGGCTTCCGCCACCACGTTGACGGTCCCCTGACGGATCACGCCGTCAAAGGTAACCCCGCCCTCCTCGGCGATGATCGCCACCAGGTGGATCACCGCCTCGCAGCCGTCCATGGCGCCGCGCAGAGTCTCCGGCCGGGTGACGTCGCCTTCGACCAGTTCCACGTCCGTGCCGGCCAGATGGGCGGCGGCCGCTTTGTCGCGGACCAGAAGTCGGAGCGGCCGGCCAGCGAGCGCATCCCGGATGTTGCCGCCCACGTAGCCGGTCGCGCCGGTGAGGAAGATGCGGCCGGTCACTGAACCCGCACCGATGATCTCACGGTCAAGGGAGATGGGGGTCTGTTCGTTTGCCATGGGTGTTTCCTTCTCCCGGTCGGGTCCGGCGCCGGAGATGGGCATTCGCCACCCTCTGGCGGATGGTCTGTCCGGTCGCATCGGAGCGCATCAGGTGGGGAACGGGCGACGCCTGCGTCGCCCCTACCATCGTTCTGGCGCCTGGCGTCTGGCGTCTGGTACTGGCGTCTGGCCTCTGGCGCCTACTCCGAGTCCTTGGCCGCGCTCGCGGTCTGGGCGTACTGGCGCAGCTTCTCCGGGTCGACCGCGATCGCGTTGCGGCCCAGAGAGCGAACTACCCCGTCATCCTGCAATTCCAGCAGTTTGCGGGTGACGGTGACGCGGTTCGAGCCGATCATGTTGGCGAGGCTCTGGTGGGTCAGCGGCAGGGCGATCGCCGTCATCCCATCGGCAGTTGGGCGCCCGAAGCGGGTGGCGAGGCTGAGCAGGGTGGCGACCAGGCGGACAGAGGTATCGCGCACCAGCAGGTGCTCGACCAGGGTCTGCAGCTCGGTGAGGCGGCGGGTCATGCCGGTGACGACGGCGGAGGCGAGCTCCGGGGAGTCGGCGATCAGGCCGGCGAGGTCGTCGGTCTCGACGACGGAGAGGGTGGCGTCCACCAGGGCTTGGGCGGTCGTACCCGTGGCGAGGCCGTCGTAGGCATCTTCCTGGGCAAAGATCGTGTTCGGACCGAGGAGTCCCAGGTTGATCGAGCGGCCGTCCGGCAGCGTCTTGTAAAGACGGACACAGCCGGAGCGGACGATGTAGACCAGCCCACCCCCCTTGCCAGGGGAGAAGATCTCCTGACCCTTGACGTAGGAGACGGTGCTGGGGCGCTGCTGACGGAGCCGGGCGCCGCTCTGCCCCTCGCCGGAGCCGTCGCTGCCGGTCCCGTTACCGAGACGCACCCGGCGTTCAGTTGACCCTAGGCGCGGGGCGGCTGGAGCCTCGACGCTCCGGGCGAACGCGGGGGCCGTGCGGCGCAATCCCGGGGCGGCGGTGACGGCGAGGGTGCGGGCGGTGGAGCCATCACGGGCGGCGAACTTCATCACCGATCTCCTCACAGCAGGGCCATTCTTGCCGCTGCCGTCGTACTGGGTTCGCCACTGTGCTCCCTAACCACGGGAGACCGCGTCAACCGTTCAACGAGGCGTAGTCTATGAGACCCCGTAACGTTTGTCAATAAATTGCACAGGCATTCTGTGCATTTCCACACGGAGCGGGGCCAAACTGGTCACTGAGCGCGGGGCACACAGGCGTCGTGGCTGCTCTCCTCTGCATCAATTGGTACGGAAGAAGTGGCGTGAGGGATTGCTCGGGCGGCTCACCTCTACGCCCCCAAGGCTACCTAGGGGACGGGCGGTGCGCCTCGATGGATTCCTGGCACCGGGGTTGCAAGGAGTATGAATGTGACGCCAACCATGGCGGCGCTCCGTCACGCACCAAGGAGGACACGACCATGACCGATCAGAGCCGGGACCGGATCGAGGGGAACGTCGACGAACTGACGGGTCGTGGCAAGTCGGCATTCGGCGAGCTGACGGGCGACGAACAGACCCAGAGCGAGGGCCAAACTGACCAGGCGACTGGGAAGGGCAAGCAGGCCCTCGCCGACGTCAAAGACAAGGTCGACGACGTCGTGAAGAAGGTCACCAACG
>JADDPH010000075.1 GCA_016781925.1 Sphaerobacteraceae bacterium | reverse complement strand
CCGTCGGGCACGATCACCTGGGGTGGAATGGTCGCGAGCGGGCGGGAGTCACTCTTGGCCGCGCCCTGGGTCTCCACGATTCCCGGACTGGCGATCGCCCTTGCGGTCCTCGGCTTCAACCTGCTCGGGGACGGCGTTCGAGATCTTCTCGATCCCGAGGCTCGATAACCACGTGCGGACGAAACGACATCGACCCGATACACCGCGAACCAGGAGGTCAGCGTGACGACGCGAACAAGCGTTATTGATCAAGGAGTGGAACTGATGGCGGACGAGATCCGACGCCCGGTGAACCGGCGAACGCTGCTGCGATGGGCGGGAGTCGGTGGGCTGGGGTTAGCGCTCCCGAAGGTGGCGTATGGTGGAGCAAGGTTGGTGCTACCCGTCGGGGCGCAGGGGACCCCAGGGCCGCTGGACGGGGAGGTCACGATCGACCTGCCCGACGAGCCGAAGACGCTCGATCCGGCCCTGGTCTACGAGGCCAATGGCTGGTCAATCGTCCACTCCGTCTACGACGCGCTGGTCCAGTACGCGCCTGATGGGACGCTTGAGCCCCTTCTGGCGGAGTCGCTAACGGCGACCGACCCGTTGACCTACGAGATCAAGCTGCGCCAGGGCGTGACCTTCCACAACGGCGAGCCGTTTGACGCCCGCTCGGTCGCGGTCTCCGTGGCGCATCTGGCCGACCCGGCCGTCGACTCCCAGGTCAAGAGCTTCTTCGACGAGACGACCATCGCGGGGGTCGAGGAGGTCGATCCCCACACGGTCCGCCTCCACCTCGCCCGGCCCGCCCCGTGGCTGCCGGCCCAGATGGCCGCCTGGCTCGTGATGCTGCCGCCGGGGTACGTCGCGGCTGGCGGCGACCTCGCGGGACAGCCGGTCGGCACCGGGCCGTTCCGGTTCGTCGGCTGGCAGCGTGGGCAGGGGGTGGAACTGGAGGCAAACGAAGGCTACGCGCTTCCCAAGGGGCGACCCATCGCTGCCCGGGCGACCTACCGGTTCGTGCCCGAAGGGTCCACCCGGGTGGCAGACCTCCTTGCCGGCACGTCGGACCTCGTCCGCGCCGTGCCGGTGGATCAGGTCGCGGCGGTCGAGGAGGGCGGGGCGCGAGTCGCGATCTTTCCGGTCTCGGGCTCGGCCTGGGTGCGGATCCCCACGGATGTAGCTCCTTTTTCCGACGCGCGGGTGAGGCAGGCCCTGAACCACGCCGTGGACGTGGAGGCGATCGTGGCGGCGCTGCTGGGCGGCAGCGGGACGCGGCTCGCGAACTTCTTCGTCGAGGGTGGCCTCGGCCACGACCCGGCCGTGTCACCGTACGCGTATGATCCGGATCGTGCCTTGGCGTTGCTCGCCGAGGCGGGCTACCCGGACGGCTTCGAGACGACCCTGGAGTACGCCAGCGCGGAGCACGCCGACGTGGTCGAGGCCATCGCCGGCCAACTCGGCGAGGCGGGCGTCCGCGTCACGGTGCAGGCGGTGGAGACGGCCCGGTTCAACGAGACGTGGGGGGATCCGGCCGCCGCCCCGCTCCGCTTCGCGACCTGGCGCCCCCTCTTCGACCCGTACACGCTGCTGAACCTGGTCGTCGCAGCACCCGATTTTGCCAAGGGACAGGGCTTCCTCTCCCGTCACGCGAACCCCGCCACTCAGGCGCTCATCGACGCGGCGGCCGTCGAAACCGACCCGGCGAAGCGTGCGGAGACCTACCGGCAGCTCGGCCAGGTCTTGCGGGACGAGCCGGCAGCGATCTACCTCTACGGCCTGACCGCGCGCTACGGTCTCGCGCCGGACCTTCCGGCCTGGACCCCCCGCCCGGACGAGTACGTGATCCCGACGACCCGCGACCAGTGACGGGTGTGGTCGCATCTCCCGCTCCGATCTCGGACCCCACAGGATGCATGATGACCGCTACCAGAGCTCCGCGTCAGGATCTGCCAACCGGGAGCCGACCGGGACGACCACCAACCCCCCCAGAACTCCGGTTTGTCGGGGAGCGCCGGGTCGGGCGGCTAGCCACGGTGAGCGAGTCGAGCGCACCCGCGGTGGTGCCGATCTGCTACGCCCTGATTGAGCACGGCGGGGAGCCGGTGGTCGTCTCGGCGCTGGACGAGAAGCCGAAGACCGTGCCGGACGCCGACCTGGCTCGGGTCCGCCACATCCGTGAGCGACCGGATGTCGCGCTGGTGGTCGATGAGTACGCGGAGGAGTGGCGCAACCTCGCCTGGGTCCGGCTGCGCGGCCGGGCCACGGTGGTGTCCCCGGGCGAGGAGGGGCACGCGGAGGCGGTTACGGCGCTGCGGGCCAAGTACCCGCAGTACCACGGAATGGCCATCGACACCCGGCCGCTGATCCGGATTGCTGGCCTCACGGCCGCGTCCTGGCGCGGGGACGGCTCATCCTCCGTTGAGGCAGAGGCTGAGCCGCTGCGCCCGGGTGATCTGGCGTCCCTGGTCCGTGGGCGCCGCTCGGTGCGCGCGTTCACGGACCGGCCCGTTCCGCGCAACCTCGTGGAGCAGGCGATCGCGGCGGCGGGCTGGGCTCCCTCCCCCCACGGACGGCAGCCGTGGCGGTTCGCCGTCGTGGAGGCCCCCGCTCGGCGCGCCGCCTTGGCGGCGGCGATGGCCGCCACCTGGCGGGAGCAGTTGACGTTGGACGGGCAGGGCGAGGAGATCGTGCGGATCCGCCTGGAGAAGAGCCGCCAGCGCCTCCACCAGGCGCCGGTCCTGATCGTGCCCTGCCTCTACCTGGCGGACCTGGACATCTATCCCGACCCCGACCGCCAGGCGGCCGAGACCACCATGGCGATCCAGAGTCTCGGCGCGGCGATCCAGAACCTGCTCCTGACCTTCTACACCGCGGGTCTCGACGCCGGCTGGATGTGCGCCCCGCTCTTCTGCCCGGACGTGGTGCGGGAGACCCTTGGGCTGAAGCCCGCGCTCACCCCCCACGCCCTGCTTCCGGTCGGATACGCCGCGAAGGATCCGGTTCGCCGGGACCGCCGGCCTTTTGAGGAACTGATTGTCTCCTGGGAGTAAAGTGCGCGGGTGCAAGACCCCCGCCTCCCTCTTCTGCCCGGGCGACCGTTATCAGCATCTGGAGGATGTCAGTGAAGGTGTTTGAAACCGACCGGCTCGTCATCCGGCAGATACGCCCGGATGATCTGGACGATTTCGCCGCGCTCACGGGTGACCCGGAGATCGTGCGCTACATGGACGAGGGCCAACCGCTCTCGCGGGAGCAGACCCGGGCCTGGATGGAAATTTCCGAGGCCAACTACCGGACGCGCGGCTACGGCTGCTTCGCGGTGATGGCGAAGCCGGACGACCGCATGATCGGGTTCTGCGGGTTCGCCCGACCGCCCGACCGTCCCGGCATCGTGGAGGTGATCTACGCCTTTGCACCCTCTTTCTGGGGGCGGGGCTAAGCGACCGAAGCCGTCCGGGCGACTGTGGCGTTCGGGTTCGAGCGCTGCGGGTTGACCCGGATCGAGGCGACTGTGAAGCCCGCCAACGACCCGTCAAAGCGGGTTCTGGAGAAGGTCGGGATGACCTATCAGGGGCGGGGCGAGAACGACGACGGCTCGCTCACCGACTACTTTGCCATCGAGCGGGACGGCTCCTCCGAGTAACGAAGCGGCGGAGTCCTGGGCCTGCAGGAATCAGCGATGCCATACTCCGAACCCCTCGGACGCTCCCGGAACTCCGGGCTGGTGGAGCTTCGGGTGGTCCTACGACAGGCAGGAGGACCCGGATGACCCGTCAAGCTGTGCGCTGGGCGATGCTCGTCGTTGCGAGTTGGATGCTCGGAGTCGGGTCGACCGCGGCTCAGGTTGCCACCCAGGGGAACCAGGGGATCGGTGATCCCTATTTCCCTCTCATGGGCAACGGCGGCTACGACGTTGAGCACTACACCATTGAAATGACCGTCGATGTCGCAAAAAACCTCGTCGATGCGACCGCAACCATCGAGGCGCGGGCGACCCAGGACCTCGCAGCATTCGCTCTCGACTTCACCGGCCCCTCCATTTCCCGGGTCGATGTTGACGGTAAGGCGGCCAAGCAGGATCGCTCTGGTGGCGAGTTGACGGTGACGCCGACCTCCCCCCTCGGGAGAGGTGCTGACTTCACCGTCCTGGTCGCCTACGCGGGTCCACCGGGTCGCGGGGAGGGTCCCTTTGGCGGCGGCTGGACCGCCGAACCTGACGAGATCTTCGTCTTTGGTGAGCCCGCCGGTCCCGAAACCTGGTACCCGGCGAACGCTCATCCCGCGGACAAAGCCACCTACACCCTGCGGATCACCGTCCCCAAGCCGTACGAGGTGGCGTCCATCGGCACGCTTCAACGCACTACGGACAATGGCGATAGCCGGACATTCGTTTGGGAAACACGAGATCCGGTGGCCGGCTACCTGATTCCGCTCCACATCGCTGAGTTGGACGAGGCGACCGCCGAGGGACCAGCCGGGCTGCCGATTCGCAACTACTTCGCCCGTGCCATCCCCGCCACGGACCGTGCCTCCTTTGACCGCCTGCCGGAGATGATCGACTACTTCGACTCCGTGTTCGGGCCGTATCCGTTCGAGGCCTACGGCGCGACAGTCGTCGACCAGGCCCTGGGCGCCGCGCTGGAAACCCAGACGCTGTCGACCCACGGACGGGATGCTACCGCCGAATTCATCGTCGCTCACGAGCTCGTGCACCAGTGGTTCGGCAATAGCGTCGGTCTGGAGCGCTGGCAGGACATCTGGCTGAACGAGGGATTCGCGACGTACGGGGAGTGGCTTTGGACAGAACACTCCCGGGGCGTCAGTGACCGGGACGAGCAGATCCGTCGCTGGTACGCCCTGCTGGCCGCACGGGACCGGCTGCACGACCGCGCGGCGCTGGAGGAGATGAACGCGCGGGAGTTGGTGGACCTGGTGCTAGACGCCTTTCCCGGGCTCATCTCCGAGGAGGACGCGCTGAAGGCGCTCGGGGTGAGAGCGAAAGCCGAATTGGAGGACCGACCGGCTGCGGAGGCGCTGGAGCAGCTGGACTTACCGCCGCCCGCGCTGCAACCTGTGACTATCGGCGATCCCGGCCCGGACGGCCTCTTCCGGGGCGCCGTCTACGGACGCGGCGGGCTGACGCTCCACGCGCTCCGCCTCCGCCTGGGTGACGATCTGTTTTTTCAAACGCTGCGGACCTACACCGAGCGGTACCGCCATAGCACCGTCACAACGGAGGATTTCATCGCCGTGGCCGAGCAGACCAGTGGCCAGGACCTCGATGCCTTCTTCGACGCCTGGCTCTACCAAACGGCGCTGCCGCCGATCCCCGAGGTGGGCCTTGAAGTGGAGCGGTAATCGAGACGGCGCGTCGTACCGCTCTACCGCTTATCCCATCTGCTCCGGCATAGGCATGATCCACCGATGGCCCACTGTCCCTGCCGCTGATGATGCCGAGGAGTGGCGGATGTAAAGCGACCCCGGGGTCCAGGCCTGTCGGCCGGCCGCCCGGGGTCGTGGGAAGGGGGAGGGAGGGGGAGAGAAGAGGGTGGTTGGGATCCGATTGGGGGCTTGGGGCACCGCCGCCCGCTGGGTCCGCGTGGTGTCGTGATCTCCTGAAATCAAGATAGGCGGCGGGTGTCACGTCGGCATCGCGATCCCGTCACAAAAAGAACACGGTCGCGTGAAGAGCCGCACCCTTCCCTTCCATTCGCTGGCTGGAGGGTGACCACCCTCCTCGCCGTCCGAGCCAGCCGGTCGCCTCGGACAGTCTCTCCCGCCCTCGGGCGGCGACCCATTCAACGGAGTGGGACACGACCGCTCAAGCACCCCTGGCCCCTCAACAGGTTCGGTTGCCTCCATCTCCCGGCCAGGTCGTCAGGCGCTCAGCGAGCCTCCCGGATCTCGATGGCATCGAGCAGATCTTCGACAAGCGGGAACTGAGCCTCGAACTCGTCAGTCGCCACGATATAGACGATCGCGAGTACGGCTTCGTCCGGCACCAGAACGCGGCACTCGACGTAATTGGTGATGCGCACGCGATCACCGTCGTCGTTGGTGAGGGTCAACTCGTACTGGGCGAAGGCACGGTCCTGGCTCTCAGCCCCGATCGAATTCCCGTTGCGATCTTCAGCCGGGCGATAGTTGCTCACCCCCTCGCCGTCATCTAAGGCGTCAGAGGTGCCTTCGAGACAGGCAGCGGGATCACCGCCAAAGCCTTCGACACCGCTGAGATAGACGGTGTTGATCGGATCGCCGAGCCGAAGCTGGTCGTGCCCGTCTTCCGATGACTCGTCCTCAACCTCCCAGATGTCGGGGTCCCAGGAAACGGTGTAGCCGAAGTTGGGACTGGTATAGCTGTTGCCATCCACCCCACCGGCGGCCTCCCGGGTCTCATTCGGCTCCGGGGTTTCCCGGTCGATTGGCGTCTCCTCGGCGTCCCTCTCGCTTGTCGGCTCCGGATCGTCCAGGTCGTTCAGTCCCGTCGCCGGCGTCTCCTCCTCCGCGACCGGGGTGTCGGCATCGTCGGAGGAGAGGCCGCGCGTGGCCAGCAACTCGTCAGGTATCGCCACGGCCTCGCAGGCGCCGCCGTCCTCCAGGCACGTGACTTGGGCCTCGATCAGATCCGCCACGGCGCCGGTCGGTGCCTCGGCGGCGTCTACCTGGACGAAGACAACGTCGGTACCGACCAGGGCGTAGATGCGGTTGCCGGCAATATTGACGTTCTCGTTGACCTCGAACTCATAGGAGAAGCCATCGGCTGCGTCGCCAACGGCGGGGATGTCGTCGAGGCGCTCCGCGTTTTGATAGGGCCCGGGGTTGTCCAGAAAGCCGTCAACGACCGTCTCAAAGAACGCTTCGGCGTCGTCCGGGTCCTCGAAGTGAACGATGCGGGACGTGTAATACGGGTTGTCCGCCGCCTCCCCGTCGTCCAGGTCGATGACCTGTTCCAGGTCGTAGATGTCGGTCGCGCCGGGCAGTTCGGATTCCCGGGCCTCGAAGTCTTCCTCGCTCTCACCGGGGAGTGGAACGGTTTCGCCCTCGCGGCGGTCGTATTTCTCGTCCTCGTACGAGAAGGGGGCGTCCTCGTCCGGCGCTAGCCGGAGGGCTCGCAGCCCCAACTCGGCTGATCCGTTTTCGCGCACCGTCTCGATCCGGTCGAGAAGGGCTGCGCCGAGCACCTCGACCTCCTCAACAGTCGGGTCCTCCCCCGCGTAGTCCGTGATGTTGACGCCTGCGACCAGGTTGTCGAGCCGGAAGGTCAGGTCCAGGCTCTCGTAGCGGACCCCCTCCTCATCGGTGGTGCGGCCACGGTCGCGGGTGATCTCCGATTCGTCACCGATCTCCTCTGCCCCCGCACATCTTCAGCAGACTCGATGCCCTCCTCGTCTTCCAGCAGGGCAAGTCCGTCGGCCGCGCCGTCGGCCGAGTCATACTCGATGACGTACGAGCCAATGACGCGGGCGTAGGCCGAGGGGTCCTCCTCGTCGAGGCGAGCGAGGCGCTCGATGTAGTAGGTCTGGAAGCCAGCCTCTTCCAGCGCATCCGCGAAGTCCTCGGTGTCGCGGTCATTCCCGCCGCGATATTCGGACGCAGCCTGTGCCGCCTCCTGGAGGGAAAGGCGGCTCCCGCTGTCGACGACGAAACCCCGATCCTTGAGGTCGGAGGGCAAAAGCGTCATCGCGGCGACATCGAGCGGCTCCTCGTCGCCGTCAGCCGCGTCGCTCCCTTGATCGTCCGTCGGTTCGGTTGCCTCAGTCGCTGCGGTGGGATCCGCGTCGGCCTCTGCTTCCGGCGTCTCAGCGTCCGCGTCGATGTCTGCCTCGGGCGTCTCCTCGGCTTGCTCCTGCTCGACATGGGCGAAGACCGGATCGTCGTCGAGGGTGACCGCGGCTTGAATGTCGGTCAACGCCGTGTCGAAACCCTCCTCGGGTGCCCGGAACGCGATGATCAGAGCCGAGTCGGGCTGGTCCAGCGCCCGGACCTCCACGTACTCCCGAACCGACCCGTCGCCACCACCTGTGGCGCTGGAGGCGGTATAAGCGAGTGTCACCGACGGGATTTCAGCCTCCGCATCCTGGTCCATCACCTCCAGGTCCGGGGTGGTCTCACGACGGCCGTCGACGAACATCTCCAGTGCCTCCGCCGGGCTCGGGCGGTCGCCTGAGCCGACGACGGCAAGGGAAGCCTCATCGCTCGCGAGGAGCAATGTGTCCAACTCGGCAGGCTCGACGCTCAGCGCGGACTCGACCACCCACGGGTCGTTCCACTCCACCGTGTAGCCAAACAGCGGGCTCTCGTAACTCGTCTCGCCCGTCAGCCGATCCTCACCGCCCTGAGCGGCGATCGGGCTGGGGCGCCCAAACGGCCCCACCACCGTCACCAGAAGAAGCACCGCTCCAATCACCCGAGCCCGGTCCGCCGACCGTTTAACCCCACACCACCCCATGCGGTTGTCCTCCATCCATCTGCCGTGGTGAGCGCCGGGACCCGGTGCCCCGACCCTGCTGCGATCGGCGCTCTCTCCACAGGTATCCACTCTGGTTGGACCCGAGGCCGCATTCTACGGGAAGGTCCCAATTCCCGCGTTGAACAACGGTCGCGGCAGCCTGCACTGGCTCACGAGTAGTCTGGCAGCCGGGTGGCACCGGGATGATCCGGGCGTCGTGGCTTGATCGATCCCGGCGACGGGGCAGAGATGGGCGCGCCACAGAGACTGGAGCTGAACAGACCGACGGACATGGAGCTAGGAGCGACGACGCTCCGGCCGCTCGGCGTTCACCCGGACGCTCCGATCCGCCGAAACGGCCCCGTCACGCCAACGAGCCGCGCTGCAAGCCTGGGGTATAGTCCAGAGTACGTCGTTGATTCGCTGCTCCCGGAGATCCTCATGCCCGCTCGCCATGGCTTCACGACCCGTAGCGTCCATGCCGGTGAGGCGCCTGACCCGACCACCGGTGCCCACGGCGTACCGATCTACCAGAACGCCACCTACGCCTTCCACACCTACGAGCAGCTCGAAGCCGCCCGTAGTGGAACGGCCCCCCATTTCTTCTACGCCCGCGACGGCAACCCGACCGTCCGCTGCCTGGAGGTCAAACTGGCGGATCTGGAGGGAGCGGAGGCTGCCGTCGCCACCGCCACCGGAATGGCGGCTGTCAGCGCGACCCTGCTCCACCTGCTGGCCGGAGGTGGCCATCTGGTCACCTCTGCCGATGTCTACGCCGTCACCCGCGCCTTTCTCCGCGACGATCTCCCTTGTCACGGCGCCGAGGTTACGCTGGTCGACGTGTCCGACCTGGAGGCGGTCGAAAAAGCGATGACCCCGTCCACGCGGGCGATCTACTGCGAGGCGTTCTCCAACCCGTCGCTCCGGGTGGCGGACCTCGGGGTGCTGGCCGCGCTTGCCCGCCGGCGGGGCGTGAAGCTGGTGGTGGACAACACGTTCCTCTCGCCGGCGCTCTGCCGGCCCCTGGAGCACGGCGCGGACGTGGTCATCCACAGCGCGACCAAGTACCTGTCCGGCCACGGCCAGATCTTGGGTGGGGTGGCCTGCGGATCCCTTGAGGTCGTCACCCCCATCGCGCGGACCGTGTCCCGTCTCGGCGGGGCGATGAGCGCGTTCGCGGCCTGGACCCTGTTGGCCGGGGTCAAGACGCTGCCGCTACGGATGCGTGAGCACAGCGCCAATGCCGCCCGCCTGGCAGCCCTCCTCGCTGCCCACCCGGCTGTGGCCACGGTGCACTACCCCGGCCTCCTTACCCATCCGGGGCACGCGGTCGCTCGGGCGCTGGTCGGGGACGGGGAGCGGTTCGGTGGGATGCTCGCCTTTGCCCTGCGTGATCCGGCCGGCACCGGCCAGTTCCTCAACGCGCTCCGACTTCCAACCCTGGCGGTCAGCCTCGGCGAGTGTGGCAGCCTGATCTGGCCCGTGGAGGGCTCAGACCTGATCCGCCTCTCCGTCGGCATCGAGGACATCGCGGACCTCGAAGCGGATTTCCGACAGGCCCTATCGGTGTTGCAGTCTGCCGTGGCAGCGGACTGATTCGAACCCGGTTGATGCTTGGTCTGCCGCGACCTCCCTCCGAGCCTGAGCGCGGGAGGGACGTCGAGGGGTGAGCGGTGGAATGCACGGACATGCTGACGCCCGAGGGAAGGATTACCCGACAGACGGATCGGCTGCGACACGGCACGAGCAAATGGCCGCCGCCAGCAGTAGCTGTGTTCCAGTTATCTGATGACCAAACAGGAATCGAATCCAACCCGACAGGGCGCACTCACGCCTCTTCGCGGTCGCTCCGGATCTGGAGGAGGCGCTCGATCAATGCCTCTTCGTCCAGGACGATCCCGAGGGACCCCTGCAGCCCGCCGACGACGAACTGGTTGACGTAACCGGCCTGGTTGTCGGGTCCGGCCTTGGCAGGGTCGGGGAGGGTGCGCAGGCGCATGTCCGTCGCGAGGCCGATGACCCCGTAGTAGCGGGCTGGATCTACGTGCCGGGCGAGGCAGTCAAAGTAGCCCGCTTCCCACATCGTGCCGGAGTCCTCGCTGACCTGACACAGGTAGACATTGGAGGCTTCTAGGGCTTCGATGTCGGCCTGATAAATCTTCTGGCCGGTGATGTCCGTCCGGGTCTTGTCGTTGATCGGCTCGCTCTCGTTTGGGCAATAGACGGCGAACCCATGCTCCCGCAGCCGCCGCGCTAACGCCAGGTTGTAGACCACCTCCGCCGCCACGAACATCGGGCCGCCCAGATAGACCTGCATCCAACCCTCCCGCCGGCTGTCCCGTCTTATAGCCCGCTGGCGCGAGCAAACCGACCTCGTTGCCGTCCAGGGCATCAACGTACACCGTGCGGCTGGGTAGGACCTGGTGTGGTCATGACCCGTCCGGACCCCGTATCATCCCTGGTGCGCGGTTCCGCTCCAGCGGCGAGATCGGCGCCGACCCGAGCAGATCCAGGTAGAACGCGAGCGCCCGCCCCAGGTCCCGCTCCTTCAGTACCGCCATCTGAATCCCGTCCGGCCCGCCGCCGATCATCTCGGCGGCTCCACTCCCGGACCGCATCTACCCCTGCCGCGCCAGGACCCGCTCGATGGTGTCCAGCAGGTGGGTCAGGTCGAATGGCTTCGGCAGGAAGGCGGCCACGCTGGGATCGATGAGATCGCGGCCGACCGCGGCGCTCATCATCACAACCGGCGGCGCGTGGCCGTTCCGACTCTCTCGCATCCGCCGGAAGACCTCACGGCCGTCCAGCCCCGGCATCATCACGTCCATGATCACTAGATCCGGTCGCTCCAATGGCAGAAGCTCCAGTGCCCGCAGCCCAGTGTGGGCCGCGACCACGGCGTACCCCTCATCCTCCAGCAGGGCGACCACCACGTCACGGATCGTCGGCTCATCGTCGACGACCAGGATCTTCTTCGCTGCCCTCATCGGCCACCCCTGCCACCGGGGTCGCCTGCTGCCACATGACGGGCCACGCCAGTAAGCACCGCCTCGGCGCTCTTGAACGTGGACGCCACCTCGATGCCCTGGTCGCCGATCTGGAACTCGCGGATCGCGGTGTCGTAGGCACCTTCCCGTACCTTGATGATCGAGATGAGGCGGTGGAGCTGCGAGCGAAGCTCGACGTAGCGCAGGAGCATGGCGTTGTCGGCCGTCGTTGCAGCCGCCGGAATGGGCACCGTCAACTCCGGGCCGAGGATCGTCCCGGCCTCCACGGAGAGCAGGGAGGTCGCGCCCGCCGCGCGCAGCGCGTTGGTTAGGGCGGTGATAAATGGGAACAGGCGTTCCGGCTCGAGCATTAGCCGCTGAACGTCGTTGAGGGAGTCGAGAAAGAACCGCCGGGGGTGGTGGGTGTCGACCTCGGCGAACAGGCGCTGCGCCCAGGCATCGATCGGCATCTCCACCGGAGGGTCCCACATGATCCGGACCGTGCCCTCGGAAACGTGCCGGCCCAAGTCCAGACCGACGGCCTCCGCCTTCTCAACCAGGCGGGATGGCGCCTCCTGAAAGCCAACGAGCATTCCGCGCTCGCCCCGCCGGGCTCCTTCCGCGACGAAGTGCAACCCGAGGAGGGTCTTGCCGGTGCCTGGGGAACCCAGCACGAGCGTGTTCGAGCCGGGCAGGAGTCCGCCGCCCAGCATGCCGTCGAGAGCTTCCACCCCGAATCGGAGCCGCTCAGAGACGAGGGCAGGCCCTGCGGTTCGGGGGGGAAGACTTTCCAGCCTCGGGTAGACCTCGATGCCCGCTTCGGTGATAGCGAACTCGTGGCGCCCGCCGAGATGGGCGGCACCGCGCAGCTTGGCCACGCGCAGGCTGCGGATGTCCCGGGCTCCGACCTGATCGTTGGCCAGCAGCAGAATCCCATCCAAGTGGGTGCCGACCATGTGGGTGTCGTCCGGACCACGGTTTGCGAGCAGAAGGGAGGTGCAACCGAGGGCGTCCAGATGGCTCTGCAATTCCTGGGTGAAACGACGGTACTCCATCTGGGTCGCCGCCAAATCTTCCAGCAGGCCGGCTCCATCGACCACCAGCAGCGTCGCCTGACGCTCCCGGACGAGCCGTCGGAACAGGGTCAGGACGCCCTGAAGCCCGTTCTCCGTCAGCTCGTCGTAGACGCTCACGTAGTGGATGCGATGGCCGATCAGTTCCGGCGCCAGGAATTGGTATCCGCGCAGGTGCGCAAGCATCCGGCCGTGGGTCTCCGCCAGGACCGTTGCGAACACGACCACACCACCCGCCCGCGCATGAGCATGCGCCAGGTGGTTGCCAAACGTCGTCTTGCCGGTCCCCGGTCGTCCCGCGACGAGGTAGGCGCCCCCACCGACGAGACCGCCCCGCAGAACCTGATCCAGTCCCACGATCCCTGTCAGCACCCGCTCCAGGCCCGGCAGTTCTACGTTCGCCGTGGCCCCTGCGAGCGCCGACGACACCTCAGACACCGCGTCTGCGGGCTCCGCCATCGGTTGGTCGTCCTCCGTCCAGACAACTCCCGATCGGCTTCCATCGGCCCGCCGCCGAGCGGCACGCCCCCGATCCTCTGAGCAACACCCTCCCCGCCCGCAAGCCGGGTGCCGTTAGTAGGCAGACCTTCGGGATGGGCCTTCTCTCGCCTGCCGGCGGACCATTGGGGGCGGCGAAAGCTGGCTATGGAGGTATCCCCCACTACCGGCCGGGGCGCGACCCAACGGCCTGCCTTCAGCGGGAACGCCAAGGTGCTGGCCCGGTTCGTGACGGATACCTGCCTTTGCGGGCAGCTTGGGAACAGGCGTCCTTACACGGAGCTAGGGCAACCCTGTTGCCCGCTCCCTGGCTGGCCTAACCAGCCAATTCCGGCCACAGGGCAAGCAGCACGCGCTCGGCGTCATGGCGAACCAGCGGCTCCGTCGTCGCGAACGCTCCCGTGATCACCCGGGGAACGAGCGCCCGCACGGCCGCCAGGTCTGGCTCGACCGGAGCCGCTCCCTCCTCCGCATAGCGCCCTACCAGCTCGGGCGGTGGCGGGGCCGTGTTGACGACCACCGCATCCACGCGCCTGCCAAGATAACGGTGGATCTCCCGCACGAAATCGGCGGCGGAGAAACCGTCGGTCTCCCCGCGCTTCGTCATCACGTTGCAGACGTAGATGACTTCTCCATCGCAGGAGCGAATCGCGTCCGGGATGCCTTCCACCAGCAAGCACGGCACCACGCTGGTGAATAGGTCTCCCGGGCCGATCAACACCTTATCGGCGCGCTCAAGCGCCTTTCGGGCACGAGCCGTCGCCTGCACCGGTGGCTCGAGGAAGACATGGTCGATCGGCAGGATCGGACGGTCGCCTGGCCGATCGATCGCTGCCTCGCCACGAACCACCGATCCGTCGCGCAGTTCGGCGCAGAGCGTGGCCCTGCCGAGGGTCACGGGAACGACGTGGCCGGCGGTGTTCAGGACCTCTTCGGCATCCTCCAGCGCGCCGACCAGGTCACCGCCATTCTGGTCCTCCAGGGCATGGAGGATGAGATTGCCGAGAGAGTGGCCACCGACGACCCCGGTGGGCGCATCTGGGAAACGGTAGCTGAAAATGTCGCCCCAGAGCTTGCGGGATCGGGAGAGCGCGACCAGCGCCTGGCGAAGATCACCGAGCGGCAGCGGGCGGCCAAACTCGTCCATCAGGCGGCGGGAGGAGCCGCCGGAGTCGGTCATCGCCACGATCGCCCAGAGCTGAGGGACAACCTTCTTCAGCTCGGAAAGCATCGTGAAGGAGCCGGTCCCACCACCGACCGTGACCACCTGATCCTGAATCTGGTGCCGCATCGGTTCGCTCCTCCCGATCAGAGCGAGCGGATCGGCGCGACACGCTCCCCTGTCATCGTTGAGCGCGGACGACGGAATCACCGCGATCAGACGATACCACGGCGACAGTCCCCCAACGGCCCCGATGCCAACGCCGCTACGGTGCCGAACGTGACGGGTGGATAGAGATTCGCCCGCGAGAGGTGGCGACCGTCAGGTTCCATCCCACCTGTCCGGGCGGGCCACGAATCGTTCTGGTACGGTTGCCAACCAAGAGGCCAGATGAAACGGGAGGGATGATTGTGGCGGCGATCCTGGCAGAAGTGACACGTGGCGGGGTGGTGGAGAGCGTGCATCATGGCGTCATTGCGGTGGTGGACGCGGCGGGCGAGTTACTGTCCCACGCCGGTGACCCTGAACGGTTCGCCTACTTCCGCTCCTCAGCCAAGCCGTTCCAGGCGGTGCCGCTTATCGAGAGTGGCGCGGCCGACGCCTTCGGGTTCACTCCCGCCGAACTTGCGCTCTGCTGCGCGTCCCATAACGGCTCACCTGCCCACCAGGAGCAAGTGGCGGTGATGCTGGCCAAACTCGGGCTGGACCCCGATGCCCTCCGCTGCGGTATCTCCGTACCCTACGACCGTGGCGAAGGCGCGCGAGTCGTCGCGGGCCTCGTCCCCCCCTCGCCCCTTCAGTGTGATTGCTCGGGCAAGCACACCGGGATGCTGGCGACCTGCCTCCACCTCGGCTGGCCGACCGATTCCTACCTGGATCCCGCCCACCCACTGCAGCGCCGCATCCTCGGCATCATGGCCGAGGTCCTCCGCGTCTCAGAGGCCGAGATCCACCTTGGCACCGACGGATGTAGCCTGCCCACCTTCGGCGCCCCTGTCCGAGCGTTCGCCACCGCCTTCTCGGCGCTGGCAGCGCCGCACCAGGTTCCCATCGGTGCCGGTCGGGAGCACGCTGCCGCGCTGGATCGCCTTCGGGCTGCCATGACCACCCATCCCGCGAACGTTGCTGGCCCGAACCAGGTGGACACGACGCTGATGGAGGTCGCGGGCGGCCGCCTCGCCGCCAAGAGCGGCGCCGAAGGACTCCTCTGCTTGGCCTTGCCGGAGCGCGGCGTCGGTGTCGCCATCCGCCTCCTGGACGGCTCGTCCCGCGCGAAAGGGGTCGTGGCCGCGGCGGTGTTGGAGCAAGCGGGATTGCTCGATCAGGCGACGATCGCCGCCTTCCGCGCCCACCACGACCCCGCCATCCATAACCACAACGGCATCCACGTCGGCGATCTCCGCGCCGCCTTCAGCTTGGAGGTCCCCGCCGGGGTCGCTTCGTAGAGACTATCGGGCGCAAGGATCATGGGGTAGCGCGTCATCGTGGGTGAGAGGGGAGGCAG